>JALFAD010000015.1 GCA_022772525.1 Clostridiales bacterium
TTGACTGGAAGGCCAGCGGCAAGTACGCACCCATCGCCGAGGCCAACCCCAGCTACCACGGCGTATCCTTCGTGGATGCCGCAGGCCCCGCCGCTTTCGTCACCTACATCCGGGCCATTCTGCTGCGGGACACCGGCGCAACCATCTCCCCCTTCAACGCCTTCCTGCTTTTGCAGGGTGTGGAGACGTTGTCTCTGCGGCTTGACCGCCACGTAGAGAACACGAAAAAGGTCGTTGAGTTCCTTGCGAATCACCCGCAGGTGGAGCACGTGAACCACCCCAGCCTGCCCGATCATCCCGATCACGCCCTGTATGAGAAGTACTTTCCCAACGGTGGCGGCTCCATCTTCACCTTCGAGATCAAAGGCGGTCAGGAAGCGGCATGGAAGTTTATCGATAATCTGGAAATCTTCTCCCTGCTTGCCAATGTGGCGGACGTGAAGTCCCTTGTGATTCATCCCGCCACCACCACCCACAGCCAGCTCAGCGCGGAAGAACTGGCCGATCAGGGCATCACCCCCAGCACCATCCGCCTGTCCATCGGCACCGAGCACATCGACGATATCATTGCGGATCTCGAAAAGGGCTTTGCCGCTGTCAAGTAAAAAAAGCGAAGCGGGACGTTTCAGGGCGTCCCGCTTTGGTCTTATTTCAGCAGCGCTTCCCGCACTTCCTCCGGAAGCTCCGGCCCCGGGCTGTCGCTGAGCCGACGGATGTCCAGCTGCATCTGAAGCTCCTGTTCCGCCGCTAACAGTTTCCCGCTGCCATGGCAGGTCACAGCCGCGCTTTGAATCTCCCCATCGCTGACCGTAAGCTGGATGCTTCCTCTGTCAAAGGACGCGTCCATTTTTTCTGCCGCCGGGAACAGAGCGCACACCAGCTGCCCCATGCCCTTCTGATTTAATGTGAAGACATATTTGCTGATTTCGCCCTCTCTCGTGCAGCGGAAGGAGGTGTTTTCCAGATTGTCCAGCGCAATATCCACCAGCTTTGCCGCATCCAGACTCTGGGGTGCGGTTATTTTTCTGCCGGTCCTGTCACAAGCCGCGCTGTCTGTGAAGTAGCAAAGGTTTCCATCCTTTTCCACTGCCCGGATTCTGTCGCCGGAAACCTTCCACTGATAGAATACGAAGGCATCGTTCAGCGTTACCTCGCCGCAGCTTGCCTCCAATACCATGTCTGCACAGACAGGATTGGCGTTCCGCAGCTGCGTCCATGCCTCCATCAGCCCCACCAGATCATCGGAGTACAGCTCCTTCGCCTGATAGTCGCCGGAAGAAAGGGCCTTCGCCACCGCTTCCGGGAATTGTACCTCCTCAGTCAGGGGGAGAATCTCCACCACCGCCGTCAGCGAGTAAGGCGTTTTGACGGAATCCTCCAGATTACCCGCACCCACAAAACGCATTTGGGAAAGCTGACCGTTTTCTTCCGTAAGTTCCAGCGTCAGGCGATTTGCCTGAGGCAATAGCTCCGCCGCAGAGGGCATCAGCAGCTCCAGAATCCGGGTCGCCTGCTCCGTTTCCACGGTGATGGAACAGCTTCCGTCCTGTACCTTGATCTGTGCCTGTCGGCAGATTTCCAGCACATTTTCCATCAGCTCCCAGTAATCCGGCGCGCCGGAATTGAGCCGGTAGGCTGTCCCGTTTTCCAGGAACACCACGCCATCAGCATAGTACAGCTTCCGTTCTCCCTCGGAAATCACGCTGACCGGGATATCCCCCGCTCTGGTTCTGTCAATTTCCGCGGTAAAACCGGCATCAGTATTCTCAATCTGGGCCTTCACCGTCAGATTCATCCGGGCAGCAGACTGCTTCAAGCACTCTTCCACCAGTCCGTAAGCCTGAATTCCCTGCCCCACCTCCGTCTTAGGAAGCAGGAAACATCCGGCTCCAATGGCAGCGCCAAGGAGCAACGCCGCCGCCAGAATCCACCAACGCTTTTTCAGCTTCTTCCCCAGCCATACCAGCGAAATCAGCACCGCCAGCGCGGCAAGGGCTGACGGAAGCACCCAGCGGCTTCGGAAGGACTGACGGGCTACGGCGGCAAATTCCACCTCCGCTTCCTCCGCGTCAAAACGCAGGTAGCTACCCATCTGCTGTGGGTCAACCTTCTCCCAAGCGCCGTTTTTCAGCAGGTACAGTGTTACGTCCTCCTGAGATGGGAGATAACGGATGCTGTGGGTCTGCAAACCGTCTGCCGGGATGTGCAAATGCCACTGTTCCAGCACCTGCCCCAGTTCCTGTGGGAAAGATGTATCCGCCGGGTCGGCCTGGAGGGTATCCCCGGCCTTGAACTGGCCCTGCACGAACAGCACCGGCCTCCCTGCAGAACGCTCCCCACCGGCAGGGAGCGCCGTGATATAGGGATAGTAGGCAGCTTCGACCACGGTGTCAAACCGCAGATTTTGAAGCTCCTCCCTGCTCCACTGGGCGTAGCAGCCCTCCTTCTGGGGAATCTCAGGGAAGACCGAACTGTCAAAAGAGTCTCCATAGTGGAAGGACAGGGTTTTCACCAGCTCACCGTCCGCCAGGAATGTCAGGGTAAACGCCTTCAACGGATTGGGCAGGGCCTCATGAAGCGCGTCATAGGAAACCGGCTCTGCCACGGAAGCATAGCTTACCCGGTTGATGCCCGCCAAGGTATCCGACACAAAGTAATTCTGGGTGAATACCCCGGTATTTACACCGGCAATGGCGCCGATGTGGGCTTCATATTCCGGGATTTCCACCACGGAACAGCATCCGGTGACGGTGCTGGCGTCGCCGCTGTAGTCCTCGTCAATGCCGCTGCCCACGATGCCGCCGATATAGCTGCCGCCGGACAGGGTACACTTGGCAAAACAGGAGCGAATGGTTCCGCCGGTCAGGCCCGCGATGCCGCCTACATAGTCGCCGTTTTCGCTGCTGACCGAGCCATAGCCACGGCAATCGCAGATCAGTCCCAGTTCCATCCTGCCGCAGATTCCACCCACATAGCTGCGCTTTCCTGTAACCGTTCCCAAATTTTCGCAGTCCTGCACAATATCCTTCAGCTCATAGCGCCGCCGCTGGGTCAGGCTGCCGCTGGGAGCGTCGTCCTCCGGATCGGCAGTCGATTCTAAGCCCATGATGCCCGTAATGCCGCCCACATTCAAGTCCGCTTCGATTCTGCCCCGGTTGGTGCAGGACAACACCTTTCCTTCCGTAATGGCGTCCAGATCCACATCCGAAAGATCGGTCACCGTTTCCTTCTTGGCATCCTCTGTAGCCAGCGCAAAGGTACGGGAAATGGAGCTGATCTGCCCGGAAATGGCGCTGATATCGCTGCTTAGGGAATCCACGCCGTCTCCAATGGCGTTTTTCAGGCCGCCGGAGGCATTGACCATTCCCCGCACGGCGCTGCCCAGGTCGGACAGCGCCGCCTCGTCCACCTCGCCGCTGCCCGCGCCGGCGGCCAGCGCCTCAACGGCGGCCCGGGCACTGCTCTGATATCCGGTGATAGACTCAATGCTCGCCTGAACATTACCGCCCATTTCCGCGCCGTGACTGCCCGTCCGGCTGACCAGTCCCCCAAGATTCTCAAACTGCTGGCTGAGGGTTTCCAGATAGTCGGGGGACAGTACCGTCTGGATATGAGGCTCGATCTGGCCGACAATGCCGCCCACATCCTTCCGGCCCGTGATTTCTCCCTTATTTACGCATTTTTCCACAAAGCCGCAGCTTCTGCCAGCGATGCCGCCCAGATTATAGCCGATGTGGGGATAGCCCACCGGGCCGGTGTTCACGCAGTCCGTGATGCTGCCGCTGGAATAGCCCGCAATACCGCCGGTATCCGAGGCGGCATCGGACACGTCCAGATTGGAGGCCTGAGAAAAATCCAAATTAAAATTCAGGTGTATTTCCGACGGATCAATGGTGGGGTCAACGCTTTCAGTGTTCACCGCCATCTCATTTCGGCAGACGGCAATCACGCCGTCATGATAGCCCGCGATGCCGCCGGTACGGTTGCTGCCGGTGATACTGCCGCTGGCGGTGCAGTTTCGAACTGTGCCGTAGTTTGCGCCGGCGATGCCGCCGACGTTGGTCTTGCCGGCGACCTCGCCTGTAAAAGCGCAGCCCTCCACAGTGCCGTAGTTCTCACCCACGATGCCGCCGACGTTCATGCCGTCGCCGTCGGGCGCCGCCACGCCGCTGACCTTCAGGTTTTTGACGACCGCCGTAGGCTGAAGCGTCCCGAACAGGCCGGCGGGACTCATACTCTGGGTGACGGACAGGCCGCTGACGGTGTGTCCGCCGCCGTCAAAGCTGCCGCCGAAGGTGGGAATCGGCGCAAAATCCGCGTCTTCCAGAGAAATGTCGGTCAGCAGCTGCACCTGCGCACCCAGTGACCAGCTGTCCAGCACGCAGTTTTCCGCAAAGGCCAGAAAATCCTCGGCAGAACCAATGCGGATGACCTCCGGCTCCGGGGCCGTCTCTTCCAATTCCGCGGCGAATGCGTTCGGGCACAGTCCTGTCAGCAGGAGCAGCGCCGTAGCTGCCGCAAGTAGCTTATGTTTCATCCGAATTCCCTCCTTCCTCCGTGGTTTTTCCGGACAGCAGATTCAGCTCCACATCTCCGTTGATATCCGCCCGAACAATACCGTTGACATAGCCGTGGATTTCGCCCCGCACCAAACCATCCACCCGGATATGCCCGCTGCTGGATATCTTCGGCAGGTTCGTCCGGGGCATGGAGAAGGAGGTTTTATCCACCAGCTCTCCGCCGATCAGCAGAATCTGGGGCAGCACGAACATGACCAGCGCGATGGAAATAATGGTGCCCCGGCCCAAGCTCTGTCCGATGCCCACGATGGCCGCCTCGGAGGTCATCATACCGATGAGGGTTCCGGCGCAGGCCAGAATGCTGCCGGAGGTCAGAATGGTGGGGAAGGCAAAGTTCATTGTCTCAATGATTGCCTCCCGGTGGGGCATTTTTGTTTTCAAATCCTGATACCGGCTGGAAATGACGATGGCGTAGTCAATATTCGCACCCATCTGGATGGAGCTGACCACCAGATAGCTCATAAAGAACAGCGGGGAGCCGGTAAAGGCCGGAATGGAGAAGTTGATCCAGATGGCGCCCTGAATCACCAGAATCAGCAGCAGGGGCATACCCGCCGACTGGAAGGTAAACAGCAGCACCACCAACACGATGAGAATGGACACAATGGTAATCACCAGATTGTCCGTGGAGAAAGAGGTCTTGAAATCCTGCTCCACAGAGGAATCCCCCACGATAAATACCTCTCCCTCGGGATAATAGCGTCGGGCAATCCCCCGAAGGGTGTCCAGAAAGGCGTAGGTCTCATCGCCGCCCTCCGGCAGGTTCAGGTAGATAAGGACCCGGTTAAAGTCCTCGCCCTGAAGCTGCTTCTTCGCCGACTCCATCTGGGTCTGGGCGTCCTTCAGAGAATCCATCTGCTCGTCATCCAGCGTGACGATTCCCTCGTCGATTTTGTCGCAGACGAACAGCATCATGTCGATCAGCGGCACCTTATAGGTGCTCAGTCCGCCGATGATCTGCCCGTATTCCTCCTGTTCCGCAGCGTACGCGGCATACACTGCCTCCGCAAGCTCGTAGTCCAGATCCGCAAGCTCCGCAAACTGCCGGGGCGTCAGTTTATCCGCCAGCATATAGCCGTCCATGGCCTCCACATTGGAAAGTCCCATGGAAGAATCCACCTGATCGTAGGTGTCCAGCTCTGCCAGCAGCTCCCTCTCCACGGCATAGTCCGTTTTGGGGTAAACCAGCGCCACAAAATTGTTTGCGCCGAAGTTCTCGTCGATCTTGTTTTCCGCGATCTGAACGTAGTTGAGCTTGGGCGTCTCAATTTCTCCATAACCATAGACGTAGGGGCATCGGCTGGAATAGTGGTAGCCCAGCAGAAGCAGCGCCGCAAAAATGGGCGGAATGAGGTAACGGGTCCTGTAGGCCATTTTTCCGACGAAGGGAATTTTCGGCACAAAGTTTTTATGCCGGGTCTTGTCCATCAGAGGGCCGAACAGCATGAGGAAGCCCGGCATAAACACGAACACGGACAGCAGGGCAAACAGCACCGCTTTAATCAGGCAAATTGCCATGTCCGGGCCGATTTTAAACTGCATGAACAGCATGGCCACCAGTCCGCCGATGGTGGTGAGACTGCTGGAGCCGATCTCCGGGATGCCCTTGCTCAGGGCGGCAATGACCGCTTCCCGGATGGGCAGACTCTCCCGCTCCTCCTTATAGCGATTGCACAGAATCACCGCGTAGTCCAGCGACAGCGCCAGCTGCAAAATGCTGGTCACGGAATTGGATACGAAGGAAATGGTGCCCATGAGAAACTGGGTGCCCTGATTGAGAATCATGGCGGACACAAAGGTCAGCAGCAGCACCGGCACCTCCGCATAGGTCTGGGAGGTCAGCAGCAGCACCGCCACCACAATCACCGCCACCAGCACCATAATGACGCTGACCTCCTGGGCGATGATGTCCGCCGAGGAGTTGCCAAGGGAGGTGGAAACATAGAAATCCTCCCCGGCGAGGGACTGCTTCACAGCCTCCAGCGAATCCAGGCACTCATCATCCTTTTCACTGTAATCAAAGGTGATGCTGTACAGGGCGGACACATTCCGGTAGTCCTCAGTTTCGTCGTAGTCCACGCTCTGCACGCCTTCTATGGCTTTCAGCGACTCGCAGAGCGCCTGCGCCCGGTCCATGGACACATTTTCCACCATAATCTGCGCCGTACCGTAGGTAACAAACTGGTCATCCATGATGTCCAGTCCTCTGCGGGTTTCGCAGTCCGCCGGCAGGTAGGCCTTCAGGTCGTTCTCCACCTGAATCCAGTTGGTGGAAAACATGGAGAAAATCACGCCGATGACCAGCAGCAGAAAGAATAAATTGCGTTTATCCACAATAAACGCCGCCAGCTTCATCATGGCATTGGAATTGTTGGTTTTCTGGGTTTCCTGTGCCATCGTTAATCCCTCCGGTATTCATCCTGCATTGACATTTATGAGCAAAAATGGTATGCTCTTTTCAGAGAAAATGCAAGAGACAATTGGATATATTTGTAAGTTAAATGACAAAAGTCCAAAAAGCGTTTCCGTATTGGGAGGAGGAAAAGAAACTGGACCTTCGAATTCAAAAAACCTATCGGGCGCTGCAAACCGCCTTTGTGGAGCTGTTGGAGGAAAAGCCCTTTGAGGACCTGACCGTCAATGAACTGTGCGACAGGGCCATGATCCGGCGCACGACCTTTTACAAGCACTTTGCCGACAAATATGAATACTTTTCCTTCTTCATCCGGGAAATGGTTTCCACCTTCCGGGACCAGCTTCCGCCGGATGTCATGGACGGTCAGGCGCCGGAATACTTCCGGCAAATGAGTCTGGAACTGCTGCGCTTTCAGCACATGCACGAAAAGCTGGTTCGGAACATCGAGCACAGCAGTCTGCTTCCGCTGCTCATGAGTATTCTGCTGGATCAGGTGACGGAGGATATTCAGATGGTGCTGCGCCGCTCCTGCCCCGGCCTGTCCGAAAAGCCGGAGAAGTTAAAGGGCGTAGCCGCCTTCTACGCCGGCGGCCTGCTCAGCGCCTTCCTGAGCTGCACCCGGAAGGAACCTGCCTTTGATGAGGAGGTGTTTCTGGAAATTGCCAGCGAGTATGCCAGCAAGATTCCTCTTTAAAGGATCGAGTAGGAGGCTAGTTCTCTGACCGGCCTCTTACACCAACGTGCGTACCGTTCGGTACACGGCGGTTCAATCACATAAATGCGCAGACTCGTACCGGTCAAGGATGCTATCGTATCCCGCCTGTGCGAGTCTTTCTTTTGAGAGTGCCCTCTGTACATGACCGTTCTTCACCATGTACCAGTAGTCCAGATGCAGTATCTATAGCGGCGGCGCAGCCAGCCGTCCCATTCCCGCATGGTCGTCTTCATACTCGCAATCCCGAAGCAGCCCAGCCAGTCCCGATGCAGTCCTTTCCCTTCCGCATCACGCCCCGGACATTTCTGCCGGATGAGCGGGAAGTCGGTTCTTTCAGCTTGGCCTTGGCTTTCTTCAAGGACTTTGCGTGCGCACGAATGTAAATGCCATTCTTGCCCTTCTCTGGGGGAAAAGATCCGTAGCGAAAGCCGCAGACGATTTATTCAGAGGTTCCCTCAGAGCCAGAGCATTTTATATGCTGTCAGGATTTACGCTTACTTTCATTCAACCCCCCGGCGGGGTGTTGAATGCCGACGGCAGCGTTTTTGCTCCTGCAGCGCATAGGCGTTCCACTTTCGAATATGCTGTACCGAGGTGGTCATATGGGCTACAGAATTGATTATCAATCGGTTGCGGAGTCCGGTAAAACAAAAAAGCGGCATCATCCATTTCTGATTTTCGCTCTCTGCGCGCTTGCCATTCTGCTTCTCAACTCCATCCTGAAGGAAGAGCGGTCACTTCTGCTGAATACCCTCTTCCCAGGAGACGCCGCAGTCACTGTGGCGTCTCTTGATCATATGCTCATGCAGATGAAAACCGGGACGCCCTTCCCTGAAGCGTTCCGGATCTTCTGCCGGCAGGTGATTGCCGGATGATCCGCGTACAGCCATCCGCCTTTTTTCTGCTGGCAGCGTTGATTCTGCTGCTTCCGCTGGATTGGCTATTCGTTGTGTTTCTGGCGTCCGCCGTTCATGAGGCGGGACATCTTGCGGCGATTTACGCATCCGGAGGCCGCGCCGATTCTGTTACCATTGGTTTGCGCGGAGCGGAGATCCATACGGTATTTCCGGGTAAAAGGAAAGAATTATTCTGTGCCGCTGCCGGCCCGGCGGCAAGTTTACTCCTGATTTCCCTGTACCGCTTCTATCCGAAGCTTGCCGTTTGCGCGGCAGTGCAGGGACTGTTCAACCTGATTCCGGTATATCCAATGGACGGCGGCAGAATGCTGTGCTGCTTCCTGCAATGGCTCTGTCCCCGGCAGGCTGACAGAATCTGCCGCATTGTGGAAGGCCTGATCGTATTTGCCGTCTTTGTACTGTCACTGAGGCTGCTCATTGTCCGGAAAGACGGCGTACTGCCTGTGCTGGTTTGCGTAACGGCCTTAACGAAGCTCCTGTTCGGAAAAATACCTTGCAAATCGGCCTGATCCGCTGTACAATAGGCCTACCATAAACAAAGAGGTAATGCTATGACCGAACTGAAACAGCGCATTTTGACGGCTGTGCAGAAGCCGGCCCGATACACCGGCGGGGAATGGGGAGAAGTTAAAAAGAATCTATCCGATGTCCGCGTGCGTGTGGCGTTCTGCTTCCCGGACACCTATGAGATCGGCATGTCGAATCTGGGAATGCGTATCCTGTACGGCGTGATGAACCGGATGGACGGAATCTGGTGTGAGCGCGTCTTTGCCCCCTGGGGGGACATGGAAGCGGAAATGCGGAAAAATCACCTGCCGCTGTGGGCACTGGAAAGCCAGAATCCCGTCCGGGATTTCGATATGATTGCCTTTACCATCGGCTATGAGATGGCTTATTCCAATATCCTGAATATGCTGGACTTAGCTGGTGTTCCTCTCCACGCAAAGGACCGCGTTGGGCTTAAGAACATCGTTTTTGCGGGCGGTGTCTGCGCCTTTAACCCGGAACCGCTGGCGGAGTTTATCGATTTCTTTTCTCTGGGTGAAGGGGAGGACAGCACCGTGGAGATTGTGTCCCTGTATGATCGGGCCAAAGCGGAAGACTGGGACAAGGACACTTTCCTCAAAGAGGTCGCCAAAATACCCGGCGTGTACGTCCCCAGCTTTTACCGCCACGAATACAACGAAGACGGCACCCTAAAAGCCATCGTTCCCCTGGACGGCGCGCCGGAGACGGTGACCAAACGTATCATCGAGGATCTGGACAGCGCCTATTTCCCGACGGAAATGATTGTACCTTCTACGGAAATTGTCCACGACCGGGCCAATCTGGAGGCTTTCCGGGGCTGTATCCGGGGCTGCCGGTTCTGTCAGGCAGGCTTTTCCTGCCGACCGGTGCGCAAAAAGAGCCCGGAGGTGCTGTACCGTCAGGCGGTGCAGACGCTGGAGCATTCCGGCAACAACGAAATCACGGTGTCCAGCCTGTCCACTTCCGATTACCGGGGGTTGAAGGAGCTGACCGATCAGCTGATTCCGTATTGCTCTGAAAATAAGGTAAATCTGTCCGTCCCGTCTCTGCGGGCTGACAATTTCTCCCGGGAGCTGATGGAGAAGCTGCAAACCGTCCGTAAAAGCGGCCTGACCTTTGCCCCGGAGGCGGGCACTCAGCGCCTGCGGGATGTCATCAACAAAAATCTGACGGAGGAAGAGATTCTCAACACCTGCTCGCAGGCCTTCTCCGGCGGGTGGAACAATGTGAAGCTCTATTTCATGCTGGGCCTGCCAACGGAGACAGACGAGGATGTGCTGGGCATTGCGGAACTTGTTTACAAGGTCATTCAGGCATGGAAGGAAAACGCGGTAAACAAAAAGCGAGGGCTTCGGGTTCACGTGGCCACGGCCTATTTTGTGCCCAAGCCCCACACGCCCTTTCAGTGGGAAAAGCAGATCACGCCGCAGGAATACCTGCGCCGGTGCAGGCTCCTGAAATCCCATTTCTATTCCAAGTCCATTGTGTATGACTACCACAGCCCGGATTTGAGCCGTCTGGAAGCGGTGTTTGCCCGTGGCGACCGCCGTTTGGGCCCCGTCATTGAGACTGCGGTAAAAAACGGCGCCCGGCTGGACGGCTGGGATGAATACTTCAACTACGCGAAGTGGTACGACGCCTTCCGCCAGTGCGGCGTTGATGAGGATTTCTATACGACCCGGGGCTACGGTGAGGAGGAAATTCTGCCGTGGGACACCATCGATGTGGGCGTGTCCAAAGCCTTCCTGAAACGGGAGCGCCGCCGGGCTTATGACGGACAGGTGACTCCCGACTGCCGCCACGGCTGTGCCGGCTGCGGCGCCAACCGTTTGCTTCAGGAGGTGGTCTGCGATGCCTAGAGCGCTGTTTGAAAAGTTGGGAAATGCCCGCTATATTTCCCATCTGGACCTGATGCGGGTGTTTCAGCGCGCCTTTAAGCGGGCAGGACTGCCCCTGACCCATACCCAGGGCTTTAATCCAAGACCGTCCGTATCTATCGCGCTTCCGCTGAGCCTTGGCGTGGAGAGCCGGTGTGAACTGCTGGACTTTGAACTGGAACATCCCTGTTCCTGTGATGAAATCTGTGGGAGGCTGAACGCCGCGCTGATTGACGGCGTTCATATCCGGGGAGTTTACGAGCAGGGGCAGAAGCTCAAGGGCCTTGCGCTGCTGCAAAGTCGATTGGTTCTGGAATATGACAGACAAATCCCTGATGACGTATATGAACAGATTCAAAACCTTTTTTTCCAGCCGGAGCTGATTGTCGAGAAAAAAGGGAAAAATGGAATAACCCAGCAGGACATCATTCCGATGATCCGGAGATTGTCGGTTAAAAGGCTAACGGGCGAGGAGTTGGAGATCAGCGCTCTGCACAGCTGCCAGAATCCTTCCCTGAATCCTATGCAGCTGGTTGCTGCGGTTACGAAGTATCTGCCCGAACTGGCACCGGATTATGTCCGCTGCTTCCGGGAAGAAATATATGACGCAAACGAAACGATTTTCAGATAAGGAGACGAGAAAATGGACGAAATGATCCTGTTGGAGGACTGCCCCATCTGCCGCGGCGCGGGTATGATTACGCATGAGGGCGGCTGGAGCGTTCAGGTGGAGTGCGCGGATTGCAGCGCCCACACAATCTATATGGAATACAGCAACGAGGACGAGAAAAAAGAGGCGGAGCGGACAGTTGCCCACCTGTGGAACATCGGCAAGGTGGTCAGCAGTGAACGCGGCGAGTGAGGAAATCAATTTTGGGGAGAAGGTTCGCCGCCGCATTGCGGACTTTAACGCCAGCGTCCCCGGTTCCATCGGGGAAATGATGAACTTTCAGGTCGTTGCGTATGACCACGATGACATCGTGATGACCTGCCAGACCATGCCGTGGATGCGAAACTATACCGGAACGCTCCACGGCGGCCTGTGCGCCACCATTCTGGATCAGGCTATGGGATTTTTGTCCTACTGCCTGATGGATGGGGAAGGGACTGCCCCCGCTGTACAGCTGTCCGTGGATTACCACCGCCCGCTGCTTCCGGGAGAACAGGTCATTGTGAAGGTTCATGTGGTCAGCGTGACCAGGAGTCTGGCGAAGCTGACCGCCGAAGCGTTTCAGGCTTCCTGCCCGGAAAAGATTTGCCTGTCCGGCACCGGTATCTATTTCTTTAAACAGAAGGAATAAAATGCTTTGATTATTTCCATATTTCTCCGGAAAATCACCGTTTTTTCTCCCTTTTCTGAGGAGAATGAAAAAGTTGAAAAAAAGTGAAAATAATGCTTGCAATTTCTAGGGTTATGTGGTATTATATCGAAGTCGTCAAGAGAGCGGCAAGGTAAATATCCGGGTGTGGCGAAGTTTGGTATCGCGCTTGAATGGGGTTCAAGAGGCCTCGAGTTCGAATCTCGACACTCGGACCACGAAAACCGAAAGAGCATTTGCTCTTTCGGTTTTCATTTTTTTCAATGACAAATTCGAACCATCCAATTGCAGCAGTCCGATGGACAGCTGTTTGTCGGCGGCTTGACGGCAGCAACACATAAATATTGATTCTCTATGGGAATCAGGCATCCGAATGGATGTATCTGCTTCCTGGTGGACCCGAGGAGATTCTCTGCCTGACCACCCTGTGGTCAGTATGGAGCCGATACCGTCAAGCCGGCATCGGTCATCACCCCGGTGGGGTGATGAATTTGATTGTTTGAATCTCCCCGGAAAAGAATAAAGAGATACACCCAAATGGGTGTATCTCTTTATTGGTGGACCCGAGGAGATTCGAACTCCCGACCCCTACAATGCGAATGTAATGCGCTCCCAGCTGCGCTACGGGCCCGTGATTACCTGAGTATTATAGCGTTGTGATGGTTGCTTGTCAAGTTTTTTCTTCCCTTTTTCCAAAGAATGTGATATGCTGTGGAGCAAGACTTTGAAAAGGAGCAATCAGGATGCTGACCATCAATGAAATTCTGTCTCAGGAGCTAGGGCAGAAACAGGAATATGTAGACAACGTGGTGCGGCTAATCGACGAGGGCAACACCATTCCCTTCATCGCCCGTTACCGCAAGGAAATGCACGGGGCCATGGACGACACCACCCTGCGGAATCTGGAAACCCGTCTGACCTATCTGCGAAATTTGCAGGACCGCCGGGACGAGGTGAAGAAATCCATCGAAAATCAGGGCAAGCTGACGGAAGAATTGTCCGCCGCCATCGATGCCGCCGCCACCATGACGGAGGTGGAAGACCTGTACCGGCCCTACAAGCAGAAGCGCCGCACCCGTGGCTCCATTGCCCGGGAAAAGGGGCTGGAGCCGCTGGCACAGGCCATCTTCGCCCAGGACGGCTCTGATCCCGCCGTGCTGGCCCAGGGCTATGTTGACCCGGAGAAGGGCGTAAATACCGTTGAGGAAGCCTTACAGGGTGCCAACGACATTATCGCTGAGAATCTTTCCGATGATGCCGATATCCGCAAGGCTCTGCGGGAGCTGGTCATGCGCCGGGGCGTATTCACCTGCAAGGCTGCCGACGATGCCGAGGAGGACGGCGTATATAAGCTGTACTACGACTTCTCCCAGCCCATTTCCCGGATGCTGGATCACCAGATTCTTGCCATCAACCGGGGCGAGAAGGAAAATGTGCTGAAGCCCAACGTGGCGCTCATGGGCAACGAGGGCGCCGCACTGGTGTGCCGGGCGGCGCTGAAGCCCACCATGAACGTGTCTGCTTTTGTCCGCGCGGCGGCGGAGGATGCTTACGAGCGGCTGATCTTCCCCTCCATTCAGCGGGAGGTGCGAAACGAGCTGTCCGACCGGGCCTACGCCGGGGCTATTCACAATTTCGCCCTGAATCTCAAGCCCCTTTTGATGCAGCCGCCGGTAAAGGGCTTTGTCACCATGGGCCTGGACCCCGGCTACCGCAACGGCTGCAAGGTTGCCGTGGTGGATGCCACCGGCAAGGTGCTGGACACCGCCGTAGTCTACCCTACTTTCAATGAACGCAAAAAGCAGGAAGCCATCACGGTTCTGTCCAGCCTGATGCGAAAACACGATGTGCGCCACATCGCCATCGGCAACGGCACCGCTTCCCGGGAAACGGAAGCCATGACGGTGGAGCTGCTGCGTTCCTTCCCCGATGCCAGCTATATGATTGTCAACGAGGCGGGCGCGTCCGTGTACTCCGCCTCTCCCCTGGCGGCTGAGGAATTCCCGGACTATGACGTGAATCTGCGTTCCGCCGTGTCCATCGCCCGGCGTTTGCAGGACCCGCTGGCGGAGCTGGTAAAGATCGATCCCAAGGCCATCGGCGTAGGCCAGTACCAGCACGACTGCCCCCAGAAGGAGTTGGACGCAGCGTTGGGCGCGGTAGTGGAAGACTGCGTCAACGCGGTAGGTGTGGATGTGAATACCGCCTCCCGGAGTCTGCTCCAGCAGGTTTCCGGCCTGACGGCCACCACCGCGAAAAATATTGTCGCCTACCGGGAGGAAAACGGCCCCTTCACCAGCCGCGCCCAGCTGAAAAAGGTGCCCAAGCTGGGGCCCAAAGCTTTTGAACAGTGCGCCGGCTTCCTTCGCGTGCCCGAGAGTAAGGAGGTTCTGGACAACACCGGCGTCCACCCCGAGTCCTACGCCGCCGCCAGCGCCCTTCTGAAGCTTTTGGGCTGCAAAAAAGGCGACAACCTGTCGGAGCTGACTGGTAAGCTGGAAGCCTACGGCCTGAGCAAGGCGGCACAGGAGTGCGCCGTGGGCGAGCCGACCCTGCTGGACATTGCCAAAGAGTTGGCGAAACCCGGCCGTGACCCCCGGGATGAGCTGCCGGCCCCCATCCTTCGCAAGGACGTTCTGGAAATGAAGGACTTAAAGCCCGGCATGGAGCTGACCGGCACCGTCCGCAACGTCATCGACTTCGGCGTGTTTGTGGATATCGGCGTCCATCAGGACGGGCTGGTGCACATTTCCGAGGTATGCAACCGGCGGCTGCGCCACCCCAGCGAGCTGGTCAAGGTGGGCGACGTAGTGAAGGTCGTGGTGCTGAACGTGGACGAAAAACGCCACAGAATCAGCCTGTCCATGAAGCAGGCAAAGCAGTAAGACACAGCGGTGCACCAGAATCGGTGCGCCGCATTTTATTTGAAAAATATATTTATCCTATTGTAATATATACTTGACATTATGTCACTCATATGATATACTCCCCATGAAAGCGAGGTGGCCATATGCCAAAGAACTTATCTATCAAGGTGGCCCGGGTGCAAAAGGACATGACCCAGAAGGACCTGGCTGCCGCCGTGGGCGTGTCCCGTCAGACCATCAATGCCATCGAGCAGGGGGAATACAACCCCACCATTAAGCTGTGCCGGGCCATCTGCCGGGTGCTGGGGAAAACACTGGACGAACTTTTCTGGGAGGATGATTGTGATGAAAAAAAGTAATCTGGACGAAATGCAGGAGCAGGCGCTGCTGAAAATCGAGCACAACGGCTGCTGGCTGGCCTTCTGGGGGCTGCTGGCGGCAATGGCCCTGCAAATGGTGATGAGAGTACCTGGCAGGCAAATGCTTGGCGAGTGGATCGTGTTTATGGCTTTAAGCCTGTACATTGTAATTGCCTGTCTTCGCAAAGGCATCTGGGATCGGCATTTGAAAGCCAACCGGAAGACGAATCTGATTGTCAGCCTTCTGGCAGCTGTGGCCACGGGAATTTTCGTCATACTCAGCAATCCCTATCTTTCCGAACCGCTGGACTATGTACTTGTTGCAGGCCTTACCGGCGGATTCACCTTTGTGCTATGCTTTGCAGCCCTGTCGGTATGCACAAAGCTCTACCGTAACCGCAGAAACAAGCTGGACAAAGAATGACTACTGCCGCCGTTGGTTTCAACGGCGGCAGTAGTCTGTTTTCGGGTTTACATAACCGAAAAGATGTTAGAAATTTGTAACGTTTTTCGGAATACTTGACTTTAAAAGGCTCATAATGTATAATTGCTGGAGATTCTCTCGAAATGGAGCAATTTTTTATGAAGAAAGCAACCAGATTTCTGGTATCTTTATTGCTTGGCCTGCTGATTCTCGCCAGCATCTTTTGGTACCTGTTCATTTATGACCGGGCGTTTACCCGGGATACCTTGCTCAGTCAGGCGCGCTTCCAGTCCCTTCACGGTAACTCCCGGCTGTCCTCCTGGTTCTATGACGCGGCCTACAGCTTCTCCGGTCATGACGAGAACGTAGCCATTGAGCTGGCAAACCAGTACAAAAAAGGCGGCAATTATACCAAGGCGGAGCTGACCCTCACCACCTCCATTCACGACCACCCCACGGTCGAGTTATACACCGCCCTGAGTAAGGTCTATGTGGAGCAGGACAAGCTGATGGACGCCGTTCAGATGCTGGGCAATATCTCCGATCCGGCAATCGCTCAGCAGATTGAGGCCCTGCGCCCCGCCGCGCCGAAGGCCGATCAGGAATCCGGCTTTTTCAGCCAGTACATTGACGTGCATCTTTCCTCTGATGCCGACACCGTGTACTACACCACCGACGGCGAGTACCCCTCCGTCGCGGGACCAGTATATGAGGACGGGATTCCCCTGCCCGCCGGCGAGACAAAGGTCTGTGCCATTGCGGTCAACAAGGACGGGCTGGTCAGCACGGTGACAACGCTGGATTACACCGTTACCGGCGTGATTGAAAAGGTGGAATTTACCGATGCTGCCATGGAAGCCGCCATGCGAGAACTGATTCACGTCAGCAGTACCAGCACCGTGAACACCGACGCCCTGTGGGGTATCACGGAATTCACCGCGCCGGAGGGTGTGAAGGATTTCTCTGACCTGCGCTACCTCCCCAATCTGACCAAGCTGACCATCCGGGAACAGAAGATTCCCACGCTGGAAAGCCTGTCCACCCTGACCAAGCTGGTAGTGCTGGATCTGACCGGAAGCACCTTCCCTGTAGAGGAGCTGTCGGTTCTGGCGGCGCTGCCCTCTCTGTCCAGCCTGACCATGGCGGAGTGCTCCCTGAGCACCATCGCGGGTCTCGAAAACGCGAAAAACCTGACCTACCTTGACCTGCACGACAACACTCTGCGGAATCTGGATGTGCTGGAAACCATGCCCTCCCTGGCGGAGCTGAATTTGCAGCACAACGCAGTCACCGATCTGAGTAAGCTCAGCGGGCTGGACAAACTGGTGAAGCTGAACATCGGCTTCAATGCCGTGACCTCTCTAGCTCCTCTGAAGAGTTGTGCCCGGCTCACCTGGCTGAATGCCGACAACAACCAGATTACCATGCTGGAAGGCGTGGAGAAGCTGGTGCTGCTGACGGACTTTTCTGTGAACAACAACAAGCTTACCGATGTGTCCCAGCTGGCTGGCCTGACGGAACTTCAGAATCTGGGCATTGCCAGCAACACCATTTCGGACATTACCATGTTGAAGAATCTTACCAAGCTGCAAAGCTTTGATTTCTCCGGCAATCAGGTGCCGGAGCTGCCGGACTGGCCCGATGGCTGCGCACTGACCACCATCGACGGCTCCTACAACGCCCTGACCAGCATTGACAGTCTCCGGAATATGCAGTCCCTGACCCATGTCTACATGGATTACAACCTGCTGACTAACATTGACGCCCTGCAGAACTGCTACTGTTTGGTGCAGGTCAACGTGTTCGGCAACGCCATCGGCGATGTGTCGGCGCTGAGAAGCAAGGACATCATCGTCAATTACGACCCCACAGCGGCTTAAAATATACACGAAGCGGCGGTTCTGAGCGAACCGCCGCTTATTTTAATTGTTGTCCAGAATCAGCCGCAGGGCCGCTTCAATGGTCTGGGTTCGGATTTCCTCCCGGCTGCCGGAAAAGTGGCAGGCAATCACTTCCGATGTGCGGCGGTCGTCATAGCCGATGAACACTCTGCCCACCGGATTTCCAAATTCATCCCCGCCGGGACCCGCAAGGCCTGTAACGGAAACAGCCACGTCCGCTTGCAGGAGCTTTCGGACACCGGAACTCATATACCCCGCCGTCCATGTGGACACGGCACCGTATCGCTCCAGAATCTCGGCAGGAACGCCCAGAATATTCTCCTTGACCCAGTTGGTGTAGCAGATCACGCCGCCCTTGTAGACCTCAGAGCTGCCGGGAACCGCCGTCAGTGCCGCGCCGATGCCGCCGCCGGTGAGGCTTTCGGCGGTGACCAGGGTCTTCCCTTTCAGCTTTTCCAAAACCTCACAGCACAGATTCGTCATAGTAGCTCACCTTGATCTTCTCGATGCTTTCCAGCGCACGGGCAATGAGGGCCTCTCGATCCAGCTTTTCCTCCGCGTGAATCACCTGACCCAGCGTGGGCTTGGTTTTTGGATGCTTGGGGGTAAAGACGGTGCAGCAGTCCTCATAGGGCAGGATGGAGGTTTCCATGGTGCCGATTTTCCGGGCGATGGTGATGATCTCCTCCTTGTCCATGCCCACCAGCGGCATAAAGATGGGAATGTCCACCGCCGCGCCGGTGACAGCCATGGCCTCCATGGTCTGAGAGGCCACCTGTCCCAGATTCTCGCCGGTAATCAGAGCGCCGCAGCCATCCCGCTTGGCGATTCGCTGGGAAATTTCCATCATGAACCGGCGCATAATCAGGGTAAAGTATTCCTCCGGACAGTTGTCCCGGATGGCCTCCTGAATTTCCGTAAAGGAGACAATATTCACCGTCATTTTTCCCGAGTATTTTGTCACCAGCCGGGCCAGCTCCACCACCTTGTCCTTGGCAAGCTGGGAGGTATAGGGATATGAGAAGAAATGGACGGCTTCCACCTCCACGCCCCGCTTGGCAATCATATAGGCGGCTACGGGAGAGTCGATGCCGCCGGACAGCAGCACCATGGCTCTGCCGCCCACGCCGGTGGGCAGTCCCCCCGCGCCGGGCTGGGCCGGGCCGTGGACATAGGCGGCAAAGTCCCGCACCTCCACATACACGGTGTACTCGGGGCGGTGTACATCCACCTCCACCCCGGGATGGGCCTCCGCCAGCCGTCCGCCGATCTCCTGAGACAGCTGGATGGAGGTCATGGGGAACTGCTTGTCGGAACGCTTGGACTCCACCTTGAAGGACTTTGCGCAGTCCAGATCGTCCCCCAGATAGTTCTCAATGGCGTCAAAAATGGCATCCACGTCTTTTTCGCAGGGACGGCAGCGGCACAGGCTGACCACGCCAAAGATAGAACGGCAGGCCTCCCACGCTCCATCCACGTCCGCTTGCTCATCCATTGGCTCAATATAGACCGTGGACTGCAGGATATACACGTCAAAATTGCCGTAGCGTTTCATCCGGCGGCGGACATTCTGCCGCAGACGGGCTTCAAACTGGCGCTTGTTTGCGCCTTTCAGGACGATTTCGCCCAATTTTAGCAGGAAAATTTCTTTCATAACATACCTCTTACATAATGTGTGATATTCAGATCAGGAAGTAGCGACCCGTATGCTGCTTGTATTCCAGATACGGCTTGCCGAAAGTCTCCGACAGAAACGCTTCCTCCTGTAAAATCTGAAAATGGAGCATAATAACCGCGAAAAGCGTGAAAACCATGTGTACCGGGTTGAAAAAAGCAACCAACAACCCAAGATATACCAAATCAAACCCCAGAAAAGCAGGATTCCGGCTTAAGCGGTAGATTCCGGTGGTAACCAGTTCGGTTTTGTCTTTTGCGGGAATTCCCGCCCGCCAGCTGTCCCGCATGGTCGCCATTGCCAAAATAAACACCAGCACCCCAGCCGCTCCCACGGCGATGCCGATCCCCCTCAGGGCCGTTGTGTCCCAAATCCGGATGTTCCAGAAAATGCTGACAAGCTCAGCCGGTACCACAAGAAATGTGGCAATCTTCATCCAAAATTCTACGCGGAGAACCTTTCGGCTTTTTTCTCCCTTGTTGATCTGATTGGTTTGAATCCCCTTTCGCCGCTGCAAAAACATTTTTGTATAATAGGCAATATAAAACGTCGCCATAACAACCAGCGCACCGACTTGCAAGAAATCCATAATACGTCCTCAATTCCTTCTCTGTTTGGATTCCGGTGTGGAGCCTGAAACTCCACACGCTTAATGAAACACGCAAAATACTCAGAATTACCTATTTCCCAGATTCACCGCCCGGTACTGGATAGCCTCGGCGATGTGCTGGGGCTGGATTTCTTCACTGCCGTCCAGGTCGGCAACCGTTCGGGCTACCCGCAGAATGCGGTCGTAGCTTCTGGCGGTCAGGCCCATGACCTCGAAGGCATTCTTCATCAGGCCCGCGCTTTCCTCGCTGAGGGCGCAGTAACGGCGCATTTCCTCCGGACCCATCCGGGCGTTGCACAGGCCGGTGCCGTGGAATCTCCGGTTCTGAATCTGACGGGCCTTGTCCACCCGCTGCTTGATAGCGGCGGAGGCTTCCGCTTCCGCTCTCGCGCGAAGCTCCTCAAAATGTACCGCCGGAACCTCCACCACAATGTCAATCCGATCCAGCATAGGGCCGGAGATTCGGCTGCGATAGCTCTCCACTTCCCGCTCCGAACACCGGCACCTGCCCGAGGGGTCGCCGTACCAGCCGCATTTACAGGGGTTCATGGCGCACACCAGCATGAATTCCGCCGGGTAGGTCACCGCCCCGGAGACCCGGGAAATGGTCACCTTCCCGTCTTCCAGGGGCTGGCGCATCAGGTCAAGGGTATCCTTGCGGAATTCCGGCATTTCGTCCAAGAAAAGCACGCCCTTGTGGGCCATGGATATCTCACCGGGACGGGGGTTGGTGCCGCCGCCGGCAAGGCCCGCATTGGAGATGGTGTGGTGGGGCGACCGGAAAGGCCGTCTCACGATCAGGGGCTGCTCGGCGGTCAGCAGGCCCATGACGGAGTAAATCTGACTGACCTCCAGCGCTTCCTCCCAAGTCATGTCCGGCAGAATCGACGGAAGGCGCTTGCTGAGCATACTTTTGCCCGAGCCGGGCGGGCCGACCATGATTATATTGTGACCGCCTGCAGCGGCTATTTCGAGCGCACGTTTTACCTCCGCCTGACCTCTGACATCGCGGAAGTCCGGCGCAAATTCGTCCGGGGCGTAGCTGTCTCTGAAATCGTCGAACTTCGCGGGAGCTATTGTTTCCTCGGAGCGCAGGTGCTTTATCAGCTGCTCGACGCTT
>JALFAD010000009.1 GCA_022772525.1 Clostridiales bacterium
TTGCGCCGGTGTCCCGCAGCAGAATGGCCCGGATGTAGGTGACGAAAGCGGCGGGGCCTGCGGCATCCACGAAGGATACGCCGTGGTAGCTGGGGTTGGCCTCGGCGATGGGTGCGTACTTGCCGCTGGCCTTCCAGTCAATCTTGCCGGACTCCACGATGATGCCGCCCAGGGTGGTGCCGTGGCCGCCGATGAACTTGGTGGCGGAGTGCACCACAATGTCCGCGCCGTGCTCGATGGGGCGGATCAGGTAGGGAGTGCCGAAGGTGTTGTCGATGACCAGCGGCAGGCCGTGCTTGTGAGCAATCGCCGCAATGGCGTCAATGTCAGGAATGTCGGAGTTGGGGTTGCCAAGAGTTTCCAGATAGACGGCTTTGGTATTGGGCTGGATGGCGGCCTCCACCTCGGCAAGGTCATGAGCGTTGACGAAGGTGGCGGTGATGCCGTACTGGGGCAGGGTGTGGGCCAGCAGATTGTAGCTGCCGCCGTAGATGGTCTTCTGGGCCACGATGTGGTCGCCCTTCTGTGCCAGCGCCTCGATGGTATAGGTAATCGCTGCCGCACCGGAGGCGGTTGCCAGAGCGGCGACGCCGCCCTCCAAAGCGGCGATGCGCTTTTCCAGCACATCCTGGGTGGAGTTGGTCAGACGGCCGTAGATGTTGCCGGCATCCGCCAGACCGAACCGGGCGGCGGCGTGGGCGGAGTTCTTAAAGACGTAGGAAGTGGTCTGGTAAATGGGCACCGCGCGGGCATCGGTGGCGGGGTCGGCCTGCTCCTGACCCACATGGAGCTGCAAAGTTTCAAATTTATAGTTAGACATAGAAGTTACCTCTTTCATTTTATTTTTGTGCTGAAAAGAAAAACGCCCGGGGAATAATCAGTTTCTCCCGGACACAATACGGCAAAGAGGTCAGAAACCCACAGGCGCAGCACAACGCCCAGCCATATTCACAGCCCGGGAGCAGCGCATTCGTCCAAACCGGAAATTCTGCCGCAGCAGTGCCAGAAACGGGTTTCTCATTTCCATGTCCTCCTTCTAATTCCTATCAAGCAACTTGCTTTATCGGTATAATAGCGCATCCGGAAGAATTTGTCAATAGGAAAAATAAAATAAAACCAGTAGTATGATAGGAAAATAGACTGGAACATGCTTTCCGGTTTGTGCTGGATGGCTTTGGACAGGGATAGGAGCTGACACGGCTGTAAAGCCCTTGCAAAACTGCACAGATTGTGCTATAATTGCAACAACAAATCTGGAAAGGATGACGAATTATGCAGGATATCGGAATGCAGTTTCACATTCACTGCAAGCAGGGAGATGTGGGCCGGTACGTATTTTTGCCCGGTGACCCGGGCCGCTGCGAGGCAATCGCGTCGTACTTTGACCATCCGGTGCACATCGGCATGAACCGGGAGTTCAATGTCTACACCGGCACGATGCTGGGAGAAAAGGTGACGGTCTGCTCCACCGGCATCGGCGGCCCCTCGGCTTCCATCGCCATGGAGGAGCTGCACAATCTGGGCGCGGACACCTTCATCCGGGTGGGCACCTGCGGCGGCATCGACATGGAGGTGCTTCCAGGGGATGTGGTGGTTGCCACCGGGGCCATCCGCTTTGAGCACACCTCGCTGGAATACGCCCCCATCGAGTTCCCGGCTGTGCCGGACTTTGAGATTGCCGCCGCGCTGAAATCCGCCAGCGAGGACTTGGGCTACCGCACCCACACCGGCGTGGTGCAGTGCAAGGACTCCTTCTACGGTCAGCACAGCCCGGAAAAATCCCCGGTTTCCTATGAGCTGCTGCAAAAGTGGGACAGCTGGAAGCGCTTGGGAGTCAAGGCCAGCGAGATGGAGTCCGCGGCCCTGTTCGTGGTGGCGGCGGCGCTGGGTGTCCGCTGCGGAAGCTGCTTCCACGCGGTGTGGAACCAGGAGCGGGAGAAGGCGGGCCTTGCCATGCCCATGACCGAGGACACCTCTGGCGCGGTGAAGGTGGGCATCGAGGCCATGAAGCGTATCATCGCTGCCGACAAGGCCAAGTAAAGAAGAACGGCACGCCAAACCCGGCGTGCCGTTTCGGTTACTCCTCCAGATACTGAACGAAATCCAGTGTCATATAATCCAGTATAACGTGCTTGTCCGGGGTCTTGCCCATGGTGACCCGGTGGCAGTGAACCTCCCAAACCTTCTGCCCCGCAAGCTCGGACCGCTTGATTTCAAACACATGGTTCCAGCTGCGGCCCTCCATGTATTCCTCCTCCCGGACGAAGCGGATCAGCTCCAGCTTGCGGAAGTGGAAGGTGGGGAAGGCGCTTTTGATGCAGGCCTCGAACAGGGTCTCCGCGTCCCGGACGCTGCCCATTTCAAAGGTGCTGCGAATCATGGCTCCATAGTCTTGCATAAAGAACCCTCCTTCAGAGTTTTTGATATGCCTTGTCCAGAAATTTCTGGCTGTTTACGATGACGCGTTTGTGGGTGCCCTTGCCGATTTCCCCAGCTTCGTCGAAAGCCCGCAGGGCGAAGGTGATGACCTTGCCGTCCACCGCCGTCACCTCAGCCTCGGCACGGACTTCCAGTCCCACCGGGGTGGCGGACAGGTGCTCGATATTCAGCATGGTGCCGACGCTGGTTGTGCCTTCCGCCAGGGCTGGGGCGATGGCATCACAGGCGGCGCCCTCCATAAGAGCCGCCATGCAGGGGGTGGCGTAGACCAGCAGATCGCCGGAACCGACTTCTGCGGCGGTGTCCTCCCGTTCAACCAATGTGGATGCTTCGCCCTTCCTGCCGATTGTAATCTCCATGGGTATCACGACCTTTCTCTTATCTAAAATATATCTCAAAACAGGGCGGCTGTCAATGAAAAAGGCTTGCCTTTTCCACGCGGAGTCAGTATAATGGAGCCATTCATCAGAAAGAGGTGACCAAACTATGGTTATCAACGACAAATTGAATCTCACGATGCTTTGCGATTTCTACGAGCTGACCATGAGTCAGGGCTATTTCGCCACCGGTTACAGCGACCGGATTGCCTACTTCGACCTGTTTTTCCGCCAGTGTCCCGACGGCGGCGGCTTTGCCATCGCGGCGGGTCTGGAACAGATCATCCAGTATGTTATGGATCTGCACTTCGGCCCGGAGGATATCGAATACCTGCGCAGCCGGAATATGTTCAGCGAGGAATTTTTGCAGTATCTGGCGGATTTCAAGTTCACCGGCGACATCTGGGCCGTACCCGAGGGCACGCCCATCTTCCCCAATGAGCCGATTATCACCGTGCGGGCCCCCGCCATTCAGGCCCAGCTTGTGGAAACCTATATGCTGCTGTGCATCAACCATCAGAGCCTGATCGCCACCAAGGCCAACCGCATTGTCCGGGCCGCGGAGGGGCGGACGGTGCTGGAATTCGGCTCCCGCCGGGCACAGGGTGCGGATGCCGCCATTCTGGGCGCGAGAGCTGCCTACATCGGCGGCTGCCACGGCACCGCCTGCACCATCTCTGACCAGCTGTTTGGCGTGAAGGCCGGCGGCACCATGGCCCACGCATGGGTGCAGATGTTCGACAGCGAGTACGAGGCCTTCAAGGCCTACGCTCAGATGTACCCCAACAACGCCGTGCTGCTGGTGGACACCTACAACACCCTGAAGTCTGGCGTGCCCAACGCCATCCGGGTGTTCGATGAAGTCCTGAAGCCCATGGGCATCACCAAGTGCGGCATCCGTCTGGACTCCGGCGACATGGCCTATCTGACCCAGCAGGCAAGAAAAATGCTGGACGAGGCGGGCTGGACGGAGTGCAGCATTTCCGTGTCCAATTCTCTGGACGAGTACATCATCCGGGACATTCTGCGGCAGGGCGCGAAAATTGATATGTTCGGCGTGGGCGAACGCCTGATTACCGCGAAAAGCGAGCCGGTGTTCGGCGGCGTGTACAAGCTGGCAGCCGTGGAGGAGCCGGACGGCACCATCGTGCCCAAGATCAAGATTTCCGAGAACGTGGTGAAAATCACCAATCCCCACTACAAGAAGCTGTATCGTTTCTACGCCAAGGATACCGGCAAAGCCATCGCCGACTACATGACCGTATACGATGAAGTGGTGGACGACAGCAAGGATATGGAGATTTTCGACCCGGAGGCCACCTGGAAGACCAAGCGCGTCTTCAATTTCACCGCCAAGGAGCTTCAGGTGCCCATTTTCAAGGGCGGCGAGCTGGTTTATAAGCTGCCTGCCCTGGAGGAAATTCGCGCGTATTGCAAGGAGCAGGTGGATACTCTCTGGGACGAAATCAAACGGTTTGACAATCCTCAGACATACTATGTGGATCTGTCCCAGAAGCTGTGGGATGTGAAGTATGGTCTGCTCAAGCGCAATGGCAGGCAGTAAGCGGACGCCGGCCTACAGCATGGCTCTGGGCGGCGTGCTGGCCGCGCTGGCTGTGGTGGTTATGAGCCTTGGCACCATCATTCCCGTGGCGACCTACGTCTGCCCGGCAATCTGTATGCTTCTCGCGCAGGTGGTGCTGAAAACCTGCGGTGGGCGGGTTGCCTGGGCGTGGTATGGGGCGGTGGCGCTGCTGTCGGTGCTGCTGGCACCAGACAAGGAAGCGGCGGCGGTGTTTACCGCGCTGGGCTACTACCCCCTGGTGAAGCCCTGGCTGGAAAAGAGAAAGCTGCCCTGTCTATGGAAAGCGACACTGTTCAACGCCGTGATTCTGGTGCTGTACTGGCTGCTGATTCACCTGATGGGAATGGACGCGCTGGCGGAGGAATTTGCCGAAGCGGGAGCGATTATGACGGTTGTCATGCTGGTGCTGGGAAATGTGGTTTTCTTTCTGCTGGACAAGGTGCTGAGCAAGCGTTTCCGAAAATAGAATCGTAGGGGAGGGTCACTGACCCTCCCTTCGGCGTCAGCCGTCCGGTATGAGGAAAGCCGCATAGCGGACGGGCAGGTCAATGACCCGCCCCTACGGTAAGGAGTGAAAACCGATGTGGTACTTATATATCCTTCGCTGTGGGGATGGAACGTTATACACGGGCATTACCACAGATATCCAGCGGCGGCTGGATGCCCACCGGTGTGGAAAGGGCGCGAAATACACTCGGGGCAGGGGACCGCTGGAGCTGATTTATCAGGAAGAATGCGGCGCCCATTCTGAGGCACTGAAGCGGGAGGCGGCGGTAAAACGGCTGTCCCGGACGGAGAAGGAACAGCTGATTGGCAGATAAATTGTTCTTTAGCTGATTAAGACCTTCCCCCTCGGGGGAAGGTGGCCGAGCGTAAGCGAGGTCGGATGAGGGGAACCCCGGCAGTAGAATCAGCTTGTTTTCCCTTCATCAGTCAGAAATCAAAGATTTCTGCCAGCTATTGAATTGTGGTATGATTGCCACTGGCAATCATTCAGATTATCATTCGCTGCGCGGAGCACCACCCCCCATGGGGAAGCTTAGTGAGATAAATTCCCCTTTAGCCAATCAACAATTCTGGAGATTTCCCGGGAAAGGGTCTTGACAAAAAAGGTAAGATGCGGTATCTTATGTGCAAAAGTTAGCTATAGCTAACCATATGAGTTAGCAAACGCTAATAAGAAGGAGGCCAAGGTATGCGAACATTGAAGGATGCAAAAATCGGGCAGTCCGTGGTGGTTCTGAAGCTCCACGGCGAGGGGGCGGTGCGCCGAAGAATCATGGACATGGGCATCACGAAAAATGTGGAGGTTTTTGTCCGGAAGGTGGCCCCGCTGGGGGACCCCATCGAGGTCAATGTCCGGGGCTATGAGCTGAGCCTGCGGAAGGCTGACGCGGAAATGATTGAAATTTACTAATTTTTTGCAGACAGGTTAGCTTTAACTAACTCTGAAAGGAAGGAACCATGGAACACATCAAAATCGCCCTGGCGGGCAATCCGAACTGTGGAAAGACCACACTTTTCAACATTTTAACCGGCTCTAACCAGTATGTGGGCAACTGGCCCGGTGTCACGGTGGAGAAGAAAGAGGGAACCCTGAAGGGACACCCGGATGTGGTGATTCAGGATCTGCCGGGCATCTACTCCCTGTCGCCCTACTCCCCGGAGGAACTGGTGACCCGCACCTATCTGGTAGAGGATCACCCCAACGCCATTTTGAACATCGTGGACGGCACCAACATCGAGCGGAATCTCTACCTTTCCACCCAGCTGATGGATCTGGGCCATCCGGTGGTGCTGGCGGTGAACATGATCGATCTGGTGCGGAAAAACGGCGATACCATCGATCTTCAAAAGCTGGGCAAGGCCCTGGGCTGCCCCTGCATTGAGATCAGCGCTCTGAAAGGGGAGGGGTGTCTGGCGGCGGCGGAACAGGCGGTGGCGCTGGCAAAAAACCACACCCACGGTGACCGGCCCCATGTGTTCGGCGGCAGCGTGGAGCACGCCCTGGCCCACATTGAGGAATCCATTGAGGGCCGGGTGAAGGAGAACTACCTGCGCTGGTACGCCATCAAGCTCTTTGAGCGGGACGAGATGGTGCGAAAGGAACTGGCCCTGCCGGAAAACCTGATGGCCCATCTGGAAAAGCATATCACCGACTGCGAACGGGAGATGGAGGACGACGCCGAGTCCATCATCGCCGACCAGCGCTATACTTACATCGAATCCGTCATCCGCAGGGCCGTGCGGAAAAAGGCCCCCAAGCATGCCTTGTCATTGTCCGACCGAATCGACCGCGTTGTGACCGACCGGGTGCTGGCCCTGCCGATTTTTGCGCTGGTCATGTTCACCATGTATGCCATCGCCATGGGCAGCTTTCCCTTCTCCATCGGCACCATCGGCACGGACTGGACCAACGACGTGCTGTTCGGGGAGTGGATTCCGGGGCTGCTGGATTCCGTGCTGACCGGGCTGGGGGTCAGCGGCTGGCTCTACGGGCTGGTGATGGACGGCATTTTGGCGGGTGTCGGCGCGGTGCTGGGCTTTGTGCCCCAGATTCTGGTGCTGTCGCTGCTGCTGTCCATTTTGGAGGACGTGGGTTATATGTCCCGGGTGGCCTTCATTATGGATCGGCTTCTGCGGAAATTCGGCCTGTCCGGAAAATCCATCATCCCCATGCTGGTGGCCACCGGCTGCGGCGTGCCGGGGATTCTGGCGTCGCGCACCATCGAGCAGGAAAACGACAGGAAAATCACCGTCATGACCACGGGCTTCATCCCCTGCGGCGCGAAAATGCCCATCATCGGCCTGTTTGCCGGGGCGGTGTTCGGCAATTCCCCGCTGGTGGCGGTGTCGGCTTTCTTCATCGGCATTGCGGCGGTGGTGATTTCCGGTGTGATTCTCAAAAAGTTCAAGACCTTTGCCGGAAAGCCTGCCCCCTTCGTCATGGAGCTGCCGGCATACCATCTGCCCTCTGCCCGGAATGTGCTGCGGGCCACCTGGGACCGGGGAATGGATTTTGTCAAGCGGGCAACCACCATCGTTCTGCTCAGCTCCATTGTGCTGTGGTTTCTCAAGGGCTACGGCTTTGTGGGCGGCGCCTTCGGGGCGGTGGAGGACAGTAACTTCTCGCTGCTGGCTTCCATCGGCAGGCTGTTCTCCTGGATTTTCTATCCCCTTGGCTGGACGGGGGACATGGCCTGGAAAGCAACCGTCGCCACGGCTACCGGCCTGATCGCCAAGGAACAGGTGGTCATGACCTTCGGCACCCTGTACCACTACGCAGGCGACCTCAGCGAAACCGGCAGCGAAATCTGGCAGCTGATCGCCGCGGATTTTGGCCCTGTCCGGGCTTACAGCTTCATGATCTTTAACCTTCTGTGCGCCCCCTGCTTTGCCGCCATCGGCGCCATCCGCCGGGAAATGGGCAATCGGAAGTGGACGCTGATTACCGTGGGATATATGTGCGGATTTGCCTATGTGATTTCCCTCATCGTCTATCAGCTGGCGGGACTATTGACGGGGGAGGCCAGCTTCGGCCTTGTGACCATTGCCGCGCTGGCGGCGCTGGCAGGCCTTGGCTGCCTGGTGTTCAGAAGAAACAAGTATGCGGATACCAGCGTCCGCGTTGGCGTATAAGGGGGGAACTATGGGAGATATCATCGTATTGGCGGTTCTTGTGTCTGCGGCCGGTCTGGCCATTGTCAAGCTGCGAAAGGATAAGAAAAAGGGCGGCTGCTGCGGCAATTGCGGCGGCTGCACCGGATGCTGCTCCAGGCGGCAGTAATCGCGCCGGGCTTCGTGAATGCGAAGCCCGGTTTCTTCCCAATTTATCTCCGGCAGAGCGGGAAATGGGGTTGACAAATGTACACGGGTAGCGTACAATAGGCCCATTACGGCTGAGGTCGCGGAAGTCATCAGTACCGGTTCGGTCCGGCAATTGCCGAATCGCGGAAAGGGACTTTCGCCGAAGGGAGCGTCTGCTGCCACGGGGGCGCTTTCTGGGGCCGCGCAGAATATGCGCGGAACTGTCATCCAATGGATGTTGCGCTGCCGGGATGAACACAAACGTGTATCCCTGTGCGTAGGCACAGGGATTTAATTTTAGAAAGAGGTAGAGCTATGAAAAAGACACCGTTTCTGACACTGGAAAAGGCGAAGGAGATTATCGCGGAGATTCCTACGCCCTTCCACATCTACGACGAGGCCGGCATTCGGGCCAACGCCCGGGCGCTGAAAAAGGCGTTTTCCTGGAACAAGGGCTACCGGGAGTATTTTGCCGTGAAGGCCACGCCCAACCCCTATATCCTCCAGATTCTGAAGGAGGAGGGCTGCGGCTGCGACTGCGCCTCCTACGCGGAGCTCTTGCTTGCCCAGGCCGTGGGCTGCACGGGACACGATGTGATGTTTTCCTCCAACGTGACCCCGGAAAAGGATATGCGCAAGGCCTATGAGATGGGGGCCTACATCAACCTGGACGACGCTACCCATGTGGATTTTCTGGCGAGAATCGCGAACGGCAAGGTACCGGAGACGGTGTGCCTGCGCTATAATCCCGGCGGTTCCTTCTCGCTGGGCAACACGATCATGGACATGCCCCGGGATGCCAAGTACGGCATGACCGAGGATCAGATGGCGGGGGCCATTCAGCGGCTGATGAAGATGGGCACCAAGCACTTCGGCATCCACGCCTTCCTTGCTTCCAACACCACCCAGAACGGCTATTACCCCGAGCTTGCCAGCCAGCTGTTCCGTCTGGCGGTGCGGCTGAGAAACGCCACCGGCTGCCACTTCTCCTTTGTCAATCTGTCCGGCGGCGTGGGTGTGGACTACCGCCCGGAGCAGCCCGCCAGTGACATCGCCCTGATCGGCGAGGGCGTCCGCCAGCAGTATGAGGAGATTCTGACCCCTCAGGGCATGGACGATATCGCCATATTTACCGAGCTGGGCCGATTTATGCTGGCGCCTTACGGGCACCTGATTTCCACCGTGCTGCACCAGAAGCACATCTACCGGGAGTACATCGGTCTGGATGCCTGTGCTGCCAACCTGATGCGCCCCGCCATGTACGGCGCGTACCACCGTATTACGGTGCTGGGTAAGGAGGACGCCGTTCTGGATCATGTGTACGATGTGACCGGCGGCCTGTGCGAGAACAACGACAAATTTGCCATCGAGCGCAGCCTGCCGGAAATCGAAATCGGCGACATTGTGTGCATTCACGACACCGGCGCCCACGGCTTTTCCATGGGCTACAACTATAACGGCAAGCTGCGCTCCGCCGAGGTCCTCCTCAAGCCGGACGGCAGCTGGAAGCTGATCCGACGGGCCGAGACCGTTCAGGACTATTTCGCCACTTTTGACTGTACAGAGTTTACTTTCACGGAATAATTGTGCAAACCGCATAAAACAAATGGAATATTTTTGACGTATAGCAGACAAAATAACGATAAAAATTCATACTTTTCCTTGCGGGTTGTGCTATAATATTCATGACTGGAGGGGCACGAAGGCCTCTCCACTGGGACCGTAAAGGAGTAGGCGATGAACAATATCTTATTTTTTCTGACACCGAAAGCGATGTGTGCGTATCTGCACGATGACTTCACCATTCGACAGGCTCTGGAAAAGATGGAGGCTTCCGGCTATGCCGCGCTTCCCATTCTGAACCGCCGGGGCGAGTATCGGGGTACCCTGACCGAGGGCGATCTGCTGTGGGCGCTGAAAAATATGTGTTATATGGATATGCGGCAGGCGGAAGCCCGGCGGATTATGGAGATCTCCCGTCGGAAGGATAACGTCCCCGTCCGGATTACTGCGTCCATGCACGATCTGATCGACCGGGCGTCCAATCAGAACTTTGTTCCTGTGGTGGATGACTACGGCGCGTTTATTGGCCTGATTACCCGCAAGGCCATCATCCAGTATTGCCGCGACCAGCTGTTTCCAGAGGATTGAGCTACATAAGAACACTCCCGCTTTCCAAACCCGGAAAGCGGGAGGTTATATTGTATTATGGCTTCAAATACTGCTCCCATTGGAAGGTGACTGTGGATTTTTTCAGCCCGTAGGCTTCCCGGATGGCCTGTGACAGACAGGAAAGCTTGGCCTGCATCACGGGGGAGCGGAACAGCTCCTCATTGCCGCTCTGCATGGCGCATTCCATGATCCGGGCCCGGTCCTCCTTGGGAAAGCTCATGGAGTAGGTATCGATGAAGGAGCGGGTGTTCGGCTGCAAGTATTCCTCGGCATGGCGCTCCCGGTTGGCGGCGTAGTCCAGATCATAGGTAAATCCGGCGGGATTCAGAGCGTCCCAGCGGTCGAAGGCGGTGCTGTCGGTCAGCAGTCGGGTCTCCATGACGTGATACAGTTCGTGGTACAGTGCCCGCTCCGCGTATTGTCCCACGGCGATGGTAATGTAGGCGCTGCTGTCGTGATAGAACTGAATGCCGGTGGCAGTTTCCAGGCTGCCGGATTCCGGGGAGCCTTGAATGCTTCGCACCAGACAGATGGTCAGGTCGGTAAAATGCTCCCTGATTCCGGTGAGAATTTCCGGCGGGTAGTAGGAAAGCCGCCGGTCAAGCTCCTGAAGCTCCCGGGAAAGCACCGGGGTCAGATATTCCGGCTGGAACTCATAATCCCAGGGCGCGACGCTCAGCGGAGCCTGCCAGACCAGCACCTGAATTCCGTATTTTTTGCCCAACCGGGCAGCATCCGCCTGACACTGGGCCAGTCCGGCGGAGTCCGGGGCATCCTCGGTGTACCGCTGGCCCACATAGCTGCGCAGGTCTCCGGTGCGGCTAGCCTCTGCGTACAAATCCCAGCGGCAGATCAGGCCGTCGCCCTCCCGGTCTTTCAGCAGCAGGTAGACCGCGTCCGCTTCGCAGGCGGTGATGGACACAAAGTCATACCCTTCCGAAAGCGTCAGGCTTGAGCACCGAAGCCCCGTATCCAGCTCATAGCAGTTAATCACCGCGGTCTCCTCGTGGGATACCGCAACGACCCGCCGCTGGCTGTCCAGATAATTGCAGCTTGCGTAAATATCGCCGGGGGTCAAAAGCTGTGCTGTGCTGCCGGACTGACCGAACAGTTGAAGCCGGACGGAGCCTTCCGGGACGGAAGCATAGTAGCCGTCGCCATGGGTTGCCAGCGTCACATCCCCGGGAACCTCCCTTAGCAGGCGCCCGTTGTCAGCGGCGAGAAGGAGCGTGCTGTCCTTGCCGTCCTGGGTGATATGGCACTGCAGAATACTGTCCTCCTGATGCAGCCCCGTCAGTTCCTGCGCCTCGTAGGAAAGCTCCTTGACGCAGCGCCGGATGCCGGTTTCCAGATTCCAGGCCCGGATGGCGGTAGCGGTGCAGTAGTACAGGGTGGAGCGGTCGGAGGAGAGAATGGGGGAGCCTAACAGCCCCTCCGGGGCGGCAATGCGGCTCACATCCTTCAGCTTGTCGCTGAGGATCACGGTTTCTCTGCGCACCGGGTCGAAGTAGGACAGGGCATCCGTTCCGACCCGCACCGAGGGGTCATTTTCGTCCAGACGGAAGGAAAGCTTTGCCGTGGCGGTGACCACCAGATCCTCGCCGGTCAGCAGCGTCAGCGTCGTGGTTTCGCTGCCGCACAGAGCGATTAGGCTGTTGCCCATTGCCAGAATCCCGTGGGCCTGCCGCCGCAGGGGATAGACCCGCAATGCGCCGGGAGCGGACTGCTCCAGCGGGTGCTCCGGCACATACAGCCGCATGGGTTCTGTTTCGGCGGGAACCGTCTGAACGGCGGCAGGAACGGTGGTCTCCGGGACAGCTTGCGCTGCGCAGCCGCCCAGAAGCAGGCAGGTCAGAATCAGGCAGAGGGCTTTTTTCATGTCTATTGTCTCCTTGCGAGGGTGTAGTCGTCGCCCTGCCGGTAGTAGGGGCAGTGCTGGCTTCGGGAGGTCATGATGTGATAGACCTCATCCTCGTCCAGATCCATCATGCAGTAGTACTCCTCGTATTCCTCATCATAATCATAATACCAGCAGCTGTCGCATTCCGTCGAATCCATGTCAGTCCTCCAAAATTTTTACGGAAAATTCGCCGTTTTCGTAGACAAGGCAGCTGTGGCTGCCGTCCTTGGGGATGGACACGCTGCCGGGATTCAGGCAGCGGATGCCGCTGCGCACCTCGTCCATTTTGACGTGGGTGTGCCCGAACAGAAAGACGGAGCCTTCCGGCAGGGGCGGCAGCTTGTCCGGGTTTGCGTGGTGTCCGTGGGTCAGGTAGAAGGTTTTCCCGTCCAGCAGCAGTTCGGTGAATTCCGCCATACAGGGGAAGGGGAGTACCATCTGGTCCACCTCCGCTTCGCAGTTGCCCCGGACGGCGAGGATGATGTCCTTCAGATCGGACAGCATGGGAATGACCTGCTTGGGGGCATAGTCCCGGGGCAGGTCGTTCCGGGGGCCGTGGTAGAGCAGGTCGCCCAGCAGAATCAGCTTGTCCGGCTGCTCCTGATCGACAAGCTCCATTAGTTTGCCGCACCAGAAAGCGGAGCCGTGGATATCGGACGCAATGACAAGTTTCATAGTGTTACCTCCAGAAGATTGAAAAAAATGTCATTCCGAGGCAGTCCGCACACTGCCGTGGGAATCCCCATCGGCGGAGGAGATTGTACCCAAGGGCATTCCCTTCGGTCCCACACCAGTAAAGAGGACTGGTTCACAATGACATTGGTAATCATAAGTGCTCTAAATAAGACTTTACATCAAATGGTTTCAGCTTTTCATCCTTGCGCAGATACAGCGGATGATGGGGGTGCCCTTTTTTGGTGATGGCCCCGGCGCAGTACCAGCTGGCGCCGAACTCCTCTCCAGCATGAACCAAATCCCGAACGCAGTCGGGAAGATAGGCCCGCTTCTCAATAATGGCACCCCATGCTGCCCATACGGCGGGCTTGTCAGAAATGGAGAGAATATAGCGAAACGCTTCCAGATTCTCCCGGTGTAGGGCAGGGTTATAGACCTTCTCCATGTCGTCCGGAGAGGTGGCCCGCTGGGCGTAGACGTTGAACATGAGAAAGCTGTCGAAGCCGTTGCCCAGCGCAATCCGCTCCACAGACTTGAGGGTGTTGTCCAGCGCGTCGGGCCTGGCGGTGGAGGGGTTGATACCAATGCAGATCAGGGGATTATTCCCTCTCGTGCCCAGCAAATACCGGTATTCCGAGTAGAAATTGGGCGCATACAGCCACTTTTCAATGTCATAGTCCGGTGAGGGAGTGTTGGCGGCTTCCAGCGCCTGACGGAAGGTCAGAAGCTGTAGTTCCGTGGTGGCGACGGTAGGTACATGGGCCATTCAGATATCCTCCACCGGGGGAAACCACAGGCTCTGACTGGGATCGTGGAAGTCACAGCTCTGGGGATCCCGGCCGGTTTGCAGGCACCAGGCGGCGAAAGCGGTGTCAAGGAAGGGGTAGACCCCGTCCATGGTAGATTGCAGGCTGACGGTATTGCCGTCCGCCATGTGCAGTTCGATAACGACGTTGCCGCCCTGCACCAGATACAGCTTCTGGCCCTTGATATCGGAAAAACGGTATGTAACCTCCTTTTTCCCAAACCGGGACAGCAGGAAGGTCTCGCCATCGTAGAACACGCCGAAGCTCAGGTAGTATACCGCCAGCGCCGCCCCCATAAGCAGGACGATGACGCCGCCCCACAGCAGCACCGGGCCGTCGCTAATGCCCACGCAGACCGCCATAATACCCAGAACGGACAGAATCACGCCGAATAGGCCGTAGCGTTTGTTTGCGCGGACAGCCATACCGGAGCGGTGCTGGGCCTTGCTGCGAAATAATTTGGAAAAAGCCTTGTCCACCGCGAAGCACAGGCCGAAGACCGCGGCGGCAATGAGTAAAATCAGGAAAAAAGTCATGGCTGCTCCTTTTTATGCCCACAATATGGTATCCACGGGAATGTCGTGCTCCTCCGTGTCCAGCTTGGGCAGCATCTGGAATTCATAGCACAGGGCGAGGGTGGGGTGGTTCGGCTCCGCAGCAAGAAATTTGTCATAGAAGCCGCCGCCGTAGCCGATGCGGTGGCCCTGAGGGTCAAAGGCCAGACCGGGCATCAGCACCAGAGCGGTCTCGTCGTCAGCCACCGGCCCGTCCGCGATGGGCTCAGGAATCCCCGCGTAGCCCTTTTCGACTTTCGTCAGGTCGTCCAGATAGAGAAATTTCATTTCCTCGCCGTAGACCTTGGGTACAGCTACCCGCTTGCCGTCCTTCAGGGCCTGCTCCAGCATGGGTACAGTGCGAACCTCCTGATTGTAGGGCAGATACCCGTAGATGGTTTTTGCGGCCTTGTAAGCCTCTGACTGGGCAAACAGATGCCCCAGCTTCTCGCTGCGGCTGACGATCTCTTCTTCGGTCATTGCGCGCTTGCGCTCCCGAATAGTTCTGCGTAATTCTTTCTTATCCATTGGTATTCTCCTTTTTCGCGTCGCTGCCCCGGAACATGCGGAACCACAGGGAAATCGCGATTTGCCCGGGAATGCCCAGCAGGAAAATTTTCCAGAAATGAATTCCCATGACAGCCCTGAGAGTTGCGTAAATACTCAGCAGGCTGCCCCAGACGATGATGCTGATCAGCGCCTTATTCCAGCGGAAGTCGTGCCACGCCGAGCGCAGGCTCAGCAGGACAATGGCGTTGGCGGGAATGGCGTAAAAGAACAGCAGGCAGCTGTACTTTTCCAGAAAATCAACGGACGACAGCACCACAAAGGCAAACAGCGCCACAAACCACACCAGCGTGGAGGACAGGGCGAGAATGATATTCTTGTTGGCCTTGCGCTTGAGGGCCTTCTCGGAAACCTGTACCATAGCTTTTTCCAGCGTGCCGGGATTGCCGGGCAGCGCTTCCGGGTCCACCAGCAGGTCGTTGACGGTAATGTCAAACTGGGCTGCCAGCTGCATCAGGGTCAGCACATCCGGTACGGACTCGCCCCGTTCCCATTTTGAAACGGCTTTGTCGGAATAATTCAATTTTTCCGCAAGTCCCATCTGTGTCAGGCCGGCCTGCTTGCGATAGGCGGCGATATTCGCACCAATCTGATATTTCAGCTTCTCGTCGTCCATGGTGTCCCTCCAAGTCGTAATCACACATAGTGTACCACAAACCGGGGGGCTTTGCAACTTAAAAAAGCGCTGTGCCGGGAAGCACAGCGCTTGAAAAAATCTTATACGGTATGCCCCTTCCGGCGGATGACCTCCACCACGGAATCAACATACTGTTCGCAAATATCCTTGCTTTCGGCCTCCACCATAACCCGGATCACCGGCTCGGTGCCGGACTCCCGGACAAGAATCCGGCCGGTGTCGCCCAGCTTGGCGGCGACCTCGGACACGGCGGCCTGCACATCGGGGTCAGCCTGAGCCGCCGCCTTGTCGGCAACGCGGACGTTCTTCAGCACCTGAGGATAGAAGGTGAAGCCCTCGCACAGCTGGCTCAGGGTCTTTTTCTTCGCCAGCATGACCTCCATCACCTTCAGACTGGTGAGGATGCCGTCGCCGGTGGAGGCGTACTTGGAGAAGATGATGTGACCGCTCTGCTCACCGCCGATGCGGCAGCCGTTTTGCATCATGTACTCATAGACGTACTTGTCGCCCACTTTGGTCTTGGCGTAGTCGATGCCCAGCTCGTCAAAGGCCTTGTACAGGCCAAAGTTACTCATCACTGTGGTGACCACGGTGTTCATCAGGAGCTTCCCCCGCTCCTTCATGTACTTGCCGTAGATGTACAGAATGTGGTCGCCGGTGACGACATTTCCATTTTCGTCCACACACAGGCATCGGTCAGCATCGCCGTCGTAAGCAAAGCCCACATCCAGACCGTGCTCCACCACAAACTTCCGAAGGCCCTCAATGTGGGTGGAGCCGGCGTTCATGTTGATGTTGTAGCCGTCCGGCTCGGCGTTAATCACATAGGTCTTGGCGCCCAGCGCGTCAAAGACAGACTTGGCGATGTTCCAGGAGGAGCCGTTGGCACAGTCCAGACCCACCTTCATGCCTTTAAAGGAGTAGATGCCCAGAGAAATCAGGTAGCCGATGTAACGGTTCCGGCCTGCCACATGGTCTACGGTGCGGCCAATCTGATCCCGCTTGGCAAGGGGCAGTTCATCCCAGTGCTTACCGAAGGCTTCCAGATGCCCGTCAAGGTAGGCTTCCACCAGCTCAATGACGCTCTCGTCCATCTTCTCACCGTAGCTGTTGATGAGCTTGATGCCGTTATCGTAGTAGGGGTTGTGGCTGGCGGAGATCATGATGCCGCAGTCGAAGCTCTCCGTCCGGGCCACATAGGCGACAGAGGGGGTAGTGGTGACATGCAGCAGGTAGGCATCCGCGCCGGAGGCGACCAGACCGCCTACCAGAGAGTACTCGAACATATAGCTGGAGCGGCGGGTGTCCTTGCCGATGACAATGCGGGCAGGGCCGTCGCTGCCGCTGCGGCGCTTCAGCTGGGTGTAATACCAGCCGAGGAAACGGCCCACCTTGTAGGCGTGGTCAGCAGTCAGATTGCAGTTGGCTTCTCCCCGGAAGCCGTCGGTTCCAAAATATTTACCCATAAGAATGGACTCCTTTCAGTGGAGTTACAAGATACGAGATACAAGATACATGATAAAATAAATCGCGGCAGGTTGGAAACGGAATATCTTGTATCTAGTATCTTATATCTTGTATCTCAAAACGATGCTGAGAGTTTCAGACTTTCTTCACAATAATGCCGCCGGTTTTCCAGATGCTGTTTTCCGGAACCACACCCCGGACACAGGAGGTGGGGTAGATGTTGGTGTGACGTCCGATGACAGTGCCGGGGTTCAGGACGCTGTTGCAGCCCACTTCCACAAAATCGCCCAGCATGGCGCCGAACTTTTTCAGGCCCGTCTCGATCTGCTCGCTGCCGTCCTTGACCACCACCAGCGTCTTGTCGGACTTGACGTTGGAGGTCAGGCTGCCTGCGCCCATATGGGACTTATAGCCTAAGATACTGTCGCCTACGTAGTTGTAGTGGGGAACCTGAACGTTATCAAACAGAATCACATTTTTCAGCTCCACAGAGTTGCCCACCACACAATTCGCGCCTACCAGCGCGCTGCCGCGGATAAAGGCACAGTGACGTACTTCCGTGCCGGGTCCGATGATGCAGGGCGCGCCCAGAAACGCGGTGGGCGCCACGGTAGCAGTCTCATGAACCCAGACAGAGGGGGACACTTCCCGGTAGCCTTCGCCCAACTGGGGGCCAAGGGAGAGAATCAGAGCTTTGATGCCGCCCAGCGCCTGCCAGGGATACTCAAATCCCGAGAGATACGCCCCGGCAATGGAGTGAGTCAGATCGTACAGCTGGTTTACTTTTAACATAGAATTACCTCCTCCGGCATGACGCCGACGGCAAAATGAACGAAACTACTATACAACGCATACAGGCATTTGTCAACGACCACGGCAAATAATGTATATAAACCAACTGCAAGTTTTGCATTTTTGATTTCCGGGGGACGAAAAAGGAGCCGCACTGCGGCTCCCGTATTATCAGATGGCTTTCTGGCTGACAAGGGCGGAGATCTTTTGCAGCTGCTCAGGCGTGATATCCTCCCGCCGGAGCAGTGCGTCGAACAGGCCGACGATGGTTGCGGCGAAATACTCTTCCCGGGTCATGGTGGGGGAGAAGACTCTGCCGTAGGTTTTGCTTCGCCTGACGAGGCCGGCTTCCCGGATCGCACCCTTCTGAAGCAGTCCGTTCAGAAGGATGTGAACCGAGCTGTCCTTCCAGGTTTTTTCCTCGGAACGCTCCAGCAAATCAGAGCGGGACAGGGGCTGGTCGCTTTCCCAGAGAACGTCCATAATTTCCATTTCACTTTTTGTGAGTTCCATCCGCACACCTCCTCGCCTGAACTCCTCACCATTCATAGACGCGCGGGGAAGATTTGTCAATGCGATAGACCAGAAAAATGAAATTATATGACGAAGAAATATCGGAAAAATGGAACTGCACTGGACGTTATTCGTATTTCTGCGCAAAATATTGAAACAAGATTTTATGGCGTGGGCACAAATTCTTCAAAAGTGTGCCGACTGCAAATAACAGGGCAGTTCCCTGAAAACAGAAAGAAAGTGTGCGTGATGCATGGAAGACGGCGAAAACGCAAACGTTTTCGCCGTGTACATTCATTTGCTTAGCAGAGTATCCCGCAGAATCTGCCGGTTTGCCTCCAAGTCGGCGGACAGAACCGCCATGCCGTTAATTTTCTCATCGCTGAAGGTTCCGTCTGCCGGAATCCGCTGGTTGGTGACTTGGGCGCTGGAAAGCTTCGGCAGAATTTCCATCGCCAGCAATACCAGCTTACCGTAGTTCATATCCGTGCTGATAAGCGGCAGCAGCTGGTCCATCAGCGGAAGCAGGTCCTTCCATTGCATATCCCGGTAGCGGCTCAGCAGAGCACTCATGACCTTGCGCTGGCGGCTGGTGCGGCTGAAATCTCCGTCTGCGTCCAGCTTGCGAATCCGGGCGTAGGTCAGCGCCTGCGCACCGTTCAGGACTTGTGTCCCGGCGGCAAGATCGCTGCCGGTTTCTTTGTTGATTTCCGCCGCTTCGTCCTCCCGCAGTTCCAGCTCCACACCGCCCAAAAGGTCGATGATCTGAGCGAACTGGGAGAAATCCACCTCAATATTGCCGTCGATGTGCAGGCTGAAGTTCTCCCGAAGGGTATCGTCAAGCAGCGCGGCGCCGCCTTCGGAATAGGCGGCGTTGATACGGTTGCTATGGTGACCGGGGATGGGTACATACAGATCCCGGAGGAAGGAGGTCATGGTCACATTTCCTGTCTTCCGGTGATAGGTGCACAGGATCATGGAATCGGACCGGGCAGTCTCTTCGCCCTCCCGGCGATCCTGTCCGATCAGAAGAATGTTCACAATGCCGCTGCCGGTGCCGCCAATCAGGTCAGACTGCTGCCCTATCCCTTCTGATGCGAGATTTGACAGAAAGCTGTTCAGTCGGGTGCCGAAGTCAGCGGGGGGCTGGGTGTAGTGAATCTTTCCCAGCGCCTGCTGGAACAGGGCGGTGGCGCCCAGAAGAAAAACAAGAATCAGGGCAAGAAGCAGACACACCAGCTTCATGAATGCGCGGGCGAAGGTATCGTGCTGTTTTCGCTTCATAGGAAGTCCTCCTGAAGGGGAAGGTTGATGAAACAGAATATGCACGCTGCCTTTGGACTATTCCCAGTGACTGCCGCTGAGGGTTTCCAGCACCCGGCTGAAAAACAGGCTGTTGGAGGGACGCTCGTTCAGCTCAGGGAAGATCTTCTGCCAACGCTCCGCGTTCCCACTGTTCCAGGCGTGTTCAATGGCGCTGCGGATATTGCGCTCCACAGCCTTGGAACCGCTGCCAATTCGTTTGGCGACCTCGGGGTACAGTACCTTGGTGATGGACTGAGACGGATTCTCCGCCAGTAGCATCAGCGCCTCCACAAGAGGGAGATATCCGTTGTAGACGGTGGACACCCCCAGCCAGAGGAGAAAACGGTTGATCTGTTCCCGGGAAGCCCAGGCGGGATTCACACGCTGCTCCAGATCCAGCATCCGGGTGACGACGGCCTGCACCGGGCAGGGCCGGCGAATCATATAGCCGATTCCCAGCGATTCCGCCACATCAAAGGTGTACTGGGTAAACAGGGGACTGATGGCGATGACAATAGGGCGGACGCCCCGGGAGACGGCTGTTTCCAGCATGGAAATGCCATCCAGTTCCGGCAGCATCAGATCCAGCACCAGACAGTCGCAGTTCTCCTGGCACAGAAGGTCCAGCGCCTCCTGACCATTCCCACAGGTCAGGGTGCGGTAATAGGGCTGAAAAGCGTCTGCCAGCTGCTGGCGAAAGGCGTCATTACTGTCCGCAATCAGCAGTGTCTGCATATTCCTGCCCCCGTTTCTAAGAATTCAGGATATACGATATCATAATCGCATTCCATTTTCAATAAAAACGGGGAAATGGGTTTTCGACAATTATCGACAAATGGGCGTACCGCGCAACACGGTACGCCCAAAGTGTTTCCCTTAACCGCCGAAGTAGCGGCGGAAATAATCGTACCACTCGTCAAAGCTGCCGCTGTTGGGCATGGTCTGGGTGGTTTCCTGCTGCTCCTCGGTTTCCTGAGGCCGCTCATCCAGCGTAATCTGCAGTGTGATCTGTTTGCCGCCCCGGATGACGGTGACAGTGGTGGAGTCGCCGGCCTTGAAGTTCCGCAGGGCCCGGGTCAGATCAGTAATGTTGCTGACGGTGTGACCGCCCACATCGGTGATGATATCCTTGACTTCGACACCGGCCTTCTTTGCGGCGCTGTCCGGCTCCACCTTGACAACGTACGCGCCGGTGGGCAGGCTGTACCGGGAGGCGGCATCCTCATCCACATTCTCCACGCTGACGCCCATGTAAGCGCCGGTGACGTAACCGTAGTCAATGAGGTCGTCAAACATGGCGGCTACGTCATCAATGGGAATGGCGAAGCCGATGCCCTCAATGGAGGCGCCGGAGTTGGTGATTCCGGAATACTTGGCGGTGGTGATGCCGACAACCTGACCGTACATATTGAACAGGGGGCCGCCGGAGTTGCCGGGGTTGATGGCGGCGTCGGTCTGGATCATGCTGATGGTGGTGACGCCGCCGGTGGAGACCTCACGGTTGATACCGCTGACGTATCCGATGGTCTGGGTGGCGGACAGCTTGCCCAGAGGATTGCCGATGGCGGCGACCATATCGCCGATCACCAGATCGTGGCTGCTGCCCAGGGTGACGGCGGGCATATTCTCGCCTTCGACCTTCAGAACGGCAACGTCGTTGGTGGCGTCCTTGCCCTTCAGCTCCGCAGAATATTCCGTGCCGTCATGGGTGGTGACTGTCAGTTCAGTGGCGCCTTCCACCACATGATAGTTGGTAACAATGTAGCCGTCATCGGTCAGGATAAAGCCGGAGCCGCAGGAAGTGCCGGTGGAGGTGTTGCCGTAGATACCGGTGGCGGTCACCGTAGAGGAAATGGCAACCACGCTGTCCACGCAGGAAGCGTAGAGTTGGCTGGGCGTCATGGCACTGCCGTCGGTGGGCACCAGCGTGCCCTTGCCGGAACCGGAAGAACTCTCAATCTGCTTCTGCAGCACATTGAACTTTTCCGTCATGGCTTCCTCCCGGGCTTCCCAGCGGCGGTTTACCAGAGCGGCGGTAATCGAACAGCCACCGGCAACCAGAGCCACTGCCAGCACGGCGGCAAGCACACTCCGCCAGATGGGTTTGCGGGGCTTCTTTGCCTTATGCGCATGGTGCGCGGGGGGTGTCTGCGCGGAATGGAAACTTTCCTGTGCCTGATGGTTCATTTCATAGGGGGAGTTGGCGTAGGGGGATTCCTTCCGCCCGGTACCCGCAGTGTGATACACGCCGTCATCGGCAGAATTCTGGGCCGGTTCGGCGGGTTCTTCCGGATTGACCTCCGGTTCGTGTTCAAATTCGTTGTTTTCAAAGGATTCCATAATGGATGCCTCCTCATCTGTTTTCTTGACATAAAGCATACTGCTCACTTATGAAGAATTTGTGTATTCAAAAGGAATAATCTATAAATTTCCAGATTCATCATATCGGCTTTTTTCCTTCGTGTCAAGTGGGGACAGAAAAGAAGGCTCCCGCTGTTCCGGGAGCCTTATAAAGGCATTCAGCGCTTACGGAAGGACTTGCAATCGGTGCACTGATCCACGGTGGGGTTGGTTTCGTGGGTACCCACCAGAATCCGGTCCAGAGAGCAGTAGTTCTCGTTTTCACAGTGGTGCGCGCACTGGTGCACGGTGCATTCGATGCACTTATTGGCATGACAATCCATAGCTTTATCCTCCTTTTGTCTTAGGTTCGGACTTAGTATGGCTGACCGATGAAAATGTATTCAGGAAAAGCTTCCCAAGCTTGCTTTTTTTGAGAAAATGTGATACTTTTATAACCGACAATTGGAATTAGCTGTCAACTTCAGTGAAAAGGAGAACCGATTATGGCAATCATTGCTCCCTCAATTCTGTCTGCGGATTTTGTCAATCTGGAGCGGGATGTTCACAACATTGAAGAAAATGGTGCCGACTGGGTCCATGTGGACGTGATGGACGGCATGTTTGTACCGAATATTTCCATCGGGATTCCCGTGGTGCAGGCTCTGCGCCGGGTGACGGGTCTGCCGCTGGATGTGCACCTGATGATTGAGCGGCCCGTCCGGTATGTGGAGCAGTTCGTCAGGGCCGGGGCCGACTGGCTGACCATTCACATCGAGGCGGATCAGCCCCAGAATACGCTGGAGGCGCTGGACAAAATCCGCGCTTTGGGCTGCAAGGCAGCCGTTTCCCTGAAACCCCGGACACCGGCAGAGGCCGCGCTGCCGTACCTGAAAAAATGCGATATGGTGCTGGTGATGACGGTGGAGCCGGGCTTTGGTGGACAGTCCTTCATGGCGGACATGATGGAGAAGGTTCGTTTTTTGCGAACCACGCTGGACAAGGTGAATCCGGAATGCCGAATCGAGGTGGACGGCGGCGTTGACGCAGTGACCCAGGCGGTGTGCAAGCAAAGCGGCGCGGATGTCCTGGTGACGGGGTCCGCCTACTTCAAAGCAGCAGATCGGGCGGCATTCGTGAAAACCGTCCAGCAATAGCAGCAGGGGGCGGGAGAATAACCCGCCTCTTATTACACGGCGTGCAACTGATAAATTGATACCGATTTTAGACAAACGGGAATTGACAATTCCCGCCGCAGCCTGTATAATATCTGCGGAAAACTCAGGTGTTCCACCATGTAAATCCAAAGGCGACAAAAACGTCTTTTGAAAGAAAGGAAAATTGCCATGATTTATAGTGCAGAAGTACAGAATATGTGCTCCGTGGCTAAGGGCGCCTACCATGGCCCCGCGCCCATTCCCGAAGAGGGAAAGT
>JALFAD010000050.1 GCA_022772525.1 Clostridiales bacterium
GTGATGTCGAAGGCCAGCAGCACCGCGCCGACCACCTTGCCGTCGGACTCGATGCGGCTGAGGTCGAACTGGTACTCGCGCCCGCCGCGCTCGGCGCGGACCTCGCTGTGCCCGTCGGTCATCGCCGTGCGGAGCGCGAGGCTCATGGAGTGCTCACGGTCCACGGTCAGGAAATCCTGCCCGACGCACGCGCCCGTCACGCTGAAGAGCGACTGCGCGGCGGGATTGATGTTCAGCACCGCGCCCTTTTCGTCGAGCAGCACGAGCCCCTCGTTCATGCCGGCGGTGATCTGTGTGAATTCGTCCGTTTTCTGCCGCAGCTCGGCGAGCTGGGCGTCGATCTGTCTGCGCTGGCGGTCGATGCGCCGCAGGAGCGGAGAGAGCTCCTCATAGGCGTCGTTTTCCAGCGGATGCTCGAGGTCGAGCGCGTTGAGCGGCTCGACGATGCGCTTGGCCAGACGGCTCGCGAGCAGGCTCGAGAGCACGAGCAGCACGATCACGACGAGCAGAATGGGCTGGAACGCTCCGAGCAGCAGCGCGCCCATCGTGGCGCGGCTGGCGGACAGGCGCAGCACGGTGCCGTCCGTGAGGCGGCTCGCGCTGTAAACGGTCTTTTGCAGCAGCGTCGCGCTGTAGCGGCTCGAGCTGCCCGTGCCGGTCTCCAGCGCCTCGCGGACCTCCTCGCGCTCAAGATGGTTCTCCATCTGCGCGGCGTCTGCCTGCGTGTCGTAGAGCACCGTGCCGTCGGAGGCGATCCAGGTGACGCGGAAACGGTCGGACTTGATTTTTTTCAGATAGGTCGAGCCGTTGGTCTCCACGGCTGCTGCGGCGATGCGCAGCTCGTCGCCGAGCTGGTGCTCCTGCATCCCCTCATAGAAGCTGTAGAAGCAGCCCATGACGAGCAGCAGGCTGCACGCGAGCACCGCGACGCCGACGGTGAGAATGGAGCGGAAGATCTTTTTGGTCATTTCTTCTCGGCCTCCCATCGGTAGCCCACACCGCGCACAGTCTCGATGTGCTCGCCGTTTTCACCGAGCTTCTGGCGCAGGGTGCGGATGTGCATATCCACCGTGCGGGTCTCTACCGCGTAATCCGTATTCCAAACGGTCTGCAGCAGCTGCTCCCGGCTGAAGGCCATGCCGGGATGGGACAAAAACAGCCGCAAAAGCTCATATTCCTTATAGGTCAGGGTAATCCGCTGACCATCGATGGTAACGGTATGCTGGCTTTCGTCCAGCGTCAGGCCGTCCAGTTTCAGAAGCGCCACCGTCTGCTTTGGCTGGCTTCGGCGCAGAACGGCTTTTACCCGGGACACCATCTCCATCATGCCGAAGGGCTTGGTGATGTAGTCGTCGGCGCCCAGATCCAGACTCTGTACCTTGTCAAATTCCGTGCTTCTGGCGGTGGCCATAATCACCGGGATGTCCCGGTACCGCTCGTCAGCGCGCATGCGCTTCAAAATTGCCACGCCGTCCTCGCCGGGCAGCATCACGTCCAGAATCACCAGCTCCGGCAGCTCCTTCTCCAGAGCCTCCCAGAATTCGGCCCCGTCAGCAAAGCCCCGGGCCTCCAGCCCGGTGGAATGCAGGGCATATACTTCAATTTCCCGAATGCTCGGGTCGTCCTCTACGCACCAGATCATACTCATGTCTCCTCTTTGGCCTGCGTTTTCTCTATACTATCCCATTCAGCCCAAAAACGCAAGCGTATTACTGGCACTCCTCCCGGATACCGGTGAGGGAGAACTCCACCCACTCGGCGATGTTCGTGCAGTGGTCGCCGATGCGCTCAAAATACTTGGCGATCATCAGCAGATCCAGCGCGTACTCTCCGTCGCCGGGATTGGATGCGATCATAGTGATAATGTCCGACTTGACCTCGTTAAAGTAGTTGTCCACAATGTCGTCATCGCCCATGACCTTTTTCGCGAGGGCCAGATCCTGCTTGACGTAGGCATCCACTGCCTCCGTTACCATGGTCTGGGCGGCCTTTGCCATTTTCTGAAGCTGGTTTTCTTCCGCGCTTCTGGACATTTTGGGAATCAAATCCACAATGTCCTCCGCCTGGTCGCCGATCCGTTCCATATCGGTAATCATTTTCATGGCGGCGCTGATCTGCCTTAAGTCCTTTGCCACGGGCTGCTGCCGCAGCAGCAGCTTCAGGCAGATGTTTTCGATGGTGCGCTCACTTTCATCAATGACGCTGCCCACCTGAGCCGTTCTTTCCTCCAGCTGTTCATTGTAGGCCGTCAGAGACTGGGCCGCAAGGGCGATGATCTCCTCACAGGCCGCACCCATCTGAATCAGCTCCTGATTCAGATTCCACAGCTGTTCCTGATATAAATTTCTCATAACGTGTCTCCTTTTCGCTGCAAGCCCCATCGAAGGGGATTGCCACACCAGCGTGCGCGCTGGTTCGCAATGACATGGTTTAGCCGAAGCGGCCTGTGATATAGTCCTCCGTCCGCTTGTCGCTGGGCGTGGAGAACAGGGTTTCCGTGCTGCCGTACTCCACCAGATCTCCCAGCAGGAAGAAGGCGGTCTGGTCGGAAATCCGCAGAGCCTGCTGCATATTGTGGGTGACAATGACGATGGTATACTTCTCCTTCAGTTCCATGGCAAGGTCTTCGATTCGGGATGTGGAAATGGGGTCAAGGGCGGAGGTGGGCTCGTCCATCAGCAGTACCTCCGGCTCCACCGCCAGCGCCCGAGCGATGCACAGCCGCTGCTGCTGACCGCCGGACATACCAAGGGCGTTCTTTTTCAGCCGGTCCTTTACCTCGTCCCAGATGGCCGCGCCGCGAAGGGCCTTCTCCACAATGTCGTCCAGCTGGGCTTTGTTTCGGATGCCGTGGGTTCGGGGGCCGTAGGCAATGTTGTCGTAAATGCTCATGGGGAAGGGATTGGGCTTCTGGAACACCATGCCCACGGCTTTGCGCAGGTTGTTGACCTCCGTCTCAAAGATGTTCTGCCCGTGGTAGGTGACTTCGCCGGTAATCTTCACCCCCGGCACCAGATCGTTCATCCGGTTCAGGGTTTTGAGGAAGGTGGACTTACCGCAGCCCGAAGGGCCGATGAGGGCGGTGATGGACTTTTCGGGAATGTCCATGCTGATGTGCTTCAGTGCCTGGGTCTGACCGTACCACAGATTTAAGTCGTTGACGGTAATAATCGGATTGTTCATTCTGTTACTCCTTATTTGGAAAAAATAGTTGACAGTGAACAGTTGACAGTGGACAGTTAAGGAGTCCCTGCGGGACAATTATGAAATTCCTCCCGAAGGGTTACTACAACTTTCAACTGTCAACTCCGTTATCTATATCGCGTTTTTCTTCTGATAATACTTCGTCACCGCTCCGGCGGACAGGTTGATGCAGAAGGACAGCATCAGCAAAATTGCCGCGATGCCGAAGGCCACGCCGAACTCGCCCTGCTCCTTGGCGTAGACGTAGAGGGCAACGGTCAGGGTGGCGCCGGCGCTCCCCAGCCCCTCGAAAAAGCCGTTCAGGGCGTGGGCAAAGCCGGCGGTGAAGAGCAGGGCGGCGGATTCCCCCAGAATTCTGCCCACAGACAGGATGCAGCCGGTGATCACACCGTCCACGCAGCCGGGCAGCACCACCGTACGCACCACCCGCCACTTGCCCGCGCCAAGGCCGAAGGCCCCTTCCCGGTAGGACTGGGGTACGGTTTTCAGGCTCTCCTGGGTATTGCGCAGAATGGTGGGCAGGTTCATGATGACCAGCGTCAGCGCGCCCGCCATCAGGCTGGTGCCGAAGGTGCCCGCGAACATGAGCATTCCCACAAGGCCGTAGATGATGGAGGGAATGCCGCTGAGTGCCTCCGCCGCGTACTCGATCACCGCCACCAGCTTTTTGTTGGAGGCGTATTCCGTCAGGTACACCGCCGCGCCAACACCCAGCGGAATCACGATGACCAGAGTTGCGATGACGATGTACACCGTATTCAGAATATCCGGCAGAATGCCGATGTTGCCGCTTAAGTAGCTGGGCTTCGTGCTGAGGAACTGCCAGCTCAGGTTGGGAATTCCCTTAACCAGCACATAGGCGACGATGAAAAGCGTTAACAGCGCCGTCAGGGCCGTGGCAAGGTACATTCCAAACCGCACCAGCCGGATAAACCACTTTCTGTTTCCACTCATGACTTTCTTTCTCCTTTCAGAAAGAAATTCAGGATCGCGTTAATGAGCATGATGAACAGGAACAGCACCAGCGCGATGGAGAACAGGGCCTGCCGCTGCAGCCCGCTGGAATAGGACATTTCCGAGGCAACCGCCGTGGTCAGGAACCGCACGGACTGGAAAAGAGAGGGCATATTGGCGGCGTTGCCTGCCACCATCATCACCGCCATGGCCTCACCGATGGCCCGGCCCACGCCCAGCACCACGGCGGCTGCAATACCGCTTTTCGCCGCCGGTACGGACACCCGGAACCAGGTTTCCTCGGGAGTAGCCCCCAGCGCTAAGGACGCGTCCTCATATTCCTTGGGCACCGCTTCCAGAGCGGTGACGGACATTTTGATAATGGAGGGCAGAATCATGATGGCAAGCACGATGATTGCCGCCAGCAGGCTGGCTCCGTCGGGGATATGGAACAATTTCCGGATGCCCGGCACCAGCACCATCATGCCCACAAGGCCATAGACCACAGAAGGAATCCCCGCCAGCATGGACACTGCCTGTCCCACAATTTCCTTGACGGATTTGGGTGCCATTTTTGCCAGATACACAGCGGTGAGGAACCCCACCGGCACGCCCAGCAGGATGGCCCCGGCGGTGCCGTAGACGCTGGTCAGAATGAAGGGCAGGATGCCGTATTTCGGCTCCGCCGCCGTGGAGGCCCATTCCGCTCCGAAGAGAAATTTGACAATTCCAATTTCCCGGATGGCGGGGATGCCGGAGATCACCAGATACACGGTAATCAGCAGCACACAGGCCACCGTCACCAGACCCAGCAGCAGGAATATCCCGTGCACCACCGTTTCCAGATAGTTTTGTTTTGTATTCATATCGTCAGCCTTTCCTAGGGTGTTGCCATTATCTTACCGCCGGAATGTAAAATACGAAATCGGCGGATTGTAAAATCTGTGTCAAATTCTTCCGCAGCGGTAAGGGCGGGTCATCGCCCCGCCCCTGCTGTCCAATAAACGCGAAAGGGAGGGGCAATGCCCCTCCCTTCATAGAATCCTTGTTTAATTGGCGGGAACCACACCGGCGGCGGTGATAACATCGTTGGCGTCGGGAGAGGTTACATAGTCGAAGAAGGCCTGAGCCACATCATTCAGCTTGGCACCCTCCTTGGTGGCCAGAACGAAGGGACGCTGGATGGCGTAGGTGCCGTCCTTGACGCTCTGCTCGCTGGGAGTCACGCCCTCCACATTGACTGCCTTGATGGTGTCCTTGACGGAAGCCAGAGAGGCATAGCCGATGGCGCCGGGGTTCTGGGCTACGGTGGTGATCACGTCACCGGTGGAGCTCAGCTCCTGACGGTACTTGCACAGATCCTTGACTTCCACGATTTCCTCAAAGCCGCTGCGGGTGCCGGAACCGGCTTCCCGGCCGATGAGGACGATCTCGCCGTCATCGCCGCCGACTTCAGACCAGTTGGTGATCTTTCCGGTGTAGATGTCGGCAATCTGGGCAAGGGTCAGGTTCTCAACCTTGTTGGCGGGGTTCACAATGATGGCGATGCCGTCGTAGCACAGGATCGTCTCGGTCAGGCCGGCGGCCTTCTCCTCGTCCTTAAGCGCCCGGGAGCTCAGGCCGATGTCACAGCGGCCCTCCTGAACGGCCTGAATGCCCGCGCTGGAACCGGTGGGGTTGTAGGTGAAAGTCACGCCCGGCTCAGCCTCCATGAAGGCCTCGCCCAGAGCGCCGATGACCTTCTCCATGGAGGTGGAGCCGTCGGTGGACACGGTGCCGGACAGCTTCGCAGGAGCGGCGGGCGCTTCGCTCGCGGCAGGCGCTTCCGTTGCGGCGGGAGCTGCGGCAGGGGCGGCGGTTGTTGCTGCAGGCTCGGTCTTCTGACCGCAGGCAGCCAGACTCAGCGCCAGAATCAGGCACAGAACAGTACAAATTACACGTTTCATTTTCATTATCTCCTTAGTATATGTTTGGGACTTACATCCTTTACGGGTTTCATCATAAAGGCTCCATGTAAAATCCGAAAGCCGGAGATTGTAAAGTTTAAGTCAAAAAGCTGTCATTGCGGACTGCAACGGCAGCTTTTTCTGATTGACACCTGCATTCGAGCCACTATATTGTTACTGCCCCCCTGTGCCTTACAATATTATATTATTCCGGAAACAGGAAATACCCGCCGCATTCGCGGCGGGTATACTGCTTATTTTTTCATCCGCTTGCGGAGAATCAGGAAGTAGGCCGCCGCGCCGCCGCCTCCCAGCAGCAGCACCGCCACAATGGGGATCCAGATGGGGAAGCCCTTTTCCTCCGCCTCCGGCTCCGGGGCTAAAGTGGTCTCCGGCACCGTTTCCGGCTGGGTGGTTTCCACGGTGGTCTCCACGGTAGGCTCCGTGGTCTCCTCGGTGGTCTCCACAGGCTCGCCGATTTGGAACACCATGTGCTCCGTCAGATCCGTCAGCTTTGTGGTCAGGTGACCGTCCGCCACGGTGGTTTCCCGGGCAGAAGCGGCGGTCTCTGTTTGCAGGGCATAGACCTCGTTCTTCATCTCCTCCGTGCCGGGCAGGACGATGAAGGGGATCTTCAGGGTGATGGTGCCCAACTGCAGATCCTCGATGGTCTCGGAGTCGCTGGTGGCCGTCACCAGGAAGGCGAGGTCGGCGTTATCGTTGGGGTACTGGGCCAGATGGCTCTGCACCGACGCCTGTCCCACGGTGCTCAGGGTCTTGTGGTTCAGGGACCGGTAGTGCAGCAGGACGGTGGTGCCCTTGGCCTGCTGGGCAAGGGACTTGAGGGCAGCGGCGTCAATGGTGATGTCCGCGATTTTCTCGTTCTTCAGCAAGATGCTGTAGCCCTTCTCTGCGGCGGCAGCCATGGAGGCCACCGGCAGGCTGATAGAGCGCCTTCCCGCCTCCTTGCACTCGATGGTCACAAGGTTATCCTTGGCGTAGCGCATACAGTCGGTAACCCGCTGGGGGGTGATCAGGTAGTAGTCCTGATATTTGTAGTTGTAGCTTCGGCTGGTGGTTTTGGTGGTGGAGGTGGTTTTTGTAACAGTTTTGGTAGTTTCCTTGATGGTATATGTTCCCGCTTTCAGATTAGGGATTAACAAAGACCTTGCTCCGCTGGCGGTTTTTATAGAGAAGTCAACTGCTTTACTACTCAGGGTAATATCTGCTGCAGGATAAGGGAAACTATCCACCGTAACTTCATCAAGATATGATTTGTGTTTATCCGTTACCGTGAGTTCATAATAGTCGTTCTTTTTTACAAGTTTAGGATAGGAGTCGTTTACAATAATATACTCGCCTTTATTTTGTCCACCTATCAAAATCTGTTTCTTATTATCTTCCGTAACAAAGGAAGAAGGGGCTTTTTTCTTGGAGAACACAGCATAGGCATCACTAAAATCGCAATCAGTGAGAAAGCTAAAACCCCAGCCTTCATTCACTAGTGCAGTTTTTGAGCTAAAAACATTGATTTTCAGTGCCTCAGTTTTATCGCCTGTTTTTTCTTTATCGACTGTAACACCAAAATCAATTTCTACAGTACCCGAATCGCTTCCCGGCTCTGCTCTCCATTTGCCAATTGCTGCTGTGCCTTCTGGATTATAAATGGAAGCCATTTTGTAGGTGTCGAAAGAATTGGCTGTCAGAGTGAGCCGTGCAACTTTTCCATCGGCATCTTGTTTCAATTGAAAAGCATAACCTGTGCCCTTAAAAGAACAATTCGAGACAGTAAGATTACAGCCGGGATTTACAGCCACAGAATCAGCACCTGTAAATTTGATACCATCCAGGTGCACGTTTGGTACAGTAATTGTTAAACCGCCTTGCACGGTTGTACCCAAATTTGCCGTTCCTTTCAAAATCAGGGACGACCCATTACTAAGACTGACACCGCAGACAACGCTCTCCAAATTACCAGCCGGAAGCAAAAGGGTGAGATCGCCGCTGCC
>JALFAD010000044.1 GCA_022772525.1 Clostridiales bacterium
ACCGGGCTGTCTATTGCGGACGGCCCGGTATTTCGTATTGTGCCTATCGGCTTTCAGCCACATTGTCCTTTAGCGGCGAGTCGCCGCTGACAATGCGTTACGCACCCGGTTGGTAGTCGTTACGCCATTGGGCCTGCTCGACAGGAACCGCTCAGTATATCGGTAAATTGGTATTTGGCTGTGTTAATCCGATATACACATTTCGCATTATTCGATGGATTCACAGCGGAAGCAAAATGAAACCATAGTCCTCGGATGCAATTCTGTATCCGAACAGCCTGCAGAATTCATCCGCGATAGACGCGTCCATGGTATAGACCACATCGGGCAGCTTTTGGGGATTGATGGCGTAGTATGCTTCCAGCTGATCCAGGGTGTACTGGCTGACACCGGAGAGCCATGCGGAGTAGGCCGCGTTTTTCCCCTTGCCCTGCAAATAATACCAGGTGGTCTCGGACAGATACAGTACCTGTTCACCCTTGTAACTGTCTACCGTTTTCAGCATTTCCAGATCCCAGGTGTAGCCTTCCTTGTACTCCGGGGTGACATACAGACCCTTCTGAACGCCCTCCGATATCTGCTCGGTCTGTGTATTCAGGGCGGTGCCCCAGTATATGTTCCGATACCGCAGGCAGGCTTCCGTTGTAATCTGGTAAGCAAGGGTCAGACAGAGAATGCCGATGGGCAGGATTTTTCGCCAGGGGGTAGCCGCGGACTGCCGCAGCTCCCGCAGATACATACCCATCATCACCAGCGTGGCGACCGTTGCTACGGAAGCGCCGGAGGAGATGGCGTAGAAGATGTTGTTGGATGCCAAATTCATGCAGAAGGAGTAGGCGATACCGGGAAGCCACAGGAGCGTAAAAATGGGGTAGGCTCTCTTCCTGTCGGAAAGCAGCAGAAGAAGGAACGGCGCCCAAAGGTTTACGGACCACATGATGTAGTTCGGGGAATGACTGGCCCGAAAGTGGCTGACCATCAGCGCAAAAATGACTCCACCGATGATACAGCTGTGGAAGGCTCTGTGGTCCAGACGCTTCCGGTCCAGCAGGCAGATCAGCCCGGCAGCGGCCAGGCAGGCATAGAGCCGGGGGGTCTGCCTGGTTGCATACAGGATACAGTTCCAATATTCCCGGAGCTTGAAAACCATCGAGTAGGTCAGGTGCTCCGGATCGTTCATCATCAGTTCCAGGCATGGAAGGATGTCGGATACGGTGGATCGGCTCAGTACGAACAGGACGAAGAAAAGGGCTGCAATGGCGGCGCCGGCGGTGAACCACAGCGCGCCTGCCACGGACAGGGCGGGATGAACGGCTGCCTTGCGTATTTTGCTCCAGACCAACGCACCCAGTACGATCAGCAAATACGCTGCATAGACAAGCAGCAGATAGGGACAGCACAGAACAGCCGCCGCGAAGCACAGGCCTGCCGGAAGGTATATCCGGCAGGATTTGCCGGTGATCAGAATCACCTGCGACAGGGTCAGGAAGAGAATGCCCATGGAATTGTAGGACAGGGCGCAGATGCTCAAGGGGATGAACAGTACAAAGCCAAGGGCGGCTGCTGCCGCACCCAGCCGGGAAAAGGCTTTCAAACGGTTGTAAAGAAATATGGCGGCTGCCGTCTGTGTGATTACGCAGAGGTATCGCATGAAAAGCAGGATGCCCTCGGTGCCGCCGGTCAGCGTGGTAAAAACCCAAACGGCAGGCGTCAGCAGCAGCCCGGACAGCTGAGAAAGGTGCCATTCCTCCGTCAGCAGTGCGTCTCCCTGAAGCAGCCGGTAAGGGATTGTCAGATAAAAGGCCTCGTCATTGCTGGCAAAGCCATAGCGGCAGCGCCAGAGCAGCCCCAACCCCAGCATCGCCAGAAAGCCCAGGAACAGAAGGTCGGTGCGCTCCAGCTTTTTAGGTCTCATTCGGATAGTGTCCATGTAATTTTTTCCTCGCGTTCGTTTGAATGGTCATATCGTGAGATTCTGAATCCATTTCCCCTGTTTCAGCATGAAGGCGCCGATGGTGCATTTGATGAGATGCAGGGATAGACAGATGGAGAACAGGGGGATGATGGACAGATTGGTAAACCTGCTCAGACAGTAGGCCACCGGTACGCAGACCACCCAGGTAAAGCAGCTGTCAAACAGGAAGGTGACAAAGGTCTGACCGCCGGAACGCAGGGTAAAGTAGGTGGCGTTGACGTAGGCGTCAAAGGGCATGAATACCGCGTTGATGCAGATCAGCCAGGTGGCAAGCTGCCGCACGGTGTCGGTGGTGTTGTAGATCCGCGGGAACAGCCCGGAAATGCAGGCCATGAGCAGGCCGAAGAAAGCGCCGGAGCTGACGGACAGGGTCAGCAGCTTCCGGTTGGAATCCCGGACCTCCGGCTCTTGGAGGCCCGCGCCCAGCATCTGGCCCATGATGATGCCCACGGCGTTGCCCAGAGACAGGAACACCACGCTTGCCAGATTGAACAGGGTGGAGGAGATGTTCATGGCGGGCACCACGTCCAGTCCGCAGGTGGAGTAGCACTGATTCATGAAGGCCATGCCGCTGGACCAGAGGGCCTCGTTGACAAGCAGGGGCATTCCCTTGATGATGATGGTTTTCAGAAGCTGCCCCGGTAGGTACAGGCTGCGGTAGGCCCCCACGATGAACGGGTTGCGTCCGGGATTAAGATGCACCCATCCGGCGAGAACCCCCAGCTCCACGTAGCGGGAAATGACGGTTGCCAGCGCCGCACCCTCTACGCCCATTTTCGGCGCGCCGAAGTGACCGAAAATCAGCACATAGTTGAGACACAGATTCACCAGCACGGCGGCGATGCCTGCCAGCATGGGAAGGAACGTGTTGCCGCATTCCTTCAGGGTACTGGCGTAGGCGTTGGCAATGGCGAAGGGCAGGAAGCCCCAGAGCATGATGGAAAGATATTTTAAGCCGTAGTCCAGCGCCCCCGCCGCCGTGGCGGCGTCACCCTCGCCGGTGAGATACAGCCCGATGAGGGTGCTGCCCTTTAGGGCGAAGATGGTCCCACCCAGCAGCCCCAGCAGCACGCAGATCAGGAACTTAAACCGGAAAGTATAGCGCACGCCCTCGGTGTCAGCAGAGCCATGGAACTGGGCCGTAAAAATACCAGCGCCGGAGCTGGCGCCAAAGATGCACAGATTGAATACGAAAATCAGGCCGTTGACGATGGACACGCCGCTCATGGGGATGGTGCCCACCTGACCGACCATGATGTTGTCAAGCAGGGATACAAAATTCGTGATGCCGTTTTGGATAATAATGGGCACGGCGATCCCAAGGACATGGCGGTAAAACGCCCTGTCGCCGATATAACGATGGAACATAGAATACTCCTCAAAAACTCGTAGGGGACGGCCTCTGGACGTCCCGACAGTGAACCGTACCGACTCGCACGAAACTCCGGCGAATACGCAGCTGGTACTGCCGGGACGCCGAGAACGCCGCCCCCTACGGAATGAACGATGCTTTACAGCTCTTCTCCGCCGATAAACACCCGCTTCTCGGAGTAATTGGGGGAGCAGATGATGAAGTCGGCAAGCTTTCCTTCTTCAATGGAACCGATTTGATCCTGTACGCCCAGTGCGCAAGCGGGATTCCAGGTGGCGGCGCGGACAGCTTCCTCCTCGGGAATGTTCCAGCACAGAACATTGGTCAGGCACTGCCAGAGGTTAGTGGCGGAGCAGGCGATGGTGCCGTCAGCCAGACGGGCAACGCCGCCCCGGAGCCAGCAGTCCTGACCGCCCAGCGCAAACTTGCTGCCCTCGGGCAGACCGGCGCAGCGGCCGGAGTCGGAGACCAGAATCATCCGGTTTTTGAACATGGTGAAGGCCAGCCGGACGGAGGCGGGGTGGATGTGGTAGCCGTCGCAGATGAGTTCCGCCCGGACGTTGGGGTTCTCCACAGCGGCGGGAATCACGCCGGGGTTCCGGTGGTGAATGCCGGGCATGGCGTTGTACAGGTGGGTCAGGTGGGTGACGCCGGCGTCTATAGCGGCCCGGGCGTGGTCGTAGTCGGAATCGGTGTGTGCGATGGACACGGTGCACAGCTTGCTGGCCTTCTCCACGAATTCCGCCGCGCCGGGCAGCTCCGGGGCGATGTCCACAATCCGCACCAGACCGTCACAGCCATCGTAGAGAGCCTTGAAGCCCTCATAATCCGGTTCCTTCAGGTAGTCGGGGTTCTGAGCGCCCCGCTTTTTGTAGGAGAAGTAGGGACCTTCCATCTGGATGCCCATGAGCCGGGCGTGGCCCGCGGGGGCTTCCGCCTTCAGCTGCTTGGCGGTGGCGAAGGCTTTCTCCAGCACCTCATAAGGCAGGGTCATGGAGGCAGGAGCGAAGGAGGTCACGCCGCAACTTGCGTAGTAGGCCGCCATTTTTTCCAGGCCTTCGTAGTCACCGTCGGAGAAGTCAGCACCGGAGTTGCCGTGACTGTGGACATCCACCAGACCGGGGATGACGGTAGCGCCCTTCAAATCGACGGCATCTTCGGGAACCGTCTCGGGCAGCACCGCGCCGAACCGGCCGCCTTTGACCTCAAAAGCGCCAGTGACGAAGCGAAAATCAGAAGTGAAAATTCGGGCATTTTTATAAAACATAGGACAAGTCTCCTTTGCATTATCATTGCAGGAATATGGTATCATGAAGCGCGGGAAAAAGCAATCCGGTTTGCCGGAAAAGTTCCCGGGAGAAAAGATAAAGTTGGTAATGGAAAGAAAACGGTTGTTATTTGCGGTACACCCTGATATAATGGAACCCAATGAAAAAGAAGGGAAGAAAGAGGTGGCGAAATGAAGATTTCAAAGCTGGCGTCTGGCCTGTTTGCGGCAGTGGGAAGCGCTCTGCTGGTGGGTTCTGTTGTGCTTTGCTTTGTGGGGCTGAATCAGCCGTCCAGAGGCATCCAGCCGCCGGAAGAAGCGGCTGCCTGTGCCGATGCGGTGCTGGAAGCGGTCGGAAGCGGGGATTTTGACCGGGCGGCGAAGCTTTTGTACGGTCAGCCGGAGCTGGGCCTTGAACGGGAGCCTGTCACGACGGAGGGAAAGCAGCTGTGGAATGCCTACCGGGACAGCATTGCCGTAATAACAGACGAAAGCTGCTATGGCGAGGGAACAAACATTTATCAGACCGCTCAGGTGACGACTATGGATATTACTGGGACCCTGGCCCAGCTGGAAAACCGTGCCTCTGGGCTTTTGAAGCAGAAGCTGGAGTCCGCGGAAGACCCCGCCGCTCTGCTGGACGGAAACGGGGAAGTGCAGAAGACGCTGAAGGATGAGATTCGCACACAGGCTCTGACACAGGTATTATCTGATGCGAAAACCGTAACCACGCAGATTACCTTCCAGCTGATTGAGAAGGACGGTCAGTGGTGGGCACTGCCGGATCAGACGCTGCTGGACATCCTTTCCGGCGGTCTGGGCTAAGGAGGGAACGGCTATGGCATACAAACCGAAATACGCCGCCAGTTCCCGCAAGCGGGAACCAGACATTATCCGCAGAAAACCGGAGCCGGAAAAGAAAGTAAAGTCTCCCAAAAAGCAGCAAAGCAAGGCGGGCCGGATTGCCCAAATGATTTTAACCGTTATACTTGTGCCGCTGTGCACCTTTGCAACGGCAAAGCTGTTGGGGCGGATGGTGGTGTTCGTGGGCAGGCCAAAAGCTGCCGTTGTTTCCAAAACAAAGAACATGGCGGTTCTGGACGATTTTGACGCCTATGTGGCGGAAAAAATTGCCCGGACGGACAGCGCCCTTTCCAAAATCGATGCGTCTGATATCCCGGAGCCGACGGAGGAAGAAACGGAGCCGGTACGGGAGCACTATACGATTCCCGACGACGCGCTGGCAGCCCCCAAGCCCAACCAGTCTCTTTTCGGCAGAGTGGACAGCCCGGCGGAGATGGAACCGGTTCTCAAGAAAGCAAAATGGATTTTGGACGGTCAGAAAACCTATTTCCAGACCAATCAGGAAATCTATGACGGCAGTATCATCCGCTATTATCTGGACGACAGCATCTTTGCCGTGACCTGGCAGGAGGTTCACGATGATTCCGTGTATACCTTCTCCGAGGTCAAGGTGGAGGATGCCTCCCAGTTTCGCCGCCATCTGGCGGGGGGCGAATATGGCTCCGATATGCAGTACCTGACTACGGAAATGGCGGAGAGCGTCAACGCCGTTGTGGCCTCCGCCGGTGATTTCTACCGCTTCCGCAATTTCGGCGCGGTGGTCTATCAGGGGCAGGCAAAGCGGGTGGAGGGCACCTACGCCGAGACCTGCTACATCGATCGAAGCGGCGATATGCACTTTACCCGGGGCGGCGAGGTGCTGACGGTGCAGGACGTGCAGGACTTTGTGGACGCGAATGACATCAATTTCAGCCTTGCTTTCGGCCCTATTCTGGTGGACAACTACGAGCTTCAGGAGCACACCTGGTACGGTGTGGGCGAGATCACGGAAGGGTACGCCCGGGCAGCCCTGTGCCAGATGGATGCCCTGCATTACCTTGTGGTGACGGCAAATACCACTGGCGAGCACCAGTCCATCCCAACGGTTGCACAGTTTGCCAAAAATATCGCCGCCACCGGCTGCCGGATGGCCTACTGCTTAGACGGCGGTCAGACGGCAACCATTGTCATGAATAACGACCTGGTGAACCGCCCGGTGTACGGTCAGCAGCGGAAGATCAGCGACATCATCTACTTTGCCACGGCGGTGCCGGAAGGGGGAATGGACAATGGATAAAATCGCGTTCTACAGCGGCGGCACGGCAATCTATTGGAATTCCGTTGTCCTGACGCTGGCGGCGGCGACGGCTATCTGTTTCTTCCTCGCCTTCTATCTGGGAAAAAGCGGAAATGGCGCGGCGGGCTTTGCGGTGGTTCCGGTCAGCATGGTGCTGAGTCTGGTGCTTTCCCGGTTCTTCCACTGGTACTGCCAGAGTGACAGCTATGCCGGTTTTTCCGCCGCCATGACCAATTACGCCGAGGGCGGCTATGCCCTGATGGGCGTATTTTTAGGCTGTACGGTGGCGGCGGCATTGACCAGAATCGTCTGCCTGCACCGGAATCTGCCGGAAATGCTGGATGCCATGTCAATTGCGGGCTGCGCCGGTATCGCCGTTGGGCGGCTGAGCGCCCTGTTCAACGCCTCCGACCGGGGACAGGTACTGGAGAGCTTTCGCAGTCTGCCTATTGCCTACCCCGTGAGCAACGCGGTGTCCGGGGCGGTGGAATACCGGCTGGCGACCTTTGCCTTGCAATCCATGGTGGCGCTGGCTCTGTTCCTCGGGCTGACGGTGTTTTACCTCAAGGGGCAGAAGCGGGGGAAACTGAAAGACGGCGACACCTGCCTTGTGTTTCTGCTGCTCTACGGCGCGTCGCAGGTGGTGCTGGACAGCACCCGGTATGATTCCCTGTTCTTCCGCAGCAACGGCTTCGTCAGTGTGGTGCAGGTGCTGGGAGCGCTGGCTGTGGTGCTGGCGGCGATTGTATTTTCCCGGCGTATGGTCAAGGCCCGGGGCTTCCGGGCGTGGCAGATTCTGCTGTGGCTGCTGATCGCCATTGCCATTGCTGGGGCGGGTTATATGGAATACTACGTTCAGCGCCGGGGCAACGAGGCTCTGTTTGCCTACAGCGTCATGAGCGGCTGCCTGGCTGCCGTGATTGCGCTGACCCTTTTGATTCGGAATCTTGCGGTGCGTGTGGAGAGGAAGTACCATGGAACTGACGGTTAACGGAAAAAACTATCAGGTTCTACGCCTGCTGGGCAAAGGAAAGGGAGGCTATTCTTACCTTGTGACGGATGGGTCAGGGAAGTATGTCGTCAAGCAGATTCACCACGAGCCATGCGACTATTACCAGTTCGGCGATAAGCTGGACTCAGAGCTGCGGGATTATGGGCGGCTGAGCAGAATCGGCATCCCCATGCCGCGTCTTCTGGACGTAGACGAAGCGGAGGAGCGGCTTCTGAAGGAATACATCCCCGGTGATACCATTGACCGCTATGTGCTCGAGGATCGGATGGAGGATGGGTTCTACTGGCAGATCGAGGATATGTGCCGCCTGCTGTACCCGGCGAACATCAACATCGACTATTTCCCTACGAATTTTGTGGTCTGCGGCGGCAAGCTCTACTATGTGGACTACGAATGCAACGATTACAGCCCAAAGTGGAACTATGAGAACTGGGGCAGCCAGTATTGGTGGAAATCCCCGGCATTTCTGGAGCGGTTCCAAAAATAAACCAACCGGGAAGCGGCTGCTTCCCGGTTGCTTATTATGTAAGCTTACTTTCCAAAGGCATCCAGCGCCAGCTTGAAAGCGCCGTAGGCGCCGGCATCGTTGCCCAGGGAGGCCAGCGTGAACCGGGCCTCGGAGGCAGCGTGGAAAACGTACTTTTTGAAGTAGGGAACCACGCCGTCAATCAGCACCTGCCCCGCTTTGCTGACGCCGCCGCCGATGACCACCACCTCGGGGTTCACCACGGAGCATACGTTGCCAAGGAACTCGCCCATGTAGCGGTAGACCTGATCCAGAATGGCAAGGGCCTCCTTGTCGCCGCTCTTCCCAGCGTCGAAGATGTCCTTGCAGGTAAGAGGCTCCACATCCCGCAGTACGCTGGGGGCGTCGGTGGCTGCCAGATGGAGCTTTGCCAGCCGGACAATGCCGGTGGCGGAGCAGTACTGCTCCACACAGCCATACTTGCCGCAGTTGCAGGGCACGGTCTCGTCCCGGTTCAGCACCAGATGGCCGATCTCCGCGCCGGAGCCGTGGGCGCCGTGGAGCAGATTCCCCTCTACCACGATGCCGCCGCCCACGCCGGTACCGAGGGTGACGAACACCATGTTGTCGCAGCCCTGACCGCCGCCCTTCCAGAATTCGCCCAGCGCGGCGACGTTGGCGTCGTTGCCTGCCTTCACGGGGAAGCCGGTAAGGGAGGAAAGGGTATCGGCGATGTTGAACACGCCCCAGCCCAGATTGATGCATTTATTCACAACGCCCTTGGCGTTGACGGGCCCGGGCACGCCGATGCCGAGACCCAGAATGTCGCTGCCGGGAATGTGATGCTCTGCCAGATAGCCCTTGACGGACGCGGCGATGTCCGGAAGAATCTGACTGCCGCCGTTTGCGGTGACGGTGGGGATTTCCCACTTGTCAAGCATTTTGCCGGTTTCATCGAAATAAGCAATCTTGACGGTGGTGCCGCCCAGATCGATGCCAAAGCCGTATTTCATATGTAGAAGCCTCCTGAAAATTGGATACTTCTATTATACATATTCTGATAGAAAATGCCAGTGGTTTGATGAAAAAATATGCGTAATCGGGGAGCAGATCGGTGCCGCGGAAGGTGACAGGTGTTTTTTTCGCGAAAGGGCTTGCGTTTACGGCGGTTTTGCTGTACCATATAGGGGTACTTTTAGAAAGGACGTGTTCCAATACATGATTAAAGTTGATATCTCCAATGTCTGGGGTCAGCTGACTCTGGCAGACCTGCTGGCAATGGAAAAGGAAGTTTCCGATGCCCATGCGACCCTGATGGACGGCACCGGCGAGGGCAACGATTTTCTGGGCTGGCTGAACCTGCCCGTCCGGGAAGCCACCGAGGAAATTACCCGCATTCAGGCTGCTGCGAAGAAGATTCGCGCCAATTCCGATGTGTTCGTGGTCATCGGCATCGGCGGCTCCTACCTTGGTCCCCGGGCTGCCATCGAGCTGTTGCAGGGCCCCAACCACAACATCGGCAAGGGCAAGGGCGATCCCCAGATTTTCTTCGCCGGCAACGGCCTGAGCACCCGTCACTGGAATGAGCTGTGCCGTCTGCTGGAGGACAAGGATTTCTCCATCGCCATTATCAGTAAGTCCGGCACCACCACCGAGCCTGCCATCGCCACCCGCGCCCTGCGCTGGATGCTGGAGCGCAAGTACGGCACCGATGGCGCCAAGGAGCGTATCTTCGCCATCACCGACCCCTGCAAGGGCGCTCTGCGCCAGATGGCTACCGAGGAGGGCTGGGAGACCTTCGTAATCCCCGCCAATGTGGGCGGCCGCTTCTCCGTGCTGACTCCCGTGGGCCTGCTGCCTCTGGCGGTTGCTGGCATCGACATCATGGAACTGATGAACGGCGCCATGGACGCCAAGGAAACCTACGACCTGCGCTCCTTCGAGAACCCTGTCTGGCAGTATGCCGCCGTGCGGAACCTGCTGTACCGCAACGGCAAGGCTATGGAAATTTTTGAGTCCTTCGAGCCGGGCTTCAAGATGTTCGGCGGCTGGTGGCAGCAGCTGTTCGGCGAGTCCGAGGGCAAGGACGGCAAGGGCATCTTCCCCGTCACTGCCGAGTTCACTGCTGACCTGCACTCTCTGGGTCAGATGATTCAGCAGGGTCAGCGCAATATTTTCGAGACGATGGTCCGCTTTGCTGCTCCCGAAGCCAAGTACACCATCGGAGGCGACTGGAAGAATCTGGACGGCCTGAATTATCTGGAGGGCAAAACGCTGGACTTCGTGGACGAGAAGGCTTACCTTGGCACTCTGGCTGCCCATGTGGACGGCGGCGTGCCCGTCATTACCATGGACTGCGGCGAGCTGAACGCCCGGAAGGTCGGCGAGATGTTCTTCTTCCTGGAGCTGTGCTGCGGCGTGTCCGCCTACATTCTGGGGGTCAACCCCTTCAACCAGCCCGGCGTGGAGCTGTACAAGCGCAATATGTTCCAGCTGCTGGGAAAACCCGGTTACGAAAAGTAAGAATCCGCCTGGGGAGGACTGTGCGTCCTCCCCGGCCTTTTCTGGAATTCTCTTGGGAAAAATGTAAAATAGTTGTTGCAAATTTCTCCGTTTACTGGTAGAATGTGCATAAGCCAAAAATAAAGGCAAGGAGGACAATCCTATGATTCATGTTATTATGGGCCTGAAGGGCTCCGGTAAAACGAAGAAGATGATCGACGCCATCAACAGCGCGGTTGCCAATGCCAACGGCGATGTGGTCTGCATTGAGTATGGCAGAAAGCTGACCTACGATCTTTCTTATAAGGTTCGTCTGGTGGACTCCAAGGAGTACGGTATTTCCAGCAGCGAGATGCTCAAGGGCTTCCTGAGTGGCCTGCACGCCGGTAACTTCGACATCACCAACGTTTTTATCGACAACCTGTATAAGACCATCGGCACCGATCTGGCTGCCGCTGAGGACTTTGTAGCATGGTGCGCCAAGTTTGCCGCGGATAACAGCATGGAGATTACCATTACCATCTCTGATGATCCCGCAAAGGCCAGCGATGGTTTGAAGCAGTATCTGTAATATGTACATCCTTTCCGCCGCAGCGAAACCGCTGCGGCGGCTTTTTGCGAATAAGGCATCTGTAAAAGGGTGGTAAGGGGAAGGCATTACTCAGTTAATGGACAATTTTCTGCTCATAGCGGCCATAACCCATCCTGCCGTTTGAATTATATCGGAAAATAGGGCTTGAAACCACATTTTTATTTCGTTATAATGAGACTGAAAAATCAGTGAATGGATATCAGGAGAAAGAAATGAGCACAAGTACGTTACAGGAAAACAAGATGGGCGTCATGCCCGAGGGAAAGCTGCTGCTGAACATGGCGCTGCCCATGATTGTGTCCATGCTGGTACAGGCGCTGTACAACGTGGTGGACAGCATCTTTGTTTCTCAGGTCTCTGAGAGTGCCGTGACGGCCCTTTCTCTGGCGTTCCCCATCCAGAATTTACAGATCGGCTTTGCTGTGGGAATCGGTGTCGGCGTCAACTCCCTGCTGAGTAAGAGCCTTGGGGAAGGCAATCAGGAGGCTGCCAACCGCACTGCCGGCAATGGCTTTATCCTGATGCTGATTGTCATTGCCCTGTTTATGCTGTTTGGCGCAGTCGGTGTGCGTCCCTATTATGAGCTGCAGTCTACGGTTCGGGAGACGGTGGAGGGCGGTATCGTCTATTCCCAGATCTGCTGCCTGCTTACGGCGGGGGTTTTCCTGTCCATTCTGGGCGAGCGGCTGCTTCAGGCCACCGGTCGGACGGTCTACACCATGATCACCCAGAGCACCGGCGCGATCATCAACATCATTCTGGACCCCATCCTGATTCACGGCTGGTTCGGCGCGCCGGCTATGGGCATTGCGGGCGCGGCGGTAGCGACGGTCATTGGTCAGTGGGTCTCCGCCGCCTTGGTCTGGTTCTTTAACTTTAAATTCAACCCCGAGGTGCAGTTTGCCACCCGTTATCTGCGGATGGAGGGCAATACCGTCCGACAAATTCTGGTGGTGGGCGTTCCTTCCATCGTCATGAATGGCATTGGCTCTGTCATGACGTTTGGTATGAATCAGATTTTGCAGAACTTTACCGAGACGGCAACCGGCGTGTTTGGCGTGTACTTCAAGCTCCAGAGCTTCTTCTTCATGCCGCTGTTCGGTCTGAACAACGCCGCCATTTCCATCATTGCCTTTAATTACGGTGCCAGAAAGCCAAAGCGAATTACCAAGACCCTGAAAATTGCCTGCTCCATGGCGCTGGGGCTGATGGTCGTGGGACTGCTGGTGTTCCAGCTGACTCCTGACACGCTGCTGGGGCTGTTCAACCCCAGCGATTCCTTCCTGTCCATCGGGCGGGCGGCGCTGCGAACCATCAGTTGGAGCTTCCCCATCGCGTCCTTCTGCATTGTGCTGGGTGCCTGTTTCCAGGCTCTGGGCAACGGAATCTACACCACCATCACCTCCCTGTGCCGCCAGATGCTGGTGCTGCTGCCGGCGGCGTACCTGCTGAGCCTGACGGGGGATGTGGACAAGGTGTGGCTGTCCTTCATTGTGGCGGAATTTGCCAGCGGGACGGCGACCTTCTACTTCTTCCGGCGCATCTATCGGGAGAAGATTCAGCCACTGTTTGATGGACAATAAAATCAAAAATCCGCCTGATATTTTCAGGCGGATTTTCTGCAAAGGAGAGAAAGAACGATGCTTGTGGATTGTCATATTCACATGGTGCTGGACGGGGCCAACTGGAGGACTGCCATTGTCCGGCACGCACAGACTGTAGACGAGGGATGGATTCGCCAAACCCTTGCCCACTATCAAAAATTGGGCTTTGCCTACCTCCGGGACGGAGGCGACCGCTGGGGCGTGGGCAAACGGGCGCGGGAGTTGGCGGGGGAGTACGGGATTACCTACCGCACGCCGCTGTCCCCCCTGTGCAAGGCCGGACACTACGGCGGGTTTATCGGAGAAAAATACGGAAATCTCAGGGATTATGCGGATCTTGTGGTTAGAAATAGGGAAAATGGAGCGAATTATATCAAAATCATGATTTCCGGCCTGATGGATTTTGACCATTTCGGCGTCCTGACGGAGGACGGAATGGAACCGGCTGAAATCCGGGAGCTTATTCACATTGCCCACGAGGAAGGCCTGCCGGTGATGGCCCACGCCAATGGTGCCAGAACCGTGGAAGCGGCGGCGGAAGCCGGGGTGGATTCCATCGAGCACGGGGCCTATCTGGATGCTGACGCTCTGCACGCCATGGCGGAAAACGGAACGGTCTGGGTGCCCACCCTGTCCACCATCGGCAACCTCCGGGGCCGGGGACGTTTTGACGAAAGCGCTGTGGAGCGGATTCTGGAGAGCGCTGTCGAAAATGTGAGCCTGTTTGCGGGCATGGGCGGCCTTCTGGCACCCGGAACCGACGCGGGAGCTTGGTCTGTGCCCCATGGGAGCTTGACGGAATATGAGCTGCTGAAAGCCGCTCTGGGGGCTGAGACACAGAAGGCACTGGACAGAGGAATTCAGGCGATTCGGCAGAAGTTTTGATACTGGCAATACAGGTGGAGGTGAAATATTTTGCTTACGCAAAATGTGAAATAATGCCGTCGGCATTGTGAAATTTGACGCTGCGCGTCAAGTGAAATGAAATAAATCCCTCACGCGCCGCAGCGCATTTCACATGGCGGTAGCCTACTTTCACTTGCGAAGCGAATTTCACAAATCCCGAAGGGATTTATTTCACTGAAAAAAAGCACTTGCATAAGCAAGTGCTTTTTTCTGGTGGGGGAGGACGGATTCGAACCATCGAAGCGAAACGCAGCAGATTTACAGTCTGTCCCCTTTGGCCACTCGGGAACTCCCCCATATTCAATTGGCTCGATTTCGAGTCCCATCAAGCTATCCGGTCGTTGAAGCCGGTAGACGGACTGGGCACACTAAGGTGACAACCAGTTTGCGAACTGGTTGTACAATCTGCCACCGGCAGATTGCATTTAGAATTTCGAGTCCCATTAAGCTATCCGGTCGTTGGAGCCGGTAGACGGACTCGAACCCCCGACCTACTGATTACAAATCAGTTGCTCTACCAACTGAGCTATACCGGCGTCTCGAACCGAACACGCTTATTATAGCACGGGATTTGGGATTGTCAAGAATTATTTTTCGTTTTTTGTAAAAACCCGGACACGGGGGAACCGTGTCCGGGTCTTGATCACATCTCAACTTCCAGCTTGGCAACCACGGCAGCGCAGCGGGGACACAGACCCTCAGCGTTGGCCTTCTCGCTGTGCATCCAGCAGCGGGGACACTTGGTGCCCTTAGCCTCGCTGACGCCGATGATCAAGGCGGGGTAGTTCACGCCGGCACCCACCTCAGCGCCATCCTCGGGCTGGCTCCAGTCGCAGGCGGAGACAATGCAGATTTCCGCCAGATTCACACCCTCACAGACAGCCTTCAGCGCGGCATCGTCGGTAGACAGGGCCACATGGGCTTCCAGCGCCTTACCGATCCGCTTGTCGGAACGGGCCTTCTCCAGAATGCCATTCACATCCTGACGCAGCTTCATAATGACGTTCCACTTCTCCATGGCAGCGTCATCCAGAGCGTAGGCCCCGAAGTCCTCGGGCATCTGGTTCAGCAGCACGTTCCGACCGTCGTCGCTGTCGCGGTGGGGCATGGACTGCCAGATTTCGTCGCAGGTGAAGGCCAGCACGGGAGCGAACAGCTTTGCCAGTGCGTCCAGAATCAGGAACAGGGCGGTCTGGGCGGAGCGGCGGCGCAGTCCGTTCTTCTCCTCGCAGTACAGCCGGTCCTTCAGAATGTCAAGGTAGAAGGAGGACAGCTCCACCACGCAGAAATCGTTGATGGCGTGGGTGACGACATGGAACTCGTAGTCCATATAGGCCTTCCGGCAGGTCTTCACCAGCTCGTCCAGCTTGGTCAGTGCCCAGCGATCCAGCTCTTCCATCTGATCCACGGGAACCAGATGGTTGGGGTCAAACTCGTTCAGGTTGCCCAGGCAGTACCGGGCGGTGTTGCGGAACTTCAGGTAGTTCTGGGCGATCTGCTTGAAGATTTCCTTGGAGCAGCGTACGTCTGCGTGGTAATCGGAGGAAGCGGCCCACAGGCGGACGATATCCGCGCCGAACTCCTTGATCAGGTCAGCGGGGTCAACGCCGTTGCCTAGAGACTTGTGCATGGCCCGGCCCTGACCGTCCACGGTCCAGCCGTGGGTCAGCACCTGACGGAAAGGAGCGCCCTGATCCAGCGCGCCTACTGAGGTCAGAAGGCTGGACTGGAACCAGCCACGGTACTGGTCCGCGCCTTCCAGATACACGTCGGCGGGCCACAGCTCAGGGGTGCGGTGCATCAGGGAAGCGTAATGGGTGGAGCCGGAGTCGAACCAGCAGTCCAGCGTGTCCTTCTCCTTGTCGAATTCCTTGCCGCCGCAGTGGGGGCAGGTGAAGCCCTCTGGCACCAGCTCCATGGCTTCCTTCTCGAACCAGATGTTGGAGCCGTACTCATCGAACAGCTTGGATAGCTTCTCGATGGACTCGGGGGTGGACACAGGCTTGCCGCAGTCCTTACAATAGAATACAGGGATGGGCAGACCCCAGCGGCGCTGACGGGAGATACACCAGTCGGCACGCTCGCGAATCATGCTGGTCATGCGGTCCTCGCCCCATGCGGGATACCACTGGACATTCTCGATGGCCTTGATGGCCTGATCCTTGAAGGACTCCACGGAGCAGAACCACTGAGGGGTGGCCCGGAAGATCACGGGCTTCTTGCAGCGGTCGTGATGGGGATAGGAGTGGACGATCTGCTCAGATGCGAACAGCACGCCGCTCTCCTTCATGTCCGCCAGAATCACGGGATTACTCTCCTCAGTCTTCATACCGGCGTACTTGCCTGCGTAGTCGGTGTGGCGGCCGTAGTCGTCCACAGGCACCACCAGCTCCATGCCGTAGCGCATGCAGGTCTGGTAGTCGTCGGCGCCGAAGCCGGGGGCGGTGTGGACGCAGCCGGTACCGGAATCCATGGTGACATACTCGGCGTTGACCAGCCGGGAGGCCTTGTCCATGAAGGGGTGCTGGGCCAGCATATTCTCGAAGAAGGAACCGGGGTAGGAGGCGATGACCTCGTAGTTCTCGAAGCCGCCGATGTGCATGACCTTGTCCATCAAAGCCTGGGCCATGATATAGGTTTCGCCATTGTCGGCCTTCACCAGCACATATTCCTCCCGGGGATGGAGGCAGATTGCCAGGTTGCCGGGCAGGGTCCAGATGGTGGTGGTCCAGATTACGAAGTAGGTGCGGCTCAGGTCAAACTGGGAGAGCTTACCCAGATCGTCCTTCATGGGGAACTTGACGTACACGGAGGTGCAGGGGTCGTCCTGATACTCAATGTCGGCCTCCGCCACGGCGGTGACGCAGTAGGGACACCAGGTCACGGGCTTCAGGCCCTTGTAAATGTAGCCCTTGTCGAACATCCGGCCAAAGACCTTGACCTCCTGGGCCTCAAAGTGTTTGTCCATGGTGCGGTAGGGGTGCTTCCAGTCGGCAGCCACGCCCAGACGCTTGAAGCCGGACATCTGCTTCTGGATAAAGTCCTCGGCAAACTCCTCACAGGCCTTGCGGAACTCCGGCACGGACATATCCTTGTTGAGCTTCTTCTTGGAAGTCTCAATGGCACGCTCAATGGGCAGACCGTGGTTGTCCCAGCCGGGAACGTAAGGGGTGTAGTAGCCCATCATGGCGTGGCTGCGGACGATGAAGTCCTTCAGGGTCTTGTTCAGGGCGTGGCCCATGTGAATATAGCCATTACTGAAGGGAGGACCGTCATGCAGGACAAACCGGGGAAGCCCCTTGTTCTTTTCCAGCATGGCTTCGTACAGGTCCTGCTCCTCCCAGCGCTGGAGCATGGCAGGCTCCCGGGCGGGCAGGCCGGCTTTCATGGGGAAGTCGGTCTTTGGGGTGATGATGGTGTTTTTGTATTCCATTGGATTTCTTACCTCCATTGTGATTTTGAATTTACAAGAAAATGCGCCTTTGCCTCTTTTGCAAGAGACAAAGGCGCGTAAACCTCTGCGGTACCACTCTCGTTCCGGTAAAAGAACCGGCGCTCGTATGCGCGATATCGGGCGCTCCCGGCGCAGCCTATGGTAATCTTTCGGTGCGCGGCTCCGGGGTGATACAGTAGACGCTCCTGCCTGCTGCCTTGCACCAACCGGCAGCTCTCTGTAGGCGGCGGGCGAATCCGCGTGTCCCCATCATAGCCATATTTATGGAATGCAAAATGAAGGTATCCGCTGTGCGGATGAATTTAAATGATTTCCAAAGGAAATACCACAATTTTGCATTTATCATTCCGCATTTTGCATTATTTTATGTACTTATCGGTTTCCGTCGGAAAAACGACAAGCTGTAACTGAGTTGACAATTACACATAATCTGTGTGCTGAGTAAAGCCGATAAGCACATTTTTTTATTTGCTGGTGGGATCGTAGTTCCGGCCGAACTGCAGGTTCAGGCTGGCAAACTTGCTGGTGGTGGTGTCGTTGTTGGTGGGGTGCTTGGGCGCCGCCTTGGGGGCGGTGTCCACAGTGCTGCCGATCATAGCCTCGATGTTCTGGGCAATCTCATCGGCAACATCGGCGCTCTCCACAGGCGCGGGTGCGGCTTTGGGGGCCGGTGCGGGAACGGGCGCATTGGCGTCCTTGATACGCTCCAGAGCCTGAATGCAGGTGCGCAGCTGATCCTGCAGTTCGCCGATCTTGGCGGCGGCAGCCTTGCGGGCTTCCTGAACCCGGGCGTTCTCCGCAGCGACCATGGCATCGGAGTTCACGCTGGAAGCGGCGGGTGCGGCAACGGGGGCGGCTGCGGCGGCGCTGGCATTGCTCAGCATTTTGGCACACTTGGCTTCTGCCTCGGCGACCATCTTGTCGCAGGTTTTCTGGGCGTTGATGACGGCGTCCTTCATAGAAGCCTCGTTCTTGCGGTACTCCTCCAGCTTGCCCACCAGAACACGCATCTTGCTCTTGAGAAGGGCGTTTTCCTTGTACAGAGTCACATAGTCCTCGGTAAGAGGCTCCAGAAACTCATCGACCTGCTGCATATCGTAGCCGCCGAAGGTAGAGCGACCGAAAGAGACCTGATCAATTTGCTGCGGTGTTAACATAGTGTCATTCTCCTTCCAAAATCATCTGACCCGCTGCTGTGTGCAGGGGGACAGGAGCGGCCCCAAAAACGGATTTTTACTGAATGACCGGAATCCGGTCAGCCGGTAAAAATCCGCCTGTGGGACGCATCAATCAGATATAGCTTTCCACTTCCGCCTGCAGGGTTTCCAGATCCCCCACGATATCCATATTGTGGGGGCAGAACAGGTAAGCGGACTGAGCAATTTTTTTCACATCGCCGTCCAGCGCGTAAACGCAGCCGGACAGGAAATCCACCACCCGGCGGGCCATGGCCTTGTCCACATTCTCCATGTTGACGATGACAGCCTTGTGGCTGCGCAGGTCATCGGCGGCCTTGGAGGTGTCGTTGAAGCTGCCGGGACGGAACAGAACCACCTCCTGCTTGTTGGAAGCGTTGTTCATATTCAGAACCTGTCCGTTGAAGCTGGAGCCGACAGCGGAAGAAGCGGCAGGCGCCGGAGTGAAGCCATAATCGTCCTGCTCGTCTTCCTCCTCAGCGGCAGGCGCGGGCGCCGGAGCCCGGCGGGGTGTGCGGCGGGCGGGAGTTTCGGCGGGCTCTTCATACTCATCGGCGTATTCGTCGTCTTCGTCGTAATCGTCGTAATCGTCGTCTGCGTAGGGCTGGGCAAATTTCTTTACGTTATCCCATAAGCTCATTCTATGTATCCTCCTAAGTATATGCGCATCAGTTTGATGAAAGCTTGCTATAGTCACGGGCGCCGAAGATAGCGGTGCCCACACGAATCATGGTACTGCCGCAGCTGATAGCGTCTGCGTAATCGGCGGACATACCCATCGATAAACAGTTCACCAAGACATTATCGTTGATTTTCTCCCTGATGTCAACACTTAATTGGAACATTTTTTGAAAATATTGCAGATTTTCTCCGGGAAACCGCGAAATTGGGGGGATTGCCATGAGCCCGTTCATACAAACGTTTGAAAATTCGCCCAATTTTTCCATAAGTGGAAGCACTTCCTCCGGCCGGAAGCCGGACTTGCTTTCCTCATTTCCGATGTTCACCTCCAGCAGAATATCCTGCCGGATGCCCTGCCGGGCAGCCTCGCTGTTGATGGCGCGAAGCAGCCGCTCGGAATCAACACTCTGAATGAGATCCACCTTTCCGACCACCTGCTTGACCTTGTTGGTCTGCAAATGACCGATGAAATGCACCGGCGCGCCAGCGTAGGCGTTCTCGGCCAGCTTAGCGGTCAGCTCCTGGACCCGGTTTTCTCCGCAGCAGTCCACCCCGGCGGCAATGGCCTGCCGGACGGCTTTGGCGTCGTTCATTTTGGTGGCGGCGCAGAGCTTGATTTCCTTCGGATTGCGGCCGCAGCGCAGGGCGGCGGCCTCCATTTCCGCGCGGACACGGGCAACGTTTTCAGCAATGGACATAATCATTCTTCTTTCTGTTGGTTATATTGTGCTTTGGCTCAGCAATACCTTCCCCCGGGGGGAAGGTGGCCGAGCGTAAGCGAGGTCGGATGAGGATCGGCGAAATGTATCGATTATGAATGCAGTTCGTAAAAAAGGACTATTTTAAAGGCTGTTCCTTCTTATTTGCCTGCATTCCGCATGATAAGATGTCGCCGCTCCTCATCCGCCCCCTGCGGGGGCACCTCCCCCCCGGGGAAGGTGTTGGTCCGCTAAATTCTCCTTATGTCAATTATCAAGGCTCCTGCAACGACAAAAGGCGGCGGAATGCTCCGTCGCCTTTTGCGTTACGCAGGAACTGCGGCTGCCTTCAGCGGCTTCATGGGGGCGAGGGTGGAGATGGCGTGCTTGTAGATCATCTGCTGTCTGCCGTCTGTCACCAGAACCACCACGAAGCTGTCGTAGCCGGTAATGACCCCCCGGAGCTGGAAGCCGTTCATCAGGAACAGCGTCACGGGCACCCGATCCCGCCGTACCTCCTTCAAAATGGCATCCTGTAAATTGATTGTTTCGTTCATATGTATACCTTCTTTCTGGGGAAACTCTGATTGAGGGATTCCCGCATTGTTGGCGTCTCGATACTCCCCATGGACGCCTCCCGATTGGGTATACACATCCTAGCAGATTTCACTTGTCAAAATCGTAAATAATTTGTCGAGCAGCAGTCAGAATTTCTTCATTTTTCTGCCCTGCCTGCCGGGTGAGCCAGTGCAGGCGGGGGTTCCGGCGGAACCAGGTCAGCTGGCGCTTGGCATAGTGGCGGCTGGATTTTTTCACTTCCTCCGCCGCCGCTTCCACGGTTTCCTCCCCATTCAGAGCGTTTACGAACTCCTTGTAGCCGATGGCCTGCATGGCGGTGCATTTGGCGGGAATCCCGCTGGCAAGCAGTTCCCGGATTTCCTCCATCAGGCCCGTTTCCAGCATGACATCCACCCGCGCGTCAATGCGGCGGTACAGCTCCCCCCGGTCCGCAAAGTCCAGCCCCAGCCACAAAGGGGAATATTTTGGCGGCTTTTGCTGGGTTTTCCGGTTGTGCTCGGTGATGGTTTCCCCGGTTTCCAGCCAGACTTCCAGCGCCCGGAGAATCCGCTTCCGGTCTGAAAGATGGAGCCTTGCGGCGCTATCGGGGTCAACGGATTGAAGCCACCGGAGCATGGCCTGCATACCCTCGGCATCGGCCTGGGCTTCCAGCTTTTCCCGCACCCCGGTGGCGGGGAAGGGAGCAAAGGCGTTGCCCCGAATCAGGCTGTCCATGTAAAGTCCGGTGCCCCCTGCAATGATAGCGGTTTTCCCTCGGGCGACGATATCGTCTACGATGGGGGAGGCCATATCGCAGTAGCGGCTGACGGAGAAATCCTCGTCCGGCTCCGCCACGTCAATCATGTGGTGGGGGATTCCCTGCATTTCTTCCCGCGTGGGCTTGGCAGTGCCGATGTCCATGCGGCGGTAGACCTGCATGGAATCGCAGGACACCACCTCGCCATTCAGTTCCTTCGCCAGTTCCACCGCCAGCGCGGTCTTTCCGGAGGCCGTCGGCCCGGCGATGCAGATAATGGGATTCATAGGCGTTTGCGCTCCTTGTCCAAAATACGGATGAGTCTGGGGCGGTTGTAGCGCTGCAATATGACGAAACAGCCGTCAAACAGGGCGGCAAGCCCGGAGGTGATCCAAAACACCCATGGTGCGCCGAATACAGGGATCGTCAGAACCGGCAGGAAGCTCAGGAGCATGATCCATTCGTGAACCGCTTCGGAACAGCAGCAGGTGTGGATGACATCTTCCAGCGAATGCTTACGGAGGTCAAAGGATTCCGGCGCGTAGGTGGGCAGATACTTTTTCCACTGTTTTACCCGGAGCACCCCATAGAGCTTTTCTTCAAACCATTTCTGACGAAACCAGAAACCCTTCTCCGCTTCCCTGCCCACGAGGGCGGGCACAATGGCCCCCACCAGAAGGCGCATGGCGAAGTGGTAAAAAATGGTTCCGAAGGTAATTGCCAGCGACTCCAGAATCCCGGCAGGAAAAAGTCGGAATAACAGATATGTCAGCAGTGCCAATGCCCCGCTCAATAGCGCGGATGCTTTCAGCTTCCAGGCAAAATCGTGCTTCATCGCCTTCATTTACACCCTCTTAAACTGCTTTTCCAGCTGCTTTTTGCTCAAACTGACGCAGATGGGCCGACCGTGGGGGCAGTATTTGAGATCCTCCCGGGCCATAACCGCTTTGGCAACCGCCAGCAGTTCCTGTTCGTCATTTTTCCATCCGGCCTTAATGGCGGCCTTACAGGCTACGGTGTGCAGCAGGGTGTCGCGCACGGTATCCCTGCTTTCCCGGCGACCGCTGAGCAAATCGTCAGCCAGCGTCTCTATGGCCTCCGCAGCGGCTTCCGGGCTTAGATCCATAGGAATCTGCCGCAGAAGCAGGGTATTTTCCCCAAATTCCTCAATTTCGAAGCCCAGTTCCTCCAGCAGTGCGGTGTTGTTCAAAAGTTCCCCCGCAGCGGCGGGATTCAGCCGCACGGGGATGGGCTGCAGCAGGCTCTGGGCGGAAATGGCCTCCTGATTGGCTTTCAGCTTTTCAAAGAGGATCCGCTCGTGGGCGGCATGCTTGTCAATGAGGAAGGCGTCCTCCCCCTGCTCTACGATGATGTAGGTATTGTAAAGCTCACCCACCATGCGCCAGGGAATTTCCGAAGGCATTTCCAGAGAGGTCTGCTCCCCCAAAGGCTCCCCCTTTGGGGGAGCTGTCTGCGCAGCAGACTGAGGGGGTTCGGCGGGAACCGGTTCTGGCTTTTCCTCGTGAATCTGGGGCAGCATCACGAATTCCCGCAGGGGCATGTTGTCCGCCTTGGGAATCTTCCGGGCCGCCGCTGCTGCCGCGGGCTGTTTGGGCTTTGGGGCATCCTGCAAAGCGGCGGAGAAGGTTTTGTATTCCTCCGCCGTCATGGTGCGGAAGAAGGGTTCCTTCCTTGGCTCCCCTTTCTGGGGAGCTGTCACCGCAGGTGACTGAGGGGTGACAGGGGCCTTTATTGGCTCCCCTTTCAGGGGAGCTGCCGCCGCAGGCGGCTGAGGGGTGACAGCGGTTTTGAACTGAATCTGGGGCCGGTCGGGCTTCTTATTCAGCGCACCGAGAACCCCATAGTGCACGCAGTCGAACACCGCCTTTTCCGACAGAAATTTGACCTCTGTCTTTGCGGGGTGGACATTCACATCCACGGTGCTGGCGGGAAGATGCAGATGCAGCACGCAGGCGGGGAATTTTCCCACCATGATCTGATTGCGGTAGGCTTCCTCCAGCGCGGAAATCAGCAGTTTGGACTTCACCGGGCGGTCGTTGACAAAGAAGGTCTGCATACTCCGGCTGGGCCGGGCGTCGGTAGGGAGGGAAACGTAGCCCGTCAGGGTATAGCCCTCCCAGCGGCTTTCCACGCTGACCATTTTGGCGCAGTCCCGCCCGTAGACGCAGTACATCGCCGCCTGCAAGCCGCCGGTGCCGGGGGTGGACAGCATCTGCTTTCCGTCCCGGAGAAACTGGAAGGCCACCTCCGGGTGGGCCAGAGCCTGCAGTTGAACGGCGGCAGCCACCCGGCTGCCCTCCACGGTGTCGGACTTCATAAATTTCATCCGGGCGGGGGTGTTGAAGAACAGATCCCGCACCAGAATGGTGGTGCCGTCGGGGCAGCCAGCCTCGGCTTCCTCGGTGATTCTCCCCGCTTCCAGATGGAGCTTCACGCCGGAAAGGCTCCCGGCGGTTTTGGTCATCAGGTCGATGCGGCTGACGGAGGCGATGGCGGCAAGAGCCTCGCCGCGAAAGCCCATGGTTCCGATGGAGGCCAAGTCCTCCTCCGTTCTCAGCTTGGAGGTGGCGTGGCGCAGAAAGGCGGTGCGGGCATCCTCGGGAGACATTCCGCAGCCGTTGTCCGTGACCCGCAGAAAGGTCATGCCGCCATCCCGGATTTCGATGGTGACTTTGGAAGCTCCCGCGTCCACGGCGTTTTCCAGCAGCTCCTTAACCGCGCTGGCGGGCCGCTCCACCACCTCGCCGGCGGCGATGAGGTTGGCGACATGGGGGGATAATTGCAGAATTTTGGGCATGGCGTTACCTCCGGGCGGTCAGGGTGATAAAATTCACGCCTGCGTGAATGGCGATGGGGGCAAAAATGGTGTCCGCCTTGGTGTAGCTCCAGGCAAGGCACAGCCCGGCAGGCAGGTATTGCAGCACTGCCATGAGGATTTCCAGCGGGGTGTACTGCCCAACGTAGCCCAGAATGTGAATCAGCGCGAAGGCCACCATGGATACCAGATAGGCAGCCCACCGGGACTTCCCGTAGAGATTCCGGAAGATGAGTCCACGGTAGAAGCACTCCTCCACGGTTGGCACCAGCAGCACCGTGCCGATTATGACAAGGAGCCGGTTTTCCCGCCCCATGGCGGCAATGGCGGCATCGTTGTAATTGGAGAAGGAGGGCACCAACAGCCTTATGACCCATTCCGTGGCGAAGCGGCAGGCGTAGTAGGCAGCCAGCCCCAGAATCACAGCCTGACACAGATAGGCGGGATGCCGGGTTGCCTGCTGGGCGCCGCTGCTTAAAAATTCCCGGAAAATCAGCAGCACCGCAAGAAAATTAATCATGTAAAATACGAAATTCAGTTCCGATTCCCGCAGAGGGGAGGAAAGGCGGGCGTTCAGCATCGTCAGCAGCTCCGGCAGCAGCAGAAGCTGAAAGGCGAGGTAACAGAAGCCGCTCACCGTCTCCTGAGAATTGGGACAGGAGCGGGCAGAGATGTTTTTTCTCATAATTCAATCCAGCAGCTTTTTCAGCTTGTACAGTTCATTCATGGCTTCAATGGGGGTCAGGGTTTCCACGGTAATGGCGGACAGGGCGGAAATCACCTGCTGCCCGGTTAAGTCCAGCATACTCACCTGATCGTCGGGCGCTTTGGGCGCGACGGGGGCGGGGGCGACGCCCTCGGCTTCCAGCTCGGTGAGGATTTCTCTTGCGCGGCTGATGACCACGTTGGGGATGCCCGCCAGCTTCGCAACCTCAATGCCGTAGCTGTCGTCCGCCGCGCCGGGGACGATTTTTCGCAGGAAAATCATCTGTTCTCCCCGCTTTTTCACGGCAATGTTGTAATTTTTGACGTTGGGCAGCTTCTCCTCCATAGTGGACAACTCGTGGTAGTGGGTGGCGAACAGGGTTTTCGCTCCCAGCCGCCGGGGGTTGGCGGCGTATTCCAGCACCGCCCGGGCAATGGCCATGCCGTCGTAGGTGGAGGTGCCCCGTCCGATTTCGTCCAGAATCAGCAGGGAGCGGGAGGTGGCGTATTTCAGAATGGTGGCAACCTCCGCCATTTCCACCATGAAGGTGGACTGCCCGGACGCCAAATCGTCGCTGGCGCCGATGCGGGTAAATACCCGGTCAACCAGACCGATTTTCGCGGCTCGCGCGGGGACGAAGGAGCCCATCTGGGCCATGAGTACAATGAGGGCCACCTGCCGCATATAGGTGGATTTACCCGCCATATTGGGGCCGGTGATGATGGCAACCTGATTGTCCTCGCTGCCTAAGTTTGTGTCGTTGGGCACGAACAGGGTGTCCTTGAGAACGGCTTCCACCACGGGATGCCGTCCGTCGGTGATGGAGATTTCCCGCCCAAGGGTGATTTCCGGGCGGCAGTAGCCCCGCTGCACCGCCACAGCGGCGAGGGAGCACAGCACATCGGCAGCGGCTACCGCCTGCGCGGTCAGCTGCACCCGTGCCGCCTGCTGGGCAAGGTGCTCCCGGAGCTTTGTGAAAATCTGGTATTCCAGCGCCGTCAGACGATCCTTGGCAGTCAGCACCTGATTTTCCAGTTCCTTTAATTCCTGTGTGATGTAGCGCTCGCAGTTTGCCAGGGTCTGCTTGCGGATGTAGGTGTCCGGCACCTGATCGATAAAGGATTTGGATACCTCAATATAATAGCCGAACACCCGGTTAAAGCCCACCTTCAGGGTGCGGATGCCGGTTTTCTCCCGTTCGCTGGCCTCAATGGCAGCGATGGTGCCGCTGCCGCCCTCCATAATATCCCGGAGCCGGTCGGCTTCCGGGTCGGCGCCCTTGCGGATGATGCCGCCTTCCCGGACGGTGAGAGGGGGATCATCCACGATGGTGTTTTCAATCAGGTCGGCGCAGTCCGTCATGGGGTCAATGGCCTGTTCCAGTTTTTGGAGCATGGGCGCGCCGCAGTTCTGAAGCAGCCGCTTCACCTCCGGCAAGGCCCGGAAGCCCCGGGCAAGGCCCAGCAGATCGCGGCAGTTGACGGTGCCGGTGACAATCCGCGTCATGACCCGCTCCAAATCCGTCACATCCCGCAGAGCTTCCTCCAGCTCCCCCCGGAGAATGACATTGTCTACCAAATCCTCAACGGCGGCGTGGCGGCGGGTGATCTCCACTGGGTCAAGCAGGGGCTTTTCTAACCACGAGCGCAGCATCCGTCCGCCCATGGGGGTGTGGGTTTTGTCGAGAACCCACAGGAGCGTCCCTCTTTTCTCCTTGGAACGCATGGTCTCGGTCAGTTCCAGATTCCGCCGGGCGTCCAAATCCAGCTCCATGAACTTGCCGGTGGTGTAATATTGCAGCTGGCGGATGTGGGCCAGGTCGTTTTTTTGCAGAGTCAGCAGAGTTTGCAGCAGCGCGCCGCTGGCGATAATTGCGGCGGGCATACCGGCAATTCCAAGCTGGGTAAGATTCTGCGAAAAGTGCTGTTCCAGCAATTCCTCGCTCTTTTCCAGACTAAAAAGTTCCGCTTTTCCCTCGTCCACACAGCAGTTTAAGCGCCGGAAAATGGCGTCCTCAATGCTCTCGCAGTCTACACCCGTGCCGTAGCGCAGTACCTCGCTGGGAGAAAACCGCCCCAGTTCAGAAGCTACACTCTGAGCGTCGGCGCAGACCGTGGCGAAAAACGCGCCGGTGGACACATCGCAGAAGGCAAGGCCAAACTTGCCGCCCTCGCCATAGACGCAGCCCATGTAGTTGTTTTTGTTTTCGTCCAGCATACAGCTTTCCGTGACGGTGCCGGGGGTGACGATGCGGGTGATGTCCCGCTCCACCAGACCCTTGGCAAGGGCCGGGTCCTCCATCTGCTCGCAGATAGCGACCTTATAGCCCTTCTGCACCAGCCGGGCGATGTAGGAATCCACGCTGTGGTAGGGCACGCCGCACATGGGAGTCTGCTCCTCCTTAGGCTTGCTACGGTCCCGGCTGGTGAGCGTTAAATCCAGTTCTCTTGCAGCCAGCTTGGCGTCCTCGTTGAACATCTCGTAGAAGTCGCCCAGCCGGAAAAACAGGATGCAGTCCTGATTCTGCTCTTTGATTTGCTGATACTGCCGCTGCATGGGCGTCAGTTCTTTTTCTTTGGTGGCCATAGATTCCATCCTTTAAGCTTGCAGTTGTCCCGTCAGACTCCATGTGGTTGCCCCGGTGATGGTGATGTTGTGGTAGCTGCCGATGAGACTGTCGTCTCCGGCAAAGCGCACCAGCCGTCCGCCCTCTGTCCGGGCGGTGAGCATATCCTTGTCCCTGCCGTCCACCAGACAGCGCATGGTTTTTCCTATATAATTGTTATGAATTTCCTCGGAAATGGCGTTCTGTACCGCGCACAGCCTGTCAAACCGGCGGTTTTTCTCCTCCTTGGGGGTGGGGTCGTCCATGGACGCGGCAGGGGTGCCGGGACGGGGGGAGAAGATGAAGGTGAACAGGCTGTCGTAGTGCACCTGCTGAATGAGGGAAATGGTTTCCTCGAATTCTTCCTCCGTCTCGCCGGGGAAGCCTACGATGACGTCCGAGGTCAGAACCAGTTCCGGCATGACCTTTTTCGCGTAGTTTACCTTATTTAAATAGGTATCCCGGTCATAGTGCCGGTTCATGGCTTTTAAGACCCGGCTGGAACCGGACTGGAAGGGCAGATGCAGCTGTTTGGCGATTTTGGGGTATTTTGCCATGGTGTCGAATAGCTTCTCGGAAGCATCCCGGGGGTGGCTGGTCATGAAGCGGATCAGGAAATCCCCCGGCAGCTGGGCAATGGCAGCCAAAAGGTCGGCAAAATCCTTCCCCTCAGGCAGATCCTTGCCGTAGGAGTTGACGTTCTGGCCCAGCAGGGTAATTTCCTTTGCGCCGCCGTCAATCAACTCCCGGCACTCTGCCAGAATGTCAGCAAATTTCCGGCTGCGCTCCCGGCCCCGGACGTAGGGCACGATGCAGTAGGTGCAGAAATTGTTGCAGCCGTACATGATGGACACCCATGCCTTCAGCTTGGAATCCCGCACCTGAGGGATGCCCTCGGCGATGGAGCCGGGTTCATCGGCGATGAAGAACTGCCGCTTTTTCCCACTGAGCACGTTCCACAGAATCTCCGGAAACTGCCACAGGTGGTGGGTGGAGAACACCCCGTCCACATGGGGATAGCTCTGCCTGATACGGTCGGACACCTTGGTTTCGCCGGCCATGCAGCCGCACAGGAAGATTTTCTGCTCCGGATGGCGGTGCTTGGTGTGGGTCAGGGCACCCAGGTTGCCGAACACCCGCTGCTCAGCGTGCTCCCGAATGGCACAGGTGTTCATAATGACCACATCGGCCCCTTCGGCCTCGCTGCCGATTGCGTAGCCGCTCTGGGCAAGGTAGCCGCGAAGCTTTTCGGAGTCGGCCTCATTCTGCTGACAGCCATAGGTTTCCACATAGGCCACGGGGGTGACGCCCTTGTTTTTCCAATAGGCAGCGATTTTATCACAGCAGGCGAACTGCGCATCCAGCGCTTCCTGGGAAATGACGGTGGTTTTGGTATTCATAGGCTGCTCCTTTGCGGATAATATCTCAACTATAAATAATAGCATTTTCTCGGAAAGTTTGCAAGTGCGGAAATCATAAAAAAGCCTTCCCCTTTGGGGAAGGTGGCCGAGCGTAAGCGAGGTCGGAAGAGGGAAATACCGTTTCGCCGAAATGCCGGTG
>JALFAD010000048.1 GCA_022772525.1 Clostridiales bacterium
GCGGACCAAAGCCTCCCCTATCAGGGGAGGTGGCCCGGCGTAAGCTGGGTCGGAGGGGTGCCTTCGCCATGGACGTGCACCCCTCAGTCAGCTTTGCTGACAGCTCCCCTCAAGGGGAGCCTTTGGTAACGCCGCGAAAGGGGAATTTATCTGACTAAGCTTCCCCCTGGGGGGGGAAGGCCTTAATCAGCTAAAGCACAATTTACCTGAGCAGTACCCTTCGAGGGGCCCAGAGGATGTACGTTGACTGCCCGGGTTCGTAACGCATTAGCAGGCGGCCTTGCCGCCCATTGGTATAACAAAAGTGCCTGCCGCTTTCGCGGCAGGCACCCGATTTACTTTGCGGAGAGGAACTTGTCGATGGCCTCTGCGCCCTTCTTGCCCGCACCCATGGCGAGGATAACGGTGGCAGCGCCGGTAACGGCATCGCCGCCGGCGAACACGCCGTCCCGGGTGGTCATGGCGTCCTCGTTCACGATCAGGCAGCCCTTCCGGTTGGTTTCCAGACCGGGGGTGGTGGAACGGATCAGGGGGTTGGGGCTGGTGCCCAGAGACATGATGACGGTGTCTACGTCCAACATGAATTCGGAATCCGGCACGGCGATGGGACGGCGGCGGCCGGAAGCGTCAGGCTCACCCAACTCCATGCGCACGCACTTCATGCCGCAGACCCGGCCGGTCTCATCGGCAACGATTTCTACGGGGTTGGTCAGAGTCTTGAACTCGATGCCCTCTTCCTTGGCGTGGTGCTGCTCCTCCAGACGGGCGGGCATTTCGGCCTCGCCACGGCGGTAGACAACGTACACATGCTCCGCGCCCAGACGCATGGCGCAGCGAGCGGCATCCATTGCCACGTTGCCGCCGCCAACGACCGCGACAGCCTTGGAGTGAATGACGGGGGTATCGGAATCTTCATTGTAGGCCTTCATCAGGTTGGTACGGGTCAGGTACTCGTTGGCGGACAGAACGCCCTTCAGGCTCTCACCGGGGATCCCCATGAACATAGGCAGGCCCGCGCCGGAACCGACAAACACGGCCTTGTAGCCCATCTCGAACAGCTCGTCGATGGTAAGTACCCGTCCAATGACCATGTTGGTCATAACTTCCACGCCCTGGGCCTGAAGCTTGGTGACCTCGTTGGCGACGATGGCCTTGGGAAGTCTGAACTCGGGAATGCCGTAGACCAGCACGCCGCCGGCGGTATGCAGAGCCTCAAATACGGACACCTGATAGCCCTTCTTGGCAAGGTCGGAAGCGCAGGTCAGGCCGGCAGGGCCGGAACCGACAACAGCCACCTTGATGCCGTTGGAGGGAACCTTCTCGGGCATGGCGTTGACGTTCTCCCGGTACCAGTCGGCAACGAACCGCTCCAGACGGCCGATGGCAACCGGCTCGCCCTTCACGCCGCGAACACACTTGCTCTCACACTGGGTCTCCTGGGGGCAGACACGGCCGCTGAGGGCGGGCAGAGCGTTGGTGGAGGTGATGATCTCGTAGGCGGCCTTAAAGTCCCGCTCACGAACCTTGGCGATGAACTCGGGGATGCGCACGTTGACGGGGCAGCCTTCCACGCACTTGGGATTCTTGCAGTTCAGGCAGCGGCCCGCTTCCTCAACCGCCATTTCCTCGGTGTAGCCCAGGGTGACCTCCTGGAAATTCCGGGCACGGACCTTGGGATCCTGCTCGGGCATGGGAACCTTCTTCAAAGACATATTAGCCATTTCCCGTTACCTCCTTACTTGATCAGCGCCTTGCCCATGGATTCCATGCGGCAGGTGTGGGTGGAGGCAACCTCGGCCTCCCGGTCGCGGTAGATGCCGTTGCGGCTCATCAGCTCGGCAAAGTCCACCTTGTGACCGTCGAACTCGGGGCCGTCCACGCAGGCGAACTTGGTTTCGCCGCCCACGGTGACCCGGCAGCCGCCGCACATGCCGGTGCCGTCGATCATGATGGGGTTCAGGGACACGCTGGTGTGAACGCCGAAGGGCTCGGTGGTCTTGCACACGAACTTCATCATGGGCACGGGGCCGATGGCGAGCACCTCGTCAAACTGCTCGCCCGCCTCCAGCAGCTCCTGCAGGGGCTGGGTGACCAGACCGTGACGACCGTAGGTGCCGTCGTCGGTCATGAGAATGAAGTGATCGGCAACTTCCTTGAACTCGTCCTCCAGAATGACGATGTCCTTGCTGCGGAAACCGACAATGACGGTGACCTCCGCGCCGGCCTCCTTGAAAGCCCGGGCAGAGGGCAGGGCGATGGCGCAGCCCACGCCGCCGCCGACCACACAGACCTTCTTCTTGCCTTCCACGGGAGTGGGCTTGCCCAGAGGGCCGACGAAGTCCCGGATGTAGTCGCCCTCGTTCAGCTCACCCAGCGCCTTGGTGGTGAAGCCGACCTTCTGGAAGATGATGGTGACGGTGCCGGCTTCCTTGTCGGTACCGGCAACGGTCAGGGGCACACGCTCGCCCATCTCGTCAATGCGGAAAATGATGAACTGGCCTGCCTTTGCCTTACGGGCAATGAAGGGGGCCTCAATGTCCATCAGGGTGACGGTGGGATTCAGCTCCTTCTTACGCACAATTTTATACATTTCTGATCCGTCCTTTTTTCTTTTCAGAATGGTGATATACGGCATTGGATATTTCACCCAATCAATCCCATTATACCGTGTTTCGGCACATTTGTCAAACGATTCTACAGTAAAAAAGCCTTCCCCTTTGGGGAAGGTGCCCCCGAAGGGGGCGGATGAGGAACGGCGGCGGCTCCAATTTGGAGTGCAGTAGAATGAAAAAGTACAGCCTTCAAAATTGTACCATCTTTGCGAACTGCATTCGTATGATGACTTTTCACCGATCCACATCCGTCATACTGTTTCTCGATAAAATGGTTAACACCATTTTATCCTGCGCTTATCGCGCAGGCCGCCACTGGCAATCATTTTCATCTTGATTTGCTGCGCGGAGCACCACCCCCGGGGGAAGCCATATTTGCCGCTCATTTTTTATGGCCTTCCGTGACGGGACCGATGCGGAAGGCATCCAGCAGCCTGTTTTTCCCACCGACCAGCGCTTTTCGTACCGGTTCCGTAAGAACCGCAGCCATGTAGCACAGAATCAGGCCGTTCAGCAGGACAAGAACGGGATTTTTGGGGAAATACAGTACAATCTGCGTAAACTGCCTGCAGCAGTTAAAGAAAATACAGTGATAAAACCACATCAGCATGGAATGCTCTCCGATTTTTTCCAGAATCCGGAAGAGAAAACCGTTGGGACACAGCATCAGCAGATTTGCCGCGCCATAAAGAAACAGCGGCGCGTTGAGAATGTCCGACGTCAGCATGAGCGTATAATCACCAGAGCGGAAGGTGACGCTGCCGAAATTCAGCGCCCCAATGTAGTACCGTCCGCGAAAGGCTGCCCAGACCATCAATGCAGGCAGCACAACGCGTACAGCGAAACCGGACTTTTCTCCTCTTTGCAGAAAGGTATCCAGCCACTTCTCAAACAGTCCATACTTTCCAAACAGATACCCCACCGCAACGCAGGGCCACCATTGCCGCAGATTCCAGACAACGGCGCCTACCAACGGCCGAGGCTCCAACGCGTACCAGATGTTCAGCGCCGCCGTTGGAAGCAACAGCAAAAGCAGCACATCCATTACAGGGGAGCGGGAATCCCGCCTTGTCAGAAGCGGAAGCGCCAGCATGATTATGCAGAAGAAGTAGACATACCAGCAAAAGGACATGACTGTGCTGTTCAAACCCAGCAGCTCGCACACCACGCCGGATTTGGACAGCGTGTAGCAGCCGCTCCAAGCCGCCAACGCGATCATCGGAATCGCAGCCATCCAGTAAGAAATCAGAAAATCCGTGATTTTCCGCAGGGAGTAGCGGATGGTCCCTCTGGAGAAGACGTAAAAGTAACCTGTCAGAAAAGCAAACAGAGATACGCAGATATCCGTCGGCGCACAGAACTGATCTGCGAAGGCTTGCTGCCATGGATATTCCACACCGCATGTAATCCATTCCGGGAAAGTAAAAAAGTGATGGACAAACATGAGAATCAGCGCAATTCCCTTCAGCGCGGATGAGGTTTTTCTGTCAAAATAACTGTCTCTCATAGATTCGCCTGTCCTTCTTTATTGCATTCTCTGTCTGCGGGGGCGGGTCATTGACCTGCCCCTGAGATATACTGACTGGCGGCCCTGCCGCTTACTTCTTGTGGTCTTCCGTCACCGCGCCGGAGCGGTAGGCGTCCAGCAGCATCATCAGCATATTCACCCGGTCCTGCAGCTCCGCGCCTTCGTCGGTGTCCCGAATGCGCATCCGGGTCTCCATTTTCTCGAAAATTTCGGAGTCGTTGCGGATATCGTCGTTTTTGTGCACCGCGTTCCACTTGCTGGTGAAGGGCTGGTGGGACACGATCCGGTAGTGCCGGGAGTTGTAGATCAGGGTGTAGCCCGCGATGCCGGAGGTGGACTGATAGGCCCGGCTGAAGCCGCCGTCAATGACAATCAGCTTGCCGCCGCCCTTGATGGGGCTTTCGCCCTTGCGCACCTTCACCGGCACATGCCCGTTGATGATGTGGCAGTGCTCCCCCTCCAGACCGAATTCCTTCAGCAAAGCTTCGCACACGGCGGGATCCTGATAGTAGGTGTAGTAGGCGTTCTTCGGTTCCACCCAGGTGCTCTCGTCCGCGAGAAAGCGCCGCTCGAAGGTGGTCATCCGGTCCCGCCCGAAAATGGGGCTGTTCCGGCCTGCCCACAGCCACCACAGGAAGTCCATGCCGAACTGCCGCTCCTCGGAGCCCCGCTTGTCGTAGTAGGCCTTTCTGGCGGTCTTCTCGGCGTAGTCGAGAAAGCGCTTGCCGCTGCGCTCCTTGCCGCCGATGGTGAAGGTCATTAAGGAGCCATCATCGTTCATGGGGATGCAGCCGTGGAAGAGAAGATTGCCGTTGCAGACCTTGTACAGGCCGCCCTTGGAGTACAGGAAGCGGATATGGCGCTGCAATTTTTCGGAGTTTTCAAAGGAATCCGTCAGCTGGTTAATGACGTGGTTTTCCTCGGCGGTCAGCTCGTAGGGGTTAGCGGGGTCAACGGTGGGGAAGTCGCAGTCCAGCATGGGGTAGACCTTGCCGTTCAGGGTGATGGTCTTGTCCTCATAGTTGATTTTGTCCAGCAGCAGCCGGTCCTCCATGCCGAATTCCGGGCGGCGCAGCACCTTCTGGCCCTCCAGCTTAAAGAGAATGATGGTGATGGCCTTGTACATCCGGGCGGAGAGCAGCTTGTCCTTTTCCGTGTACTGGTCGGCGTCGGTGCCGGTGAGCTTGACCTTGAACTGGTCGGTGTTACAGTCCTTATAGACCTCATTGGCGAAAATGGACAGAGGCCGCAGGGAGATGCCGTAGCCGGTTTCAATCACGTCCAGATTGTTGTAGCGGATGGAGTTGCTCAGAACCGTGGCAACCAAAGTCCGGGAGCCGGAGGCCGCGCCCATCCACAAAACATCGTGGTTGCCCCACTGAATGTCCACATTGTTGCAGCCCATCAGGCTGTCCATGACGATGTCCGCCCGGGGGCCGCGGTCAAAAATGTCGCCAACAATGTGCAGCTTGTCCACCACCAGCGATTTGATGACCTTGCAGATGGCCCGAATCACGTCGGCGGCCTGCCCAATCTGGATGATGGTACTGATGATGTTTTCGTACTGATCCCGGCGGGAGCCGCCCTCCTCTACCAGATGAATCAGCTCGTCGAGAATCTGCTCATAGTCCGGGTCCATGTAGGTGCGCACCTTGGCCCTCGTGTGCTTGGTGGAGACGAATCGGCACAGGTCCACCAGCCGGTGGATGGTCAGCCGGTACCACTCGTCCAGGTCTTCCTCCTCGTCGGCAACCAAAGCCAGCTTGGAGGAGGGGTAGTAGATGAGGGTCGCCAGGTCGTTGCGGTCCTTCTGGGTCATGGTATTTCCAAACAATTCTTCCAATTTTTCCTTGACTTCGCCGGAGCCGGAGTTCAAAATGTGCAGAAACGCCTCATGCTCGCCGTGAATGTCGGACATGAAGTGCTCCGTGGGCTTCGGGAGGTTCAGAATGGCCTGAAGCCGGATGATCTCGGTGCCGGCGGCTTCCACCGTGGGGTACTGCCGGGCCAGAAGCCGGAGATAGTGCAGCTCTTCGTCCGTAAAAATACGCTTGTTGTCCATTTTCCTCATTCCTTTCCGATTCTCGGCTCCCCCTCTGGGGGAGCTGTCACGGTGACAGCCGTGACTGAGGGGGTGTACTCCCGTCGATAGGACACCCCCACCGGCTTCGCTTACGCGCAGCCACCTCCCCCATAGGGGGAGGCAGGATCCCCAGAGGGAAAATATTATCATAATGGTATATTGTACAACATTTACCTTATGGGTACAAGGGGAAAACGCAATAATTTTTCGACGAAATGGTACAAAACACCTTCCCCCGGGGGAAGCCATGGCGCTGCCGCGTCCACACGAATATATGCAATGGAACGATACCGAGCCTGTACCCAATGGTGTAACGAATACAGGCCTGCCGAGCACGTATTGTCCGCGGCGACTCGCCGCATGGAAAACGCCCTGAAGCAGTTCGCTTCAGGGCGTGATTCACGGATAGATTAGTCAGCGACGTAGGGCAGCAGGGCGATCTGACGGGCGCGCTTGATGGCGGTGGTCAGGTCACGCTGGTGAGCGGCGCAGGTACCGGTGGTACGGCGGGGCAGAATCTTGCCGCGCTCGGACAGGTAACGGCGGAGCTTTGCGGTGTCCTTGTAATCGATGCTGGTCACCTTATCCACGCAGAACGCGCAAACCTTCTTGCGCTTGCGGGGACGCATACGCTGTTCGTTAGCCATGGAAATTCCCTCCTTGTAAGTCTAGTAGAAAAGTTCAGAGATTTCTTAGAAGGGCAGCTGGGCGTCGTCGTCCTCCAGCATCGCGAAATCGGAAGCCGGAGCGCTTGCGGGGGCCGTATAGCCGCCGTAGCTGGGGGCGGGAGCGGGTGCGCTGTAAGCATTGCCGCCATAGCTGTTTCCGCCGTAAGCGTTGCCGCTGTAGGAGGAATTGCCGCCGTCGTTGTCGCGCTTGCTGTCGCCGAAGTAGACGTTGTCCGCTACGACCTCAGCGCTGCGACGCTTGTTGCCGTCCTTATCGGTCCAGCTGCGGATCTGCAGCCGTCCGGACACCACCGCCATGCGGCCCTTGGTGAAGTACTTGGAGACGAATTCTCCAGTCTGCCGCCAGGCAACACAGTCGATGAAGTCAGTTTCCCGTTCGCCGCCGTCCTTGGGCGCGAAATCCCGATCCACAGCCAGAGAAAAGCTGGTCACGGCGACACCGCTGCCGGTACGGCGCAGTTCGGGGTCACGGGTCAGCCGACCCATGATGACAATGTGGTTGAGCATGGATTTACGCCTCCACTGCGGTGGTCAGGCAGCGCATAACGCCTTCGGTGATCTTCATCACACGCTCCAGCTCCGCGGGGAACTCGGGCTTGGACTCAAAGCTCATCAGAACGTAGTAGCCCTCGTTCAGGTCGTTGATTTCGTAGGCCAGCCGACGCTTGCCCCACTCGTCAACGCTCAGCAGAGTACCCTCCGCCTCCACCATTGCCTTGAACTTTTCCACAAGTGCTGCGATGCTCTCCTCACCCAGGGTGGGGTTCACGATGTAGAGCACCTCATACTTACCGGTGATCTTAGCCATGTTGATTGCACCTCCTTTTGGACTTTTGGCCCCCGGTCGCGCCGGGAGCAAGGATTGTCCGCATTCGCAGACCGGATTATTTTAATGGATTTTCTGGAAAAAGTCAAGCATTTTTTTGAGTTTGGAGTGTGGAATTTGGAGTTTGGAGTTATATTATATGGTAAAAACCTTCCCCTGGGGGGGAAGGTGCCCCGAAGGGGCGGATGAGGAACGGCGACGTCTTCTGACGTGGAATGCAGTCGAATATGAAAGTACGGCCTTTCAAATTGCACCTTTTTACGAACTGCATTTGTTATCGGCACATTTCGCCGTTCCTCATCAGTCAGACCTTACGGTCTGCCAGCTAGTTAATTATGGAATGATTGCCACCGGCAATCATTTTCATCTTGATTCGCTGCGCGGAGCACCACCCCCAGGGGAAGCCATGGGCGTTGCCACGTGTAACGTTACCGAGCGGTACCCAATGGTCTTTCGATTACACAAGACTTGCGCACGCATTGTCAGCGGCGACTCGCCGCCAAATGTTAAAGAATAATTCAAAATCAACCCATTGACTTTTTTGGCACTCTCTGGTATAGTGTGCTTAGCACTCAGAGAGAGCGAGTGCTAAGAGAGGAGGAGATCAAGTGGAACTGAGCGAACGGAAAAAGAAGGTCCTGCGATCCGTAGTCGACCTTTATATCCGCACCGCCGAGCCGGTGGGCTCCAAGGCCGTCACCGAGCTTCCCGACATGAAGTATTCCTCCGCAACCATCCGCAACGAAATGGCAGAGCTGACCACCATGGGTTATCTGGAGCAGCCCCATACCAGCGCCGGACGGATTCCCTCCGCCGCAGGCTACCGGCTGTATGTGGATGAACTGATGATGGACTACCGCCTGAGTATCGACGAAACCAAATCCATCAACAACGCCATTGAAGAAAAAATGCAGCGTGTGGACAAAATGGTGGAGAAAGTGGCCCGGCTTGTGTCTCAGGCCACGGACCTTCCGGCAATCTCCGCCGCATCCCGCTGCGGCAGCCTGACCGTCAAGCGGTACGACCTGATTCTGGCGGCCAAAAGCAGCGTGATTGCCGTGCTGATGCTCTCCAATGAGCAGGTGGTCAACAAGCTGATTAAGCTGCCGCTGGACGCCTCCGAAAGCGACCTGAAGCTGCTGAGCGCCGTGCTCAATGCTTCCATGACGGATATCCCGCCGGAGAACATCACGCCGGAGCAGATGGAGAAGGTCATGCGCTCGGCAGGCGGTGCCGCGTCGCTGGTGCCGGTGATTCTGGACTTTGTTCAGGAGACCCTGCGGGCCAGCGAATCCACCAACGTGGCGGTGTTCGGACAGTCCCGGCTTCTGGGCCTTCCGGAATACCGGGACGTGGACAAAGCCCAGCGGGTCATGGCTTCTATCGATGAGGAGGCGCTGAGCAACCTTCCCGCCGTCATGGAAAACACCAACGGCACCAAGGTCATCGTGGGGCCGGAGAATGTTTCCGAGGAACTGAAGGACACCTCCGTGGTCATGACGAAATTCGACATCGGCGACGGAATGCAGGGCATGATCGGCGTGGTCGGTCCCACCCGGATGGATTACGCGAAAGTAACCGCCCGCCTGAGCTACTTTGCCGAGAGCCTGTCGAAGCTGTTCGCCAAGCCCGAACAGCCCCAGCTTCCGGGAAGCGCGGAGCCGGAGGAACATAAAGAGTAGATGAACACCCGTGCGGTGTATGAAATATGGAGGAATGAACGTGGCAGAAGAAACGAAGAGGAAGGGAGACCCCGTTGAGGAAACCCCGGTAGAGGAAGCCCCTGTGGAGGAATCCCCCGTTCCCGAAGAGGAGGAGCTGGTTCCGGAAGCCCCCGCTGAGGAAGCCAATCCCTGGGAGGAAAAATATAACGCGGAGCATGACGCCCGACTGCGGGTCGCTGCGGAGTACGACAACTTCCGCAAGCGCACCGTCAAGGAAAAGGACGCGGCCTACGGCAACGGCAAGGCCGACACCGTGGCAAAGTTCCTTCCCATTTATGACAATCTGGAGCGGGCGCTGAAGCAGCCCACTGAGGACGCCGCCTTCAAAAAGGGCGTGGAAATGACCATGACCGAGCTTGTGAAGATTCTGACCGGTCTGGGCGTGGAAATTTTCGGGGAGCCGGGAGACAGCTTTGACCCCAGCCTGCACAACGCCGTGATGCACACGGAGGACGAGAGCCTTGGCGAAAACGTCATCGCGCAGGTCTTCCAGAAGGGCTTCAAGATCGGCGAAAAGGTCGTCCGGTTCGCCATGGTGCAAGTGGCGAATTGAGATACAAGATAGAAGATACAAGATACAAGATGAGGAGTCGGCTTCGCCGACATATTAAAATCATTCCCGAAGGGAATACCACAACCTGTATCTAGTATCTCAGTATCTGGTATCTGAAAATAATAGACTTTGTAAAAACTTATCTTTCAATATATTAGGAGGAAATTATTATGTCTAAGATTATCGGTATTGATTTGGGTACTACCAATTCCTGTGTTGCTGTGCTGGAGGGCGGCGAGCCTGTTGTCATCGCCAACGCCGAAGGCACCCGTACTACCCCTTCTGTGGTGGCGTTCTCCAAGACCGGCGAGCGTATGGTGGGTCAGGTGGCAAAGCGTCAGGCCGTCACCAACGCTGACCGCACCGTGGCTTCCATCAAGCGCCACATGGGCGAAAATTACCACGTGACCATCGACGGCAAGGGCTACACCCCTCAGGAGATTAGCGCCATGATCCTGCAGAAGCTGAAGGCCGACGCCGAGAGCTATCTGGGTCAGCCTGTCACCGAGGCTGTCATCACCGTGCCCGCTTACTTCTCTGACGCCCAGCGTCAGGCCACCAAGGACGCCGGCAAGATTGCGGGGCTGGATGTGAAGCGTATCATTAACGAGCCTACCGCTGCTGCTCTGGCCTACGGCCTGGACAAGGAGTCCGAGCAGAAGATCATGGTCTACGATCTGGGCGGCGGCACCTTCGATGTGTCCATTCTGGACATCGGCGACGGCGTCATCGAGGTTCTGGCTACCGCCGGCGACACCCATCTGGGCGGCGACGACTTCGACCAGAGAATTATGGACTATCTGGTTGAGGAGTTCAAGAAGGCCGAGGGCATCAATCTGGCAAACGACAAGGTCGCCATGCAGCGTCTGAAGGAAGCCGCCGAGAAGGCCAAGATCGAGCTGTCCGGTGTGACCTCCACCAACATCAACCTGCCCTATATCACCGCCGATGCCACCGGCCCCAAGCATCTGGACGTGACCCTGACCCGGGCAAAGTTCAACGAACTGACCGCCGATCTGGTGGAGCGTACCATGAAGCCCGTCCGTCAGGCCATGTCCGACGCTGGGCTGTCCGCTTCCGACATCCACAAGGTGCTGCTGGTTGGCGGCTCCACCCGTATCCCCGCCGTGCAGGATGCTGTGAAGGGCATCACCGGCAAGGAAGGCTTCAAGGGCATCAACCCCGACGAGTGCGTGGCTGTGGGCGCTGCCATTCAGGGCGGCGTGCTCACCGGCGATGTGAACGACATCCTGCTGCTGGACGTCACGCCCCTGTCTCTGGGCATTGAGACCATGGGCGGCGTGTTCACCCGTCTGGTGGACCGCAACACCACCATCCCCGTGCAGAAGAAGCAGATTTTCTCCACCGCCGCTGACGGTCAGACCTCCGTTGAGGTTCACGTCCTGCAGGGCGAGCGCGAGATGGCTGCTTATAACAAGACTCTGGGCCGCTTCCAGCTGGGCGGCATCGCTCCCGCGCCTCGCGGCGTGCCTCAGATCGAGGTCACCTTCGACATCGATGCCAACGGCATCGTGAAGGTCTCCGCCAAGGATCTGGGCACCGGCAAGGAGGCCAACATCTCCATCACCGCTTCCACCAACCTGAGCCAGGAGGACATCGACAAGGCCGTGAAGGAAGCCGAGCAGTACGCCGCCGAGGACAAGGCCCGGAAGGAAGAGGTGGACACCCACAACGCTGCCGACCAGACCGTCTACCAGACCGAAAAGACCCTGAACGAGCTGGGCGACAAGATTGACGCTTCCGAGAAGGCTTCCATCCAGAGCGCCATTGACCATCTGAAGGAAGTCAACAAGGGCAATGACGTAGCTGCCATCAAGGCCGCTACCGAGGAGGTTCAGAAGGCCTTCTACGCCGTGTCCGAGAAGCTGTACCAGCAGTCTGCGCCTCAGGACGGCGCCCAGAGCGGCGGACAGAAGCCCGGCGACGACGGCGTTGTGGACGCTGACTACGAAACCGTTGACTAATCGATAAGCCCAAGGGGCGGCAAAACGCCGCCCCTTCTTGGCGTTCGCAGGGCGAAAGCCAATGCGTGCCCAGTCTGGGTGGTATTTGATATACCATTGGGTACCGCTCGGTAACGGTGGCGCGAAAAAACCTTCCCCGGGGGAAGGCATTTAACGTGAGGTGAAAATGAAAAATGGCAGAAAACAAACGTGACTACTACGAGGTGCTGGGGGTTCCCAAGGATGCCAGCGCCGATGATATAAAGAAAGCCTACCGCAAAAACGCCATGAAGTACCATCCCGACCGGAACCCCGGCGACAAGGAAGCCGAGGAGAAGTTCAAGGAAGTGGGCGAAGCCTACGAGGTGCTCTCCGACCCGGACAAGAAGGCCCGGTATGACCAGTACGGCTTTGCCGGTGTGGATCCCAACTTCGGCGCGGGTGGCGGCGGCTACGGCGGCGCGGGCTTTGGCGGCTTTGGGGATTTTTCTGATCTTGGCGACATTTTCGGCGATTTCTTTGGCGGCGGCGGTCGGAGCCGGGCAAGTGCCCAGAGTGCCCCTCGCCGGGGTGAGAACGTTATGACCCGGCTGGAGCTGACCTTCGAGGAGGCGGCCTTCGGCTGTGAAAAGGAGGTCGCCACCCCCAGAATCGAGAACTGCCCCAACTGTAAGGGCACCGGCTCTGCCGACGGCGTCATTGAGACCTGCCAGCAGTGCCACGGCACCGGTCAGGTGCGCTCGGTGCAGAACTTCATGGGCATGCAGATGCAGTCCACCACCACCTGTCCTTCCTGTAACGGCCGGGGCAAGACCATCAAGACCCCCTGCAATACCTGCAAGGGCAAGGGCAAGGTGCGCCGCACCAACCGGGTGAAGGTGAAGATTCCCGCCGGTGTGGATGCCGGGCAGAGCGTCCGGGTTCGGGGAGAAGGCGGTGTCGGCAGCAACGGCGGCCCCAACGGCGACCTGCTGGTGGAAATCTACATCAAGCGCCATCCGATTTTCACCCGTCAGGATACGGATGTGCTCTGCGAGGTGCCCATTTCCTTTACACAGGCGGCTCTGGGCGCGACGATTCAGGTGCCCACCCTGGACGGCATGGTGGACTACGAGATTCCCGAGGGCACCCAGACCGGGCGGGAGTTCATCCTCCGGGACAAGGGTATTCCCGAGGTGGGCAATTCCCGCCGCCGGGGCAACGAGCGCTTCACCGTGGTGGTAGAGACGCCCACCCATCTGACCAAGGAGCAGAAGGAGCTGCTGCGCCAGCTGGACGGCACCATGGAGGTATCCCCCAAGCGGAAGAAGTTCATTGATAATTTGAAGAATTTTTTTGAGTAAGCGGCGGGTCTCCGCGGACAATGTATGCCGAGCTGGTTTGACCGCTTTTTGGGACTTGTAGGGAATGGCTAATCGGAAGTGGATTTGTACCATGTAACGAAACCGAGCATTGCCCAACAGTGTAACGATTCCACACAGCCTGTGCACGCACTGGCTGCCGGCCCTGCCGACAAAAAATGCAGACTGGTACTTGTGACCGGCCTGCATTTGCTGTATAATGAGGAGAGAATGATACCACGAAACGATACCGAGCAGTGCCCAATGGTGTGACGATTACACACACTTTGCGCACGCATTGTCTGCCCGCACTGCGGGCAAACGGGAGGGAACCCTATGAAACGCTCAGATTACATCAGCTGGGACGAATACTTTATGGGCATCGCCATGCTGGCGGCAAAGCGCAGTAAGGACCCCAGCACTCAGGTGGGGGCCTGCATCGTCTCCCCTGACAACATCATCATTTCCACGGGCTACAACGGCATGCCCAAGGGCTGCTCCGACGACGAGTACCCCTGGGAGCGGGAGGGCGAAGCCACCAAGTACCCTTACGTTGTCCACGCGGAGCTGAACGCGGTGCTCAACGCCAACGGGCGGGATCTGCGGGGCAGCCGGCTGTACGTGGCCCTGTTTCCCTGCAACGAGTGCGCCAAGGCCATCATCCAGAGCGGCGTGAAGGAAGTGTACTATCTGTCGGATAAGTACGCCGACTCCATGTCCACGCTGGCCTCGAAAAAAATGATGGACTCCGCCGGGGTGAAATACACCCAGCTGCGTACCAAGCTGAAGGAAATTACGCTGGATTTCATTCCCGAGGAAGAAAAGAAAAACCTTCCCCTATAAGGGGAAGGTGGCCGAGCGTAAGCGAGATCGGATGAGGTGTTCCGGGCGATTTTTCCCTCATCCGTCAGCCCTGCGGGCTGCCACCTTCCCCCGGAGGGGGAAGGTTTTTATAGTTTTTCAAAAAACCATCGAAGCTTCTCCCCCATATCCGCGTATTTGAGATAAACGATGTTGAATTCCCGTACGACGCTTTCTCCCCGGATGGAGAATTTTGCCAGAGCCGGGTCGGAGTCCGCGAGGATGTTGTACACAAAGGATACGCCGAAGCCCTGCTTGACGAGGTCGAGAATGATATTGAAGCTGGAAATGCAGATATGCCGATGAAACCGCTGTAAGGATTCGTTGTAGCCCCGCAGCTCCTGCTCCAGAATTGCCCGGGTGCCGGAGCCGTCCTCCCGGTGGATGATGGTTTCCTGAAGCAATTCCTCCATGGTGACCTCCCGTCCGGCGAAGGGGTGGTCTTTGCGGCAGATGCCTACGAAGGGTTCCCGGCGGAGGAGAATATTGTCAAAGCGGGTCTTGTCGAAGAAGCCCTCCACCACCGCAAAATCCAGAGCGTTTTCTTCCAATAGCCGCAGAAGCCGCTCGGTGTTGTCTACCAGCAATGTCAGGGCGTTATCGCTGCCTTGAAGATACCGGCGGATATCGCCTTTCAGGTAGTAGTCGCCGATGGTTTTCGTGGCCCCGACCCGCAAGCTGTGGATGGGGTTGTTTTCCAGCTTTTCCCGCAGATCCTTCTCCTGTAATTTTGCCGCCCGGGCATATTTTTCCAGCACCGCCGCCGCCTCGGTTTTTACCAGACGGCGGTTTTCATATTGAAAGAGCTTCTGCCCGTACTGATTTTCCAGATAGTGGATCTGCTGGGTCACGGCGGGCTGGGAAATGTGGAGAATTTCGGCGGTTTTTCGGTAGTTCATCTGTTCGCACAGGGTCAGAAAGGTATCGATGCGGTAGTCAAGCATGGTATCACCTTGATAAATTATTATAATCAAATCATAATGATTGACAAGTTGATTTTATCATATTCCCATGGTACAATCAAGCTGTAAATAAAAGGAAACCCAAAACGGAAAAGATAAAATAAGGAGCGATGGACATGAATATTGTCGTCATCGGCGGCGTTGCCGCCGGCACCAAGACCGCCGCGAAGCTGATGCGTCAGGACCGCAGCGCCAAAGTCACCATCTATACCAAGGGCAAGGATATTTCTTATGCCGGCTGCGGCCTGCCCTACTACGTGGGCGGCAGCATTGAGACTCGGGACGAGCTGATCGTCAATACCCCCGAAAAGTTCATGGGCCTCACCGGTGTGGAGGTCAGAACCGGGATGGAAGCGGTTTCTGTGGACGCTTCCGCCAAGACCGTGGCTTTCGCAAACGGCGAGGTGGTGGGCTACGACAAGCTGGTCATCGCTACCGGTGCTACCCCCTTCGTTCCCAACGTGGCGGGCACGCGCCTGCCCGGCGTGTTCACCATGCGCACCCCCGACGACGCCATCGGTCTGCGCGCTTACGTCGATGACAACCACTGCCGCAGCGCCGTGGTGGTGGGCGCGGGTTTTATCGGCCTGGAAATCGCCGAGAATCTGCTGGCTAAGGGCCTGAAGGTCACCGTGGTGGACATGGCTTCTCAGGTTATGCCGAACCTGTTCGACGCCGAGGTTGCCGACTACATCCGCCGTCAGCTCCAGAAAAAGGGCATCCGTATCGTCACTGGCGCGGGCCTTGAGGAAGTGCTGGGCACCGACAAGGCCGCCGGCATCCGCACCGGCGTAGGCTCCTTCGAGGGCGACGTGGTGGTTATGGCCATCGGCGTCCGTCCCGCTACCGCCTTCCTGAATGGCTCCGGCATCGAAATGTTCAAGGGCACCATCGTGGTGGACAAGTACCAGAGAACCAACCTGAACGACATCTACGCCGTGGGCGACTGCGCCATGGTGTTTAACCGCCTTACCGGCAAGGGTCAGTGGTCCGCCATGGGCTCCACCGCCAACATCACCGGACGGCTGCTGGCGAAGAATCTCACCGGTGTGGACGCTCCCTACGGCGGCTGTCTGGGCACCGGTGTGGTCAAGCTGGCGGAAGGCCTGAACGCGGGCCGCACGGGCCTCACCGAGGAGCAGGCCAAGGCCGCTGGCTACGACGCCATCACCGTTACCTGCGTCACCGACGACAAGGCCCACTACTATCCCGACGCTTCTACTTTCGTGACCAAGCTGATTGCGGATAAGGAATCCCACGCTCTGCTGGGCATTCAGGTGCTGGGCGGCGGCAGCGTGGACAAGATGGTGGATATCGCCGTTACCGGCATCGCCATGGGCGCCAAGGTGGAGGACTTCGACACCCTGGACTTTGCCTACGCGCCTCCCTTCTCCACCGCCATCCATCCCTTCGTCCAGGCCTGCTACATTCTGGAAAACAAAATGTCCGGGGCATACGAGTCCATGACCCCCGCCGAGTACCTTGCGGGCAAGGCCCGGGGCTACAAGGTTATCGACGTCAGCCCCGCCCCCGCTATCCCCGGGGCCAAATGGGTGGACCTCGCCAAGGTTACCGGCCCCATCGAGGGCCTTGACAAGGAGGATAAGCTGCTGCTGGTCTGCGCCAAGGGCAAGCGGGGCTACTTCCTCCAGAACCGCCTGAAATCCTACGGCTATACCAACACCCGGGCGCTGGAGGGCGGCCTGTTCGTGAACAACGTGAAGGTTACCTTTGAGGGCAAGCTGCCCCCTGAGGAAATCAAGCGGGTCAAGGCGCTGGGCTGCCTGCAGGATAAGCGGTATCCCGACGTGTTCAATGTTCGTATCATCACCCGCAACGGCAAGATTACGTCCGAGGAGCACCGGATCATTGCCGAGGCCGCCGAAAAGTTCGGCTCCGGCGAGGTGACCATGACCACCCGTCTGACCTTGGAAATTCAGGGCGTGAAGCACGAGAACATTCAGCCGCTCATTGACTTCGTGGGCGAGCACGGTCTGATGACCGGCGGCACCGGTTCGCTGGTGCGTCCCGTGGTCTCCTGCAAGGGCACCACCTGCCAGTACGGCCTGATTGACACCTACGGTCTGAGCGAGAAGATTCACGAGAAGTTCTACATTGGCTACCACGGCGTGACCCTGCCCCACAAGTTCAAGATCGCCGTGGGCGGCTGCCCTAACAACTGCGTCAAGCCGGACCTCAACGATCTGGGCATCGTGGGCCAGCGGGTTCCCATGGTGGACTATAGTAAGTGCCGGGGCTGCAAGGTCTGTCAGGTGGAGAAGAACTGCCCCATCAAGACCGCGAAAATGGTGGACGGCAAGATTCACATCGATCCCAACGCCTGCAACAACTGCGGACGCTGCAAGGGCAAGTGCCCCTTCGGCGCGCTGGAGGAGTATCAGGAGGGCTACAAGATTCTCATTGGCGGCCGCTGGGGCAAGAAGGTTGCCCACGGCAAGGCGCTGACCAAGCTGTTTACCTCTGAGGAAGAGGTCATGGACGTGATTGAGAAGGCCATCCTGCTGTTCCGGGACGAGGGCATCTCCGGCGAGCGGTTCGCCGATACCGTGGCACGGCTGGGCTTCGACTACGTCAACGAGAAGCTGCTGAGCAGCACCATCGACAAGGAAGCCATCCTGAGCAAGACCGTCAAGGGCGGCGCTACCTGCTGAATTTCATACCAGCCCCCTCGGGATTTGTTCCCGAGGGGGTGTTTTAATATGTCATTCTTAACCAGTGCGCACTATTTCGTGGGAGTCCCCCTCGCCAAAGGAGATTGCGAACCAGTGACATTTGGGTAACGATACCGAGCGTGGCGCTCCGCGCAGCGAATCTGAAATATCAATGATTGCCGGTGGCAATTATACCACAGTGAACACCCAATGGCGTAACGAATATAAACTGGCCTGCGCACGCATTGTCCGCGGCGACTCGCCGCAATTGTTTACAAATATTTCCCAAAATTCGCTGCGGACTTCTGTAAAATAGGGAGCGACACTGAAACTAAGGAGAAATTCCTATGGAAGAACAGCAGCGCTCCGGTGAGGAGCTATTTGAAAGACTCAATCGGGAAAAGAAACAGCGCCGCCGGAAGGTGGTGCGCACCGTCATTATCGTCATCGCGGTCATCGCGGTGGCGCTGGTGCTGCTGGTGCTGAACCTCCGGCGCAGCGTGGAGAAGAAATTCGCCGCTGCGGAAAAAGAGGTGCTGACCTATGAGGTGAAGCCCGGCACCATTCACACCCTCGTCACCGGCAGCGGCGTGCTGGCACAGGTGGACGAGGAGAAAATCAAAGTCCCCGCCGGGGTAGAGATCGATGAGGTATTCCCGGAGGCGGGAGACCTTGTGACGGAGGGGGAGCTTCTGGCAAAGGTGGACATGGCCTCCGTCATGAACACCTTGTCCGACACCCAGAGCCAGCTGAAAACCCTGGATAAAAGCATCAACAGCGCCAAGGATGACACCGCCTCCACCAGCCTGACCGCCGGTGTCAGCGGACGTGTCAAGAAAATCTACGCGGATGTGGGCGATGACGTGGCCTCCTGCATGGCGGAAAACGGCGCGCTGGCTCTTTTGAGTCTTGACGGCTATATGGCTGTGGATATCGAGGCGGAAGGCCCTGCCCGGGGCGACAGCGTCACCGTCACCCGTGCCGACGGCACGCTGATCTCCGGCGTGGTGGAGCAGGCCAGAAAAGACAGTCTCACCGTGCTGGTCACCGACGACGGCCCGCTGGTTGACGAGGAAGTCACCGTATCCGACAATGGCGGCAAGACGCTGGGCAAGGGGAAGCTGTACATCCACTCCCCTCTCGCTGTCACCGGCTACACCGGTATCGTCAGCGGCATTCCCACCCGGGAAAACGCCAAGGTCAGCAGCGGGAGCGCCATCGTCACCCTGACCGACACCAAAACCAGCGCCAATTATGACGCCCTGCTTCGCCAGCGGGAGGATTTGGAAGAAACCCTCATGGATCTTCTGACCATCTACCGGGACGGGGCGGTGCTTTCCAAAATGGACGGTCTGGTCAGTAGCGTTGAATATGACGAGGATACGTTCAATTCTGCCGCAGAAAACCAGATTCTGACCCTGTATCCCCAGAAGCAGATGTCTGTCACCATCAGCGTGAACGAAACCGACATTCTGTCCCTGAAGGAAGGACAGGAAGCGGAAATCGAGGTCAGCTCCGTCAGCGAGGACACCTTCACCGGCACCGTCACGGAGATCAGCAAGGTTGCCGACACCTCCACCGGCGTGACCCAGTATTCCGCCGAAGTGACCCTCCAGCGGGAGGAGGGAATGCTGGCGGGCATGACGGCTTCCGTCAACGTGCGGATTCAGGGCACGGAGAACGCCCTGATTATCCCAGTGGACGCCCTGCACCAGAACAGCGCATCCTACTATGTTTATACCGGCTATGATTCCGAAGCCCATCGCTATGACGGACGGGTGGAGGTGACCATCGGGATGCAGAACGATGATTACGTGGAAATCACCTCGGGCCTGAAGGAGGGTGATACCGTTTACTATACCGAGTCCCAGAACTTCTCCATTATGGATATGTTCGCCATGGCGCAGGGTATGGGCGGCGGAATGTCTTCCGGCGGCAACCGGGGCGGCGGTCAGATGCCCGGCGGCATGCCCAACGGCGGCGGACAGCCCAGCGGGATGCCCGGCATGGGAGGCTAAGGTATGATCCAGCTGAAAGATATCTGCAAATACTATCAGGTGGGCGACGACCGGGTACGGGCGTTGGATCACGCCAATCTGCACATTTACCCGCAGGAGTTCGTCAGCATCATCGGCCCCTCCGGCTCGGGCAAATCCACCATGATGAACATTATCGGCTGCCTCGACATCGCCGATGCCGGGGAGTACCTGCTGGACGGCCTGCCCATCGAGAGCTACTCGGAAAACCAGCTTGCCAAAATCCGCAATCAGAAGATCGGCTTCGTATTTCAGCAGTACAACCTGATCCCCAAGCTGACAGCGGAGGAAAATGTGGAGCTGCCCCTCATCTACCAGAAGGTTCCCAAAAAAGAGCGGATGGAGCGGGTGAAGGAAGCCCTCAACAAGGTGAATATGTACCCTCGGGCTAAGCACCTGCCCACGGAGCTGTCCGGCGGACAGCAGCAGAGAGTCTCCATCGCCCGGGCCATCGTCACCCGGCCCAAGCTGATTCTCGCCGACGAGCCCACCGGCGCGCTGGATTCCAAAACCAGCAAGGAGATCATCGACATTTTCCACGACCTCCACGCCCAGGGCAACACCATTGTCCTGATTACCCACGACAATAACATCGCCAAACAGGCCCAGCGCTCCATCCACATTCTGGACGGACAGATTTCGGAGGTGACGCTGTAATGCAGTCATTTGTCATGGCGCTGCGTTCCATCGGCGCCAATAAGATGCGGGCTATTTTAACCATGCTGGGCATCATCATCGGCGTTATGGCCCTGGTGGTGCTGGTAAGCCTGGTCAGCGGCGCGACCGATTCCGTCACCGGAGCGGTGTCGGATTTGGGAACAAGTCTCGTCACTGTCACTGTCTCCGACGACAAGGGCAAACCCATTCACCTTTCCGATCTGGATGAATGGATGGCACAGGAGCCGGACATCGGCCTGATCTCCGCCCGTACCAGCGCCACGGTGGTGGGCAAGCGCGGCGCGGATTACGACAGCGTCACCGTCTACGGCACCACCCCTTCCTACTATGAAATTCAGGGCCTCCAGCTGTCTCTGGGCCGGTGGCTCAAGTCCTCCGACCAGAAAAACGCCGCCTACGTCTGCGTCCTCAACGAGGCCGCTGCCGACGAGCTGATTGGATACACCGACTGCGTGGGGCAGACCATCACCCTGAACGGGGTGCAGTTCACCGTGGTTGGCGTGCTGGAGGAAAACGAGGACTCCCTGACCTCCATGATGACCTCCGGAATGCTCATGGCCTACATTCCCTATTCCTCTCTCATTCGCCTGACGGACAGTGTGAGTTCGGACGTGACCACCTTCTATATCTCTGCGGCGGAAGGCTCCACCGTGGACGCGGCGGCGGATGCCATGGATAGGATCCTCAACGAGCGTTTCGACGAGGACGACGACGCTTACGATGTGGACGCTTCCAATATGCTGGAGGAGGCCATGAACACCGTCACCTCCACCCTGTCCATCCTGCTCGGCGGCATTGCGGGCATTTCTCTGGTGGTCGGCGGCATCGGTATCATGAACATCATGATGGTCACTGTCACCGAGCGCACCCGGGAAATCGGCATCCGCAAGGCCATCGGCGCCAGCCGGGGTAACATATTGACCCAGTTCCTGATGGAAGCCGTGGTGCTGTGCATGATGGGCTGCGGCTTGGGCATTTTCCTGAGCTGGGCCATTTTGCAGGTGGTTTCCACGGTGACGGTCAGCGCCGGCATCACCTTCTCCCTGAACATGGGGGTGGTTGGTCTGGCAGTGGCCTTCTGCTTCCTGATCGGCGTGGTGTTCGGGCTGTATCCCGCCAATAAGGCGGCGAAGATGAAGCCCATCGACGCCCTGCACTACGGAGGATAAGCAAATGGATAAGACGAAGAAGAAATCGGTAAAGCGGTACATCCTCTGGGGTGTGCTGGCGCTGATCGTACTGTGGCTGGCGCTCATGCCGCTGATGGCCCGGCAGCAGCAGACCGAGGACGGCCCTCAGGCCAGTATCCTCAGCGCCAATGCCACCGTCAGCTCCATCCGCACCGCCATCCATGGCGGCGGCACGCTGGAAGCGGGAGACCCCGAGAATATCAGCATTCCGGCGGATGTGAAAATCGAAGAATTTCTTGTAAAAAACGGTGATTTTGTCAGGGAAGGCGATCCTCTTGCGGCGGTTGACAAGGTCAGCGTCATGACAGCAATCACCGAAATTCGGGACTCTATGTCCACGGTGGAAAAACAGATGGAATCCTATTCCAACGAAAAAGCAGCCACGGAGGTTTCCGCCACCGCCGGCGGCCGGGTGAAGCTGGTCTACGCCAGAGAAGGCGACCGGGTGGAGAGTGTCATGCTGGAGCATGGGGCTTTGGCGGTGCTGAGCCTTGACAGCAAGCTGTGCGTCAGGCTCACCGCAGGCTCTGACCTTGCCACCGGAGAAACCGTGACCGTCACATTGGCAGACGGCAAGGAGGTCACCGGCCGGGTGGAATCGAACCTCAGCGGCGAGCTGGTGGTGACGATTGCGGACAAGGGCTATGCGGTGGGCCAGACCGTTTCCGTTGCCGGTGTTGGCACGGGGGAGCTGGAAATCCACAGCCCATGGAAGGCTACGGCCTTTGCGGGCACGGTGTCCATCGTCTACGCCCAGCCGGAGCAGACCCTGAATTCCGGGGCGGCGCTGTTTACCCTCAAGGACACGGACTATACCGCCCAGCGGGAAATCCTTGCCGAAACCCACCGGGAATACGAGGAACTCCTGCAAAAGCTGTTCAAAATGTACGAAACCGGCGTGATTTCCGCCCCCTGTGACGGGATGGTGTCGGGGATCGACAAAAATTCCGCCCACCTGCTGGCGGCGCAGGAGGAAGAGATTGATGCTCAGCCTCTGACCGCCGGGGAAGG
>JALFAD010000090.1 GCA_022772525.1 Clostridiales bacterium
TTGATCCGATTGTTGTTGCTGCTCATTTGGACTCTCTCCTTACATTCTTTTTTTGGAAAGGACACCGGTTTCGCTGGGAAATCGGCTTTTTCTTTCCGCAACCATAGCTTTTCCCGGATTTAAAATCAAATCCAAGTGAAAGTAAGGAAGCAGTTGCAGATTTTGACAGATTTTTTATCGCCAATCCAAATCCGCGCCAGCCCGGCAGGCGCAGGTGGAATTCCACTGTCTTGCAGGCGGTTTCCACCCGGATACGCTTCGAATTTTATACTAAAACCTGATTGAACGCTTTAAAAGATTTCCGAGGATGAATTGTGCCAGAAAAGGCAGATGACGCCGCTGGGCTAACGCCCAGCAAGGAAGATAACGCATTCTGGTGCAATCCTGACCGGAAAGATTTAAAGTTTTTAATCGGGTTTTAGTATTATCGATTGTTTTCTCTATTTTGCAACAGGCCCGGTTCTATCAATCCATGGTCACCCCCACCGGCAGCCTGGTAAGCACATCAAGAACTCTCATTTTCTATTCGACGAAGCGCGATGGAATATGGTTAAATCATCTGCTATGATACCCGCAGATAAGGAGGCGAGAGAAATGCAGGTGAACGCATGAATGGATTCCATCTGCCGTCAGAAGACTGCGGGACAGTCCGTGGGGGTAACAGCCAGAGGACATCCCCGCGCGCTCCGGTTTTCCCGGTCCGGTTTCAGGCGGCAGCCCGATATTGATCCTACAGAGAATCCCTCCCCGGTTTTCCGGGGAGGGATTCTTGCGGGACGTGGCAGGCTTTTTTGTTTTGTGCTGTTGGAGCAGACTGGAGGTATCGAATGACAGATGCGGAATTACGGCGGCTGAGCCGAAGGGAGCTGCTGGAAATGCTGATTTCCGAAACGGAAGAAAATATGCGCCTGCGCGCAGAGTTGGAGCAGGCCCGGGCAAAGCTTCAGGATCGGCGGATTCTCCTTGAGAAATCCGGTTCCATGGCGGAAGCGGCCCTGCGTTTAAACGGCGTATTCGAAGCTGCTGACAAAGCTGCCAGACAATACCTCGAGAACGCCCACCGCATGGCGCAGGAGAAGGAATCAGAATGAACCCCGAGGAACCAAGCGGATTTCCCAGTGTCGCGCAGCTGACGGCGGAACTGAGACGGGAAACCTATAAAAGAAACTACCGGCAAGTGCTGCGCAGTACCGTGTATACGCTGGTTGTCGTGGCAGCGTTTGCCGTTTTAGTGGCCACGATCTGGATGCCGGTTCTGCGGATTTACGGTGCCTCCATGACGCCCACCCTGAACGAAGGGGACATTGTGGTTTCCCTGAAGGAGACAGGAGTCCAACAGGGGGATCTAGTGGCATTCTACGCAGGCAACAAGCTTCTGGTAAAGCGCTGTATTGCCGGCCCCGGTCAGTGGGTGGATATCGACGAAAGCGGCGATGTGTATGTAGACGGCAGGCAGTTGGATGAGCCATACCTGACGGAAAAGGCTCTGGGGGAGTGTGATCTGGAGCTGCCCTGTCAGGTGCCGGATAACCGGTACTTCTGCATGGGCGACCAGCGGCTTACGTCGGTGGATTCCAGAAGCACGGCGGTAGGCTGCGTTTCGCAGGAACAAATTGTTGGAAAAGTCCTATTCCGGGTCTGGCCTCTGTCCGGCTTTGGATGGTTGCGGTAGAAAGGAACAGTGAGCGGTATTATGAAGCGTAAGACGCTGAGCGATACAAGAGCACACCGCGCAGAAAGGCGGCGGTGCAGGCTGGTGACGGCGATGGCCTGTGTGGTGGCGTTCTGCACGGTTTACGCACTGATTCTGCCTGCCATAACGTTGGAGCAGACCGAGTGTGGAAAAACGGAACATACACACACCGTCGACTGCTATACCCAGCTGACTTCCGTGAGCAGGAGTTTGCCGGTCTGCAGCGCGCAGAGCCTGCAAATCCATTCCCACACGGATGCATGCCGCGACGGTGCGGGGAATCTGATCTGCGGCTATGCGGACTTTGTCGTGCATCAGCATGACGCATCCTGCTATGACGGGGAGGGAACCCTGTGGTGTACCCTGACGGAGATTGAAGTCCACACCCATGGCAGCGAGTGTTTTTCCGTACCGGAAGCGGTGGAAGCGCACACCCATACGGATGGGTGCTATACCCTGACCCGGGGCGAGCTGACCTGCACGGAGCATGTACATTCGGATGAATGCTATACGGAAAACAGGGAGCTCATATGCACGCTGGAAGAATGTGATGGTCACCGGCATGACGACAGCTGCCGGGAGGAAACCGGGGAGCTGGTCTGCGGTCAGGAGGAATCCGACGGACACCACCATGACGAGGGCTGCTTTGAGGTTCATCGGGAGCTGAGCTGCGGAATCCCCGGCGACCACACGCATACGGACGAATGCTATGCGCAGATCAAGATCCTGATCTGCGATCTGCCGACCGAGCCGGCGGAGGAAGCAGCGCCCGCCCAGCCGGTGCTGATCTGCGGAAAACCGGAAGTAATCCTCCACGAGCATACCTCAGACTGTTTTGATGAAACGGGCAGCCTGATTTGCGGGCAGGTTCAGGTTTTGAGACATCAGCACACGGACGCCTGCTTTGAAACAGCGGAGGAGCCGGCAGACACCAAGGCTCTGACCTGCACCAGCACGGACCCGGAGCACGTTCACGGCCCCCTCTGTTACGGCAGCTGGGTTTTGACCTGTGAACTGGAGGAGCACACCCACAGTGAGGAATGCCTGCAGGCGTCCGGCGGGGAGGAGACACCGGACGGCGCGCTGACTCAGGATGGCGCGGTTGTCAGCGAGCTGAAAGTGGATGCGGTGGCAGAGAATGGGGATTCCCTTCCGTGGATGGTTCGCAGCGGGCAGTCTGCCGTTTACCGGGTCAATGCCAAAACAGCGTCCTTAACGGACGCGTCCTATACTCAGGGGCGGGTAAAGTTGGAGCTTGTGCTGCCGCTGAGCGCCGATGAGGCGGTTTTTGACCTGAGCTCCATGTCCTGGCTGGATCAGACGGAAGGGTATGCCCCTCAGATTACGCAGGAGACCCGGGTCTTTGGCGAAGAGGCGCTTCCCTGTCAGGTGCTGACAGGATATAAGCCGCTCACAGCCATACCCGGCGAGTTCTCGGAGGATATCGTTATCGAGGTGGTGGGCGCAGCGCCGGAAAAGACGGCGGCCCTTCAGGTCAGCGCGGCAATGGAGCATAATCAGTGGGATGGAGACTGTGAAATCCACCAGATGCCGGAAAAGCTCACCGTAACGGCCCTCGGCTTTATGGCGGTCTGCTCCGAGGAAGAGGTGAAAGGCTTCTACGCCCAGTATCTAGCGGAGGTGGAAGCGCTGGAAGCAGCCCCGGATACCGGGGCGGCTGAGGCCCTGATGGAGCGGCTGCGGCAGGCTTACCAGCAGGGGCAGTTGACTCAGGAAGGGTATGCCCAGCTGTATGAGCGGGTGTTTACGCTGCTTTACGGCAGCCCGGATACCATTGCCGAACAGGCGGTGGGCAGCAACTGGATGCTGCTGCGGGACAGCGGCTGGTTTGAAGCCTACAGCAGTTATGTAAACCATGTCACGGCGGTGCAGCCTGCCCGGGCCTTCCGGGCTGTTGCGGCAGCCCTTGTGCCGGAATCCCAGAAGCCTTCGGATGTTCAGGTGCGCGACCGGGGCGGAACCAACGCGAATCCAGACGATGGGGTTTCCGTCAGCAAGACCATTGCCGGAACCGAGCTGGAAAACGTTTTTGACATTACCCTGCGGGTGCAGACCAACCAGAAAATCTCGGAGATTACCTCCGCGCCGGACATGGCGGTGGTGATCGTGCTGGATATTTCCAACACCATGAACAGCAACTTTGGCGGCGTTACCCGGTACGCCGCGGCTATGGCGGCGGCAGACAGCTTTCTGGATCAGTTTGCCGCCCATAACGCTCTGGGCACCAGCAAGGTGGGCTTTGTCGCCTTCAATACCGATGCCCGGCAGATCTTCGGTCTGCAAAGCTGTGCCAATCAGGCAAAGGCCAATGCTCTGAAAGATATCATGCGCACCCGGACGGGCAATATTATCAACGCGGCAGGCTATGATGCCTCCCATTCCCGTTTTACCAACATCGAAGCCGGGCTGGCCATGGCCTCGGATATGCTCAGCGGCGTTTCCAGCAAGAACAAATTCATTGTCTTCCTCAGCGACGGCTTCCCCACCACCTATGTCAGCAGCGGCTATTCGGGATACGACCCCTACGATTCCACCGGAGATCGGTTTTATGACCATGTTCTGCGTAAGCCCTGTTCATGTGGCACCAGCTACAGTGACATGGCGGCGTTCATGGCCCAATCGAAAGCCGCGGCGATCAAAGGTTCCGGCACCACGATTTTCTCCATCGGCGTGGATGTAGGCGGTCAGACCATTCAGAAGTACATTACCCAGAGTGAAGGTGCCAACGGCTATTCCGTGGTGGATCGAACCGGCACCACCTATGAAATCGGCGACGCCAACAGCAGCGCCTCCTACAAAAACTGGCTTAGAGACAAAATCGGCTCCGGATACTACTATGACAGTACGGATTCCAGCGGCCTGTCCAGCGCCTTTGGCCAGATATTCGCGGAAATCAAACGGAAGGTCATGGAAGCCTCCAAAGCCGACTGGGTGGCGGTTGACCCCATGCCTTCGGGATCCGTGGAATTTATCCGGTTTTACAATCAGAGCGCCAATCTGACCCCGGGGTCTCTTACCGGCACGTCGGCGGAAAACGCGGAGAACACCGCCTCCTTTGATGGCGGGCAGAATGCGATTGCCTGGGATCTGAAGCATTCGGGATATCAGATGTCGTCCAGCGGCGCATCCACCACCTATACCTATCAGCTGGTCTACCGGGTTCGTCTGGAGAATGAATTGGATGGCTTCGGGGAAGGGACGGTTTACCGGACCAACGGGCAAACAACGCTTCGCTATCGGGTCGTCCGAACCGTGGATAACAGCACCACCATATCGGATCCGAAAACCCTGGCGTTTCCGATTCCCTCGGTGCAAGGCTTCCTGTCTGAACTGACTTTCACAAAGCAAAACAGCAGCGGAGCACCTTTGCAAGGCGCGGAATTTACCCTGCGCCATGATTCCAAAAACTGCAATCTCTGCCGGGGCGACGAAACCTCGGTTGCGGTTGCGGAAAAGAGCGCAGCCTCGGGGGCGGACGGAGCCGTTATCTTCACTGGCATTCCCTCCGGTCACAGGTATACTCTGACCGAGACGAAAGCGCCCGACGGCTATGCCCCCACGGGAAACACCTATCAGGTAACGGCTGCCTATGACAAAATTACCGTGGATGTGAAGGATGTAAACGGCGGGAATCTGGACTGGGACGGAACGGTTACCAACACTTCCTACTATGCGCTGCCCAACACCGGCGGAGCCGGTACTACCCTGTATACCATGGGAGGGTGTCTGCTGCTTGCAGGCGCGGTGTACCTCCTGTTGTATAGCCGCATCCGGCGCAGGAAGGAGGATTCCGCATCTTTCTGACACGCAAGCGGTCAGAACAGTAAATTCAAAGCCATAGGGAAGGAATGATCACCATGAAATTTGCGAGGAAATCCGCCAGCTTTCTGCTGGCACTGGCTGTGGTTTTCGCCATGGCTGCCACCGCATTCGCGCAGGAAGTCGCTGCCGGTGACGGCAAAGGCTCCATCACCATCTCCAACGCCGCCAAGGGCGAGACCTACACCATCTACAAGCTGTTTGACGCCACGGTTTCCCCGGATGGCAAGCACATTGCCTACACCGGCACGATTCCTGCCGCACTGACAGCCTATTTTACCGCAGATGCCAATAACTATATTTCCGCGACGGCTGCCGCAAAAGACGGCGAAACCATGAGCGACGGGCTGAATGCCGCCCTGAAAGGATGGACGCAGACAGCAGCCGCGGCAGCAAGCGCGGAAAGCGACGGCTCCATTTTGCGTTTCAAAGGTCTGGCTTATGGTTATTATGTCATCACCACCACCCAGGGCCGGACGGTCATTTCTGTGGATTCCACAATGCCCGATGTAACCGTTGTGGATAAGAACAGCGAACCGCCCACTGCTGAGAAAAAAGTGGATGACAACGATGTTGCCATCGGTCAAAGGGTTACCTATACCGCCACCTTCAACACCGCCAACTTTATCGGCGCGGGTACGTCCGCTGAGAGAGTGTACAAATATGTGATTACGGATACGCTGCCTGGTTTTCTGACGGATGTAACGGTTACCGGAATCACCATTGGCGGTGCGGCGTATACGGTCGATGGGAAAGTCCCCCAGTTTGACAGCAGCAAATCCATCACGATTCCCTGGGTGGATGGTAACGGAAACAGCCTGTATGCCAACGGCGCCGATATTGTTCTGACCTATGAAGCCACGGTAACGGATCAGGTTGTGATCGACGGCATTGCTGGCAACGTCAATAAGGTCACATTAAAGCCCTATAAGGATAATGAAAAGTCCTTCGAAAAGGAGTATTCTGACAAGGAAACCATTTTCTCCTACGCTGCCGCTCTGAAAAAGGTTGACGAGAGCGACGAGGCTCTGGCTGGCGCGAAGTTTGCCGCCAAGGGCCTGACGGTTACCGGTTCGGACGGTAATTACACCGTTGTCAGCTATGATCCCAATTCCACCACAAATGGCACTGAGATGGAATGCGACAGCACGGGCAATCTGGTCATCCGGGGCCTGCCTTCCGACGTAAAGCTGATTTTGACTGAGACGAAGGCTCCCGCAGGCTACAACAAGCTGACCACCACGGTGGAACTGCCTGTTCAGAAAATTGGCGAAGTGGTAACGGTTACCAGCACGAAAATTTACTATGACGCGGATGGAAAAGTGACGACGGAAACTACGGAGACATATACCACCTCGGTAACCTACAACAAAAATCTTGCGGCTGTGGCTCTCAGAATTGAGAACAAGTCCGGCACCGAACTGCCCTCCACCGGCGGCACGGGCACCACCGTTTTCTACGTTCTCGGCTCCATTCTGGTGCTGGGCGCGGCTGTGCTGCTGGTCACCAAAAAGCGCATGAACGGCTGATGCCCGGAGCGCTTCATGAATAATCAAAATGCTTATCGACATAACGCAGCAGGAATACAAATCGGAGTTTCGTTGGCAGTGGACAGTCTGCTGATTCTGTTGATTCTTCTTCTACCCCGCCGCAGAAGAAGATAGGAGGAATGACGATGAAAAAATATGTTATCTCTTTGCTGCTGGCGTTTACTATGCTTACCTTGCCGCTTGCCGCCTCCGCCCATCCGGTGCCGGATCTGGCCCGCAGGGGCAGCGTCACGGTCACGATGCTTTACAGGGAAAAACCGGTTTCCGGCGGCAGTCTGAATGCGTACAAGGTGGGCTGCGTCCACGAGGGCAACGGCAACTACAGCTTTGTGCCTGTGAGCGCCCTTCAGGATCGTATTTCCGAATTTAAGGATATCCAGTCCCCTGAGCTGGCGGACACCCTCGCAAAATACGTTGGTCAGAAGAAGCTGACGCCCGTCACCATGAGGCCGGTGACCATCGGAAAAAACGGTACGGCTGCATTCTCCGATCTTGAACTGGGCCTGTATCTTGTGGTGCAGGAAACCGCTGCCCCCGGTTACGGAAAAGCCGCGCCCTTTCTGGTGAGCGTGCCGTATCTTCACAACGGGGAATACATCTATGACGTGAAACCCGTCCCGAAAACCGATCTGGAGCGGGAGGTTACGCCGACCAAACCGCCATCCTCCGGCGGGGGCGGCAGGCTTCCCCAAACCGGGCAGCTGTGGTGGCCGGTGCCGGTGCTGATCTGCGCAGGTCTTTTCAGCATGGTGATGGGTCTGATCCGCCGCAGGAAGGCCGAAGATGAAACATAAACGCGGAACCGCAACTTCTTTCTCCTTCTGTCCGGAGAAAAAACTTGGGAAAAATAACAATTGGGAAAAATCCGGAAGCAGCTCCCCCGCGCCAAACCATAACGGCGCTTGTGTCGTGCCGGATAGCGCCGCTGTTTGAATCCGTTTTCCCATCACAAGCAATCGCCCCCTCGCTGTCATTCCGTCAGCGAGGGGGTGCGTTTTATGACAGGACCAGTCTGCCCCGGCCTTGGTTCTTGGCCTCATAGAGGGCCTTGTCCGCCCGTTCGTACAATTGGTTAAAATTGGTTTCCGATTCCGCAATGACACCGCCCATGGAGATGCCCATGTGTGCATCCATGGCCTTCAGGCTCATATCCACCTTGTCGAAAATCTGCCGGGCACGCTGCCGCATCAGCGCCGGTGTGGCATCCATGCCGAAGGAGAGTACCGCCGCGAACTCGTCGCCGCCCATGCGGCAGGTGTAGTCTCCCTCCCGCAGGGAGGAAAGCAGCGTCTGTGCCACCAGAATCAGATACTTGTCGCCGCTGTGGCGTCCGTAGGTGTCGTTGAACTCCTTGAACTTGTCCACATCCATCATCAGCATCAAGATTTTCCCGTTCCCCTCCAGCAGCTTCTGCTCCACATCGCTGCGGAAAGCGGCGTGGTTGAGCAGGCCCGTCAGGGGGTCCGTCCGGTAGGTTTGCTCCCAGTGGCGCAGCCGCTCCTGGGCTTTGTTCTGCTCAGCCTCCGACAGCATTTTCATGGAATGGGTGCTGTCCACGTTGGTGATGATGATTTCCGACCGCTCTGAGCGCACGGCGGAATCGTAGTACACTCTGCCGTAGCAGAATACGTAGATATCCGTTCCGTCCTTCCGTCGCAGCTTGTGCTCCAGGAATGCCTGCGTGTTTTTCGCCAGGTAGGCGCTGGTCATGCACAGATATTCCGTTCGCTCCTCCTCCGGAATCAGATCCGACTGCATCATGGCGCGGCTTCGGACATCCTCCGGTGTGTAGCCCGTAATCTTTTCAAAATTCTCGTCTACATACACAATCCGCATAGTCGCGTCCAGCAGATACCGGCTGTAGAACACCGGATGGGTGCTCCCCTTCAACTCGCAGCCGCTGTCTGTATTCTCCGGCTTTTCGGTCTTGAGCACCGACACCGTTGTTCCGGTCTTTCCGCTGATTTTGGCATATTCCGGGTGCTCCTTCAGCATCTGCAGGAACTCAGACACAAGGAAGGGGTCGAACTGGGTGCCTGCGCACCGCTTCAGTTCCTCCACAGCCTTCTCTTGGGGCATGGCAGCCCGGTAGGCCCGGTCGCTTACCATGGCATCGTAGGCATCCACCACCGCGATTACCCGGGACAGCAGCGGAATGCTCTCCCGGCTCAGGCCGTCGGGATAGCCTTTGCCGTCCCACCGCTCATGGTGATGCCGGATTTCGTCGGCAATACACTTCAGCTCGTTGTTGCTGTTGGCGATTTCATAGCCTTTTTCCGTATGGGTCTTCAGAATCGCCCATTCCTCCTCGGAAAGCTTGCCCGGCTTGTTCAGGATTTCCAGCGGAACACCGATCTTGCCGATGTCATGCAGCAGGCACAGCAGGGACAGCTGGCTCTGCTGAATGTCCGTCAGCTCGATTCTTCTGCCCAGCTCCGCGCCCATGATCTGGGTCCGGCGCACATGGTGCTCCGTGTCGCTGTCACATTCCTCCAAGGCGCGAATAAGAGAGGTCAGCATCTCGGAATGGATGGATTCATGGTCCAGCAGCTTCTTCGTGCGCATCGCCGATGCGGCCTCCTGAATCGCCTGAAGAATATCCGGCTGCCCGTCTGTGGCGGCGCTGACCGCGTACTGAATCTTTCCGTCAAAATTCTCCTTCACCCGCCGCAGGCATTCCTGCGCCTCCGCCTCCGTACAGCTGCTGCACAGGGCGATGAGGTTGGCCTCCAGGCCCCGGACATAGTAGGTGCGCTTGGGAAAATACTGTCGCATGGTGTCCGCCAACAGCCTGATTTTCTGGTTGCCCACCTTGCTGCCCGCCGTGCTGTTGATCACTGACAGGCTGTTAATGTCGCAGATAGCCACCGCTGTGGGATAGACAAAATGTCCGTCCCCTTCTTCGGCAAACCGTTGGAAACTCTCCCAGTTCTGGAAGCCCGTCAGCAGGTCCGTCTCCAGCGCCGCGTCCGAGAATACAAACAGCCGTCCCAGCACCTGCGACCGGGTATTTCTCAGCCTGCGCACATCACACCGCAGAGGCCGCTCCTGAGCGCCGTCCTTGATGTAGCACTGGACAGACAGGCTATCGTTGTCTATCTCCCCGCCGGCGCAGAGGTTGCAGCTGCTCAGGAAGGTCTCCAGACGCATATCCTCTTTCAGCTGGATTCCGCCCAGAAGATGGTCCGCCTTGGCGTTGTGGAGAATCAGGTCGTCGTTATAGTCAAACAGGACGATGCCCTGATCGATGTTTTCAAACACGCTGGTTTTCAGGCGGTTCAGCAATCCATGGGTGGAGTAGCCAAAGCAGCACCAGTACAGCAGGAAGGACGTCAGGCTGTAGCCGCAGATGGAATAGTCCAGAAGATTGTAGACGTTTACCCCCGGCAGGTACAGGAACACCGCATTCACAGCCACAATCGCCGCGATTCCGGCAATCACGTAGAGAAACTGAGCCCGGTATTCCCAAGGGACCCTGCACATCTTCAAGATGAGCAGCACCAGCACCACCGCCACCAGCGTATAAGTAAAAAGCAGGTGCAGCCAGTACAGGGGCTTCATCTGGTAGGCGTATCTGGCAATCATCGTATCCCGAGGCACATAGCCCAACGCGATTTCGGTGAAGGGATTGAGAACAAAAATCGCGACCTCAAAGGCAGCGTACAGTCCTGCCAGCCGGATAGCCGCCCTGGAAACCTCCGTAAACTTGTTTTTCGTGAAAAACACCGTAAAAATGAGCAGACAGATCAGCATGAAATCGATGCTGATAAAATGGACGCTGGACATCACCGACACACAGAAATAGTTGTCGTACAGAATGCTGATCAGATAACTGATGTCCACCACCGCCGCGCCTGCGCAGGCCAGCCCCAGATACCGCCCCGTGGTCTTGTTCTTCTGCATGGATTTTACGGACAAAATGGCATCCGTCGCCGCGATTGTGATCGAGAGGAAAATGTAGACGTCCAGCAGCACCTGATTCATACCGTTCCCTCCTTCCGAAAGCTCCCTGTCCCGCCTGTGGGAATTTCTCCCTGTCAACATATTTGTATTATATAAACATTTTGTTGAAAAATCAATCATAATCCCGTCAACTTGGAAAGAAAATGGCGCACAGCAAACAGGGACTTTTTTAACAGTCCCGTTTCATTATGATCTTCATATAGAAAACTTCAATTCCTGCGAATTAAAGTTTTCTATTGAATATCAGTTTGACAAACCTGTGACAGTTCTCCTCTTTTCCCACTTTTCCCCAAGAATTGACCCGGCGCACCTGTGTGCGCCGGGTTCGTCAATCTTCATACCATTTTATCCTGCGCTTTGTGCGCAGGCCGCCAGTGGCGGCGAGAAATGTATGGACTACGTTTTTTGCGGCGATGCCGCTGACCGCTTGACAGCGGTCTCATAAAACGGTATTTAACCGTTTTATGAAAAACTAGTATCACAATAGGCCGCCCGGACCATCTCCCAGAGGGACTGGGGATCCGGGTAAAATTCGTAATACTGCTCCCCTTTTTTCAGCCGGCCCTCCGCATAGCGGATGGGGGAAACCTCCGCCTGGTCCAGCCGCGTAACCAGCTCGGACAGCTGCTGGGCGGTGAGGTCGGACTGAAGATACTCCGAAAGCTTCTCCAACAGCTTCCCGGTGAAGGCCGAGTCGGAATTAAAGGCCTCCCGGGCCTGCTGCTGGAAGCCCTCCAGATACTGCCGCTGGCGGCGCATCCGGGAGAGGTTGGTGTCATCCTCCAGAGCCATTCTTGCCCGGAGGAACGACTCCGCCTGCGCACCCCTCAGGCAAACGGTCGCGCCCTCCGTAAAGGCCGGGTCGATGCCCGTCAGGTCTTCCTCGATGGTTACGGTCACGCCGCCCACCAAATCATTCAGCACCCCGATGGCAGACATGGGAATCTGAATGTAGTGATCGATGGGGGCGTCAAACAGGAGGGCAGACACGGCACTGACCGTATTGCGGCAGCTTTTCGTGCCGCCGTCGCCGTAGTTATAGGCAAGGCAAAGCTGCTTAAACTCCGTCCCGCCGTAGTTGCCCAGCACATCCAGCCATGGCACATCGGTCATGGTGTCCCGGTTCAGCTGCAAGGTCTCGGCGGTATGATCGTCCGTATCCAGCACCAGCAGGGTCAGGAAATCCGCCTGATGGTAATTATAGAAGGGCTTTACACCCTCGGTTTTCTCCCGGTATCCTTCCACGGCATCCGTGCCGATAAGCAGCACGGTCTGCAAATGGGCCTTCATGGGGTATTCATGCCCGTCATAGGTCAGAGACTCCCGCTTCACCGCCGCGTTCTGAGCGGTTCCGGCGTTTTCAATGGGGGCCTCGGCCTCTTTTTTCGTCATCAGGGCCGCCCCGGCGATCAGCGCGGCCAGCAGCGCCGCGCACAGCAGTAACAGAACTATCTTTTTCATCGGTTTCCTCTGGGGAACAGCAGCCGCGCCGCGTTCCGGCTCAATTCGTCAAACTCCGATTCCACGCCAAAGGCCCTTGCCTGCTGCCGGGCCTGTCCCAGATTGGGGCCGCGGGTCAACAGATTGTGGCAGTCGGAGCCGATCAGATGGATTTTTCCTTTTTTCAGATTCCGCACGGCGGATTTTACGGTTCTTGTGTCAACAAAATAGTCCGCGTTGACCTGCACCAGCAGCTCCCGTTCCAGCACCCGGTCAATCAGGCGCTGGTCGCCCAGCATGTGCATGAACCGGTCCACATGGGCAATCACCGGCCTGCAGCCGAGATTCTCCCCCAGTTCGGCAATTTCATCCAGCATATCGTCAGACCAGGGGGCCATGGGCGGCTCCACCAGCATGGTTCTGCCGCTGCCGATGGTCAGTTTTTCGATGTCCCGGGCCTCACTGATGCCGGGAAAGTACAGCACCTCCGCCCCCAGCACGATCATGGGGTAGACCTCCGCGTCGCGGAGCATCGCCTCCCGCACCCGCTGAAAGGCAGCGTTTCTGCGGTCGAGGAAGGATTGAGGATCGTCCTCATCGGCGTAAAAATGGCAGGTGGACACCATGATCTCCACACCTTGCTGATAGCTTCGGCGCAGAAGCGTCAGGCTCTCCGACAGCCGGTCCGGGCCGTCGTCCACCTGCGGGAGAATATGGCAGTGATAGTCGATCATAGGCATTCTCCTGTTTGGTAAAATCTGGCAGGCGGCCTGCCCTTCCGTTTCCCGCGATAACAGACAAGCGGGCCAGCCGTGGGCCGGTCCGCTTGCGGGGCTGATTACTCGGTGAAAATGGCGATGGGGCCTTCCACCACACCCAGAATGGTGATGGTGCCGTCCGCGTTGATGATCGCCTCCAGCTTGACCCACTTGCCGTCAACGAACTGCTTGACAACCACATTCCTGACATTCGCGATTTTCACAGTCATGTTGACAGAGCCGTCGTAGTTCTCTCTGAAAGAACGTTCGCTGTCGGTCTTCACGATGGTCACATAGAAGAAGTACTGGGTCTTCATATTGGCCGGCGCGGCTTCTTCCAGCTGTTCCTGGGCGGAAGCGTAGGTCTTCTGTGCCTCCTCGGACAGACTCCCGGCGTCCTCTACTGCGAAAGGCTCAACGATAATGATGACATCGTCACCCGTTTTCGTACCGGCCTCAATCTCGGTTTCAACAATCTCAGGCAGGGGAGACGTGGTGGTATCGCTGGTTTCAGGCGCCACGGGGCTGCCGTTCTCGGCGGCGGCAGGCACAGCCAGAGCCAGGGTCAGGATCACTGCCAGAGCCAGAATCAACATTTTTTTCATAGACATTTCCTTCTTTCCCAAAGATTTGTATAACGCTGCGAAAAACAGCAGGGAATCCGCCGTTTTACCCGTAACGGTAGTATTTCTGGTTTTTGTACTGGTAGTGTTTTCCGGCTCCCTCAACGCAGCCGTTCATCACAAAGCCCAGCACATTGGCCTTGGCGTAGCGCAGCTGCTCCACGCATTCGGTGAGCACATAGCGGGGACAGTGGTCCTCCCGGATCACTACCACCAGACCGTCCACATATTTGGACACGTTGACGGCGTCAATGACAGCGTTCACCGGGGGGAGATCCACCACCACATAGTCAAACACCGTGGAAACCACCTCCAGCATCTTGCCGAAACGGCTGGAATTCAGCAGCTCCGACGGATGATCCGAAATCTCTCCGCCGGGAATGAGGTCGAAGACCGTGCCGTCCGCTGTACTCTTGTAGCGGACAATGGATTCGTTGAGGCCGGACTTTCCGGTGAGGATCTCGCTGACGCCGGGGGTCTGGCTGGCGCCCACGATCTCGTGGATGGCGGGGCGGCGCATATCGCCGTCAATGACCAGCACACTTTTCCCCAGCTCCGCCAGAGAATAGGCCAGATTCACGGACACGGTACTCTTACCCTCGGAGGGCTGGGCGCTGGTCACGCCGATGATGCGCCCCTTTTTCCCCGGGTCATCTCCCAGGGCGATCAGGACGTTGGTGCGCAGACGCTTGAAGGCTTCCTTGCCGGAATAGGTCATATACTCGCAGACTCTGGCGGTGTGCCGGGGCTTTTTTCCGCCGGCATTGACCTGCTTAGGCTCCTTGTTTTCCGCCATTTTGACCGCCCCCCTTCTTCTCAGGCTGTCCGTAGTAGGACGCGTAATAGTAACCGTTCTTCTTTTCGGACACCCGCATATCCGGGATCATGGCCAGTACCGGCAGATCCGGGTACAGTTCCCGCAGCTCATCGGCGGATTTGATCATCAGCTTGGACTTGTCGTCCATCAGGAAGCGGACAACCACCACCGCCGCCGCCAGGAAGCCGCCGGCCAGAATGCCCATGGCGGTGTTCTTCACCATGCTGGGGCCGGAGCGGTGAGAGGGAATGATGGCGTAGTCCACGATCCGCACGGAGCTGCCGTCCACGATCTCCGCGATGCGGTCAGGCAGAATCTTGGCGATGGTGTTGGCGATCAGCTCCGCCTCCGCGGGGTTGCTGCTGGTCACCGTCACCTCAAAGGCGCCGGTGGAGTTGATGCCCTTGGCGGACACCATCTGGGAAAGCTTCTCCGGGGTATAGCTGAGATCCGCTTCCTTGATCACGTCCTCCATGGTGGTTCTGGA
>JALFAD010000092.1 GCA_022772525.1 Clostridiales bacterium
TTGGGGTGGTGGCCGTGCGTATGCGAGGTGGGTGGGGTGCACCCCTCAGTCAGCTTCGCTGACAGCTCCCCTCAAGGGGAGCCGTTGGCGTGCCCGCCAAATTCCAATTTGCCGCTTTGACGACTTAACCCGACAAGTGCGTTTTATTATACCACCGCGCGGCTTCAAAAGGAAGTGGCAAATCCAGAAAAAATGCGTCTTCCGGCTCCGGAAGGCGCATTCTCTCTATCGAATTCTCCGGTGCTTTGTATACCACTGGCGCTTTTCCTGATACATCCGCTCGTCCGCCCAGCTGAGCAGCTCCTCCCGGCTCAGCTCCGGGAACTCCGAAGCCAATGCGTACCCCGCCGAAAAATAGATAAACGGCGGTTTTCCGGAATCGTTATAGTGCTGCACCGCCTGATCCAGCTGGCCCAAATACTGCTGCATGGCTTCCGCGCTGCTGTCCATCAGCATGGCGGTGAATTCATCGCCGCCCCAGCGGCAGATTACCGTTCCGGGAGGCAGGGTGTTTCGCAGAATGTTGGCAAAATCAAAGATCATCCGGTCACCGGCATCGTGACCGTAGGTATCGTTGACGTATTTCAGGGCGTTCAAGTCCAGCATCATCACGCCCAGATTCCCCGTCACCGGCAGTCTGCTGTTCATCAGCTCATCCCAGCGGTTTTTGTTGAACAGGCCGGTATTCGGGTCTGTATAAGCCTTGTTTTTCGTCTCATAGGTATTGATGGTGAACAGGCAGATAATGTCAATGACAAAGGCCAGCGCGGTGAACACCACGTTATCGGAGGTATTCCGCCAATAATAGCTGACGATGTCCATGACAGCGCCCACAACCAGAATCATCATCAGCACCGTAGACCTCCCCGCCTCATGGCCGCCGTTCTGAATCCAGTGAACCACAACGATGGCGAGCAGCATGGCGGCAGTGCCCGCCAGCATAATATGACACACCGGCAGCATTTCCCGGAAATCCGCGATTCCCAGAACCTGCAGCAGCAGAATCGCAAGGGCCGCCCCGGACAGCGCCATTGCCGCGTGGAGCAAGGGCGCGCCGTCAAATTCCGCCAGCTGCCCCTTGAGGAACAGCAGCAGCGGGATGGCACAGAGCACCAGCGCGCCAATGGTGATGTACCCCATCGCCATTGCATACTTCGGCAGCAGGAACGCAATCACCCGGGTGTCCGTCAGCCGCCAGATGCCCAGAATCACGGAGAAATTGCCCAGATAGAACATTTCCAGCGAGGGAGAATCCCGCTTCACAAGCTGATAGACCTGCATGCTCATGATAAACAGTCCCACCAGAATGCAGATGGTGGAAATCACCAGCACATCCACGTCCTGCATCAGGCAATCCGAAAAAATGTCAAACCGGGAACCGACATAAAAATCGATCTGCCTGTTGATCACATCTTTGTAAACCGGCGTCGCCACCACCGTGACCTCTTTGCCCACATCCTCCGGATAAATGGGCACGCTCACCCAGTTGCTGCTGGTCGTCTTGCCGATCCGGTCGGATTCACTGGGCTGGAGACTGTAAACCAGCTCCCCATCCAGATATACTTTTACATAATGGTGCACCACATAAAAGGTAATGCTGTCGCCGCGGCAATGGGACTCCAGCGTCCACCGGAACACCCGGTTCACCCCGGCAGGCGCCTGATCGTCCGGCTGGAGGGATTCCGTATAGTGCTGGACGTTTTCATATCCCCGGTCCTCCCGGGCACGATAGACCTGCGTTCTGGCGCAGGCCAGCATGTACACAAAAAACAGCGTAAACAGCACCGCGACAATCAGATAACAAATGCCGGCTCTTACCCGGAGCTTTGGCATTTTGCTCATCTCCATCAGCCTTCCCCCTTCCCAAAATTTCTAACTTTTCAGCAATTATAACCCATCATATTTCAAAAAGCAACCATAATTTTGAAGAAAAGTCCCGAAAGCGGCAGCCTTCAGGACTTTTCAGCTAAGGCAGCACCACATAATGGGGCAAGGAGATTCGGCGAGAGATTTTGGCACAAGCGAAAGGATGAAAAATGCGGGAATACTGGATGTATTTCCCATTTTTCATACTGCACGATTGGGGTAAAAGATCCGCCGAAGCCCGCAGTTCCCATTGTGCGGTGTTGCCTTAATTTATCTGATTACTCGAACCCGGACGACGCCCTCGATCTCCTTCAGGTGCTCCACCGCTTCCGCGGAGGGGTGGTGGTCAAGATCCAGCATGGTGTAGGCATACTCGCCCCGGCTCTTGTTCATCAGTCCCGCAATGTTCACGTTTTCGCTGGCGATGGCGGCGGTGAACCGGCCCAGAGAGCCGGGAATGTTGTGGTGCAGGATGGTGATGCGGCCCTCGCTCTGGCACACGCCCATGTCGCAGTTGGGGTAGTTCACGGAATTCACGATGTTTCCGTTTTCCAGATAGTCCATCATCTCCCGGACGGCCATTCGGGCGCAGTTGTCCTCAGACTCCTCGGTGGAGGCCCCCAGATGGGGAATGGCAATGCAGCCGGGCATATTGGCAGTCTTGGGATTGGGGAAGTCGGTGACATACCGGGCCACCTTGCCGCTGCTCAGCGCGTCAGCCATGGCATCATCGTCCACCAGCAGGTCCCGGGCAAAATTCAGGATAATCACGCCGTCCTTCATCTTTGCCAGAGCGGAGGCGTTGATCATCTTCTCGGTGTCCTTCAGAAGCGGCACATGGACGGTAATGATGTCGCACAGGGCGTAGATTTCTTCAGGGGTCTTGACCCGCTGGACATGACCGTCCAGATTCCAGGCCGCCTCTACGGAAATGTGGGGGTCGCAGCCGTAGACCTCCATGCCCAATTTTCTTGCCCGGTTAGCCAG
>JALFAD010000006.1 GCA_022772525.1 Clostridiales bacterium
CGGAATGTACTAAGAGGCAATGCAAAAGCCCTCCGGTTTGCACCGGAGGGCTTCATCATATTCTGTAGGGCGGCTTTCCCACAAGCCGCCGTCCGCGACAGCGGAACACGTCACGATATCCAGCGGCGGCTTGAGGGCAAGCCGCCCTACAGTGTTGGTCTACCTGTGGCTTCCCAGGAAGAACAGGGCCAGCGTGCCGGGGCCGGAGTGAGAACCGATTACCGCGCCCACATAGCTGATGACCACTTCCTTCACGCCGCACTTTTCTTTCAGCTGCTGGGCCAGATACTCCGCGTCCTCCCGGCAGTCGCCGTGAGAGATGAACATGGTGCTGTTGTCGTAGCCTTCCCCCAGCTCCTGGGCCTTGCGTACCAGCGCGTCAATGGCGGCTCTGCGGCCCCGGGCCTTGGTCATGCTGATGAGATGGCCCTCATCGTCCATGTGGAGCACCGGCTTGATTTGCAGCATGGTGCCGACCAGAGCGGTGGCGGCACTGATCCGCCCTCCCCGCTTTAAGTACATCAGGTCGTCCACGGTGAACCAGTGACACAGGTGCAGTCGGGCGTCCATGGCCCAGTTGTACAGCTCCTCCAGGGACATTCCCTCCTCCCGCTTTTTGCAGGCGTACCAGACAAGCAGGCCCTGCCCCATGGAGGCGGACAGGGTGTCCACCACCCGAATGATTCGGTCAGGGTATTTCTCCCCCAGTTCCTGGGCGGCGATGACGGCGGACTGGTAGGTGGTGGACAGGCCGGAGGAGAAGGCCAGCACCAGCACGTCCTGCCCCTGTTCCAGAGCCGGCTCTATCACCTCGCTCCAGCGGCTGGGATTGACGGCGGAGGTCTTGGCGACCTCTCCGGCGCGCAGCCCGTCGTACATCCCCTTCAGGCTGTCGTCGTTCTTATCGTCGAAGGTTTCCCCCCGGAACTCCACGGTCAGGGGCACAAAGGTAAGCCCCAGCGTCTCGTACATGGGGGTGGGATAGTCACAGCAGGAATCGGTGATAATCTGATAACTCATATTGACACACTCCGTTACATTGGATACTTTATGAAATCACGCGCCAGCCGAATTCGCAACAGTTTGTCTGGACAAACTGCGCTTTTCCGTGCTAGAATAAAAGAACGCGCAGAATTTACTTTCTAATCATACAATACTCCGGTCGGGAAGTCACGCCTTTTCTGGGAGAAACCCCGGCAGAAAGCCCCACCGGGCGTAGAAATCCCACTCTACTGCGGGTAGAGTCGTTTTTTGGAGGAAAATCATGACCAAATTGCTGCTTCATCTCTTTGTGAAGGATGCGGACAACACGGAAAGCCCCAAGGTGCGTGCCGCCATTGGCACCCTGTCGGGCCTTGTTGGCATCGTGTGCAACGTGCTGCTGTTCGCCTTTAAGCTGCTGGTGGGTACGCTCACCGGCTCCGTCTCCATCACCGCCGACGCCATGAACAACCTGTCCGACGCCTCCGGCTCCATCGTCACCTTCATCGGCTTCCGGGTAGCGGATAAGCCCGCCGACGAACACCACCCTTACGGTCACGCCCGGGCGGAGTACCTGAGCGGGCTAGGCGTGGCGGCGCTGATCTTAGTCATCGGCCTGGAACTGGTGAAGACCTCGGTGTCGAAGATTTTCCACCCCACCCCGGTGACCTTTACCACCGTTGCGGCGGTGGTGCTGCTGGCATCCATCGCGGTGAAATTCTGGATGAACCTGTTTAACCGGGGGCTGGCAAAGCGCATCGACTCCACGGCCCTGATGGCCACCGCCGCCGACAGCCGCAACGACTGCATCACCACCGGCGCGGTGCTGATCGCCGCCGTGGTGGAAAAGCTGACGAATATCCCCGTGGACGGCTGGATTGGCCTTGCCGTGGCGCTGTTTATTCTCTACAGCGGCCTGAATCTGGCAAAGGACACCATCTCTCCCCTGCTGGGCGAGGGAGCTGACCCGGAACTGCGGGAGAAGATTGTGGACTACATTGTGGCCCAGCCCAAGGTGCTGGGCTATCACGACTTGATGGTGCACGACTACGGCCCCGGCCAGCGGTTTGCCAGCCTCCACGTGGAGATGGACTGCCGGGAGGATCCGCTGGACTGCCATGAGCTGATCGACGATATGGAGCGGGAGTGCCTGCGCAGCCACAATGTGCATCTTGTAATCCACTATGACCCGGTGGTCATTGACGACCCGGAGCTGACGGCGCTGAAGACCAAGGTGCTGTGCCTGCTCCAAACCCGGGACCCCCGGCTGAGCCTGCACGATTTCCGCATGGTGCCGGGCAAGAAGCACATGAATCTGGTGTTTGACGTGGCCCTGCCCCGGGACATGAAGGACAAGGGCGAGGAGCTGCGCAGCTGGGTGGAGGACACCCTGAACGCCGAGGGGGAGATGGTCTACCACGTGATTATCACCTTCGACGTTGCGGATTTTGTATAAAAAGAAGGCGGATGCAGCAGCATCCGCCTTAAATTTGCCTTTCCCCACAGGGAGAAGGTTTTACTTCCAAATTTTCTTGCTGAAAGCGTAGCCCGCGCCGATCAGGCCCGTCAGGGACACGAACAGCAGAGCCGCCCACAGGTGGATGTTGTCGCCGGTGTTGGGGTTGCCGTCGCTGGATGCAGCCAGAACGGTGAAGCTGCCCTCGGCCTTGCCATCGTCAAAGTGGATGGTGATGGTGTGCTCGCCCTTCTTCAGGGTGTTCAGGTAGGCGCTCTTCAGGGTAATGACGGTGCTGCCCTTCTTCGCGGCATAGTTGCTGTCGCTGATGCGCTTGCCGTCCACGGACACGCCCACAAACTTGTCAAAGTCGCCGTCGGCGGTGAAGCTCAGGGTCTTGGTGCTCTTGAGGGTCCACTTGGCGGCGTTGCCCTTGGTGATGGTGTATTCCGGGGCCTTGGGGGCCTCCTTGATGGTGAACTTCACCCGGACAGTGCCGGTGTAGCCGCTGCCCTCCTTGGCGGTGACCACGGCGAAGGCCTCGCCGGCCTTGTCGTTATTCTCAAAGGTCAGAGTGTAGTCCGTATCCTTGACCAGCACCTTGCCACCCACGGTGACGGTTACGGCAGGCTCGACGGCCTTGCCGTCGAAGGTGAACTCGGCCTTATCCAGCTTGACATGGGATTCCTCCAGAGCAACGGACTCCTGCTCGTCTTCCTTCTCAACGATGGAGAAGGGAACTTCCACGGTGCCGGTGTAGCCGCCGGTGGCGATGCCGGTAACAATGACCTTGCCCTCGCCGACCTCGGTGTTGTCGGCATACTCCAGGGAATACTCCTTGTCCAGCGTCAGCAGGGTCTCCTCCACCCGGACGGTGACGTTGGGGCGAATCGCCTCACCGGTGTACTCGTATTCGGTCTTTTCAATGCTGACGTGGTCGCGGGTCAGCTCGGTGAACTGGGCCTCCGAATCCTCTGCCCGTGCGGTCAGGGGCGCGGCAAGCACCAAAGTCAGCGCCAGGGCAAAGCCCAAACCGCGCTGCAAAAGGGATGTGCGCATATAGGGTTTCCTCCTTGTGTATTTGCGAACCGGCTACCCTGCCGGTCTGCCGGGATAATACCATAATCGAAATAAATTGTCAAGGAAAGTGACGATAATTTGCAAAAAGTACACATTTTCTAAACTATTTGACATATTTCGACAAAGGAGGAAAAGACAGGAAAACGCCACTGTAGGGCGGCTTGTTATTGAAACTGCCGGATGAGTTCTTTAAATACCGGCAAACTTCTCTTTATCATATCGTAGCTGACGCAGTAGCACACCCGGAAGTAGCCGGGGCAGCCGAAGCCGTCGCCGGGCACCAGCAGCAGGTCGTGGTGTTTTGCCAGCTCCGAGAACCGGTTCGCGTCGCCACCGGGTGCCTTGACAAACAGGTAGAAGGCTCCGTCGGGCTTTGCCATTTCGTAGCCCATGGCGGACAGACCCTCGTACAGCGCCAGACGGTTGCGGTTGTAGCTGTCGAGGTCGGGCCGCAGGTGGGCGCACCGGGCGATGACCTTCTGCCACAGGCTGGGGGCGCAGACGTGACCGCTGGCCCGGGCCGCGCCCGCCACGGCGGCGTAGACCATCTCGCTGTCGGTGCAGGTTCCCGGCACATATACATAGCCGATTCGCTCGCCGGGCAGGGACAGGGATTTGGAGTAGGAGTAACAGATGATGGTGTCCGGGTAGATGGCGGGCAGGAAGGGCACCTCCACGCCGTAGGCCAGCTCCCGGTAGGGCTCGTCGGAAATCAGGTAGATGGGATGGCCAAACTGGGATGCCTTTTGCGTCAGCACCGCTGCCAGTGCGGTGAGGGTCTGCCGGGTGTACACAACGCCGGAGGGATTGTTGGGGGAATTGAGAATAACGGCCTGCGTCTTGGGGGTCAGCATGGCGGTGAGGGCTTCCAGATTGATTTGAAAATCGGGCACGTCCGGGGGAACTATCTTAAAAACCAGCCCGGTTTCTTCGGCAAAGGGCTTGTACTCCGGAAAGTAGGGGGCTACCGCCAGCAGCTCCCCGCCGGGCACCGCCAGCGCCCGAAATACGGACACCAGCTCCGGGGCCGCGCCGCAGCCAAGGAAGAATTCCTCGGGCCGGGTGGACGCGCCGTACCGGGCGTTGAGATCGTCGGAAATGGCCTTCCGGGTATCGTAATCACCCACGGCGGAGGTGTAGCCATGCACCAGCAGGGAATCGGTTTCCTCCAAAATTTTGTGTACAGCCTCATTTACCTCTCTGGGGGCGGGGATGGAGGGGTTGCCCAGAGAGTAGTCGTAGACATTTTCCGGGCCCACGATGGCGGCGCGCTTGCGGCCATATTCAAATAAATCCCGGATGCAGGAGCGGTTGGCTCCCAGCGCGTAGGCATTTTGGTTTACCATAATCTTACCTCCAATCAGGTTTCGTACAGCGGCTTAACCGGATCGTAGGGCTGAGCCTTATAAGTAACGGAACCAATGGGCTTGCCCTCGATGCCGTACTTGGGATTGTAGCCAAACAGGTTGACATAACGCAGAAGGTCGTCCTTTTCCTTCTCCATTTCTTCCATAACGGCTACGGTGGCAAGCACATCGTCCACCGCCCGGTGGGAGTTGACCACCTTGCCGGACAGGCCGTAGGCTTCAATGGCGCTGCACAGCCGGTGGGGATAGCTGTGGCGGTCCCGGAAGACGGTCAGCAGGTCCAGCTTGTCCTTGCCTTTCAGGATGGCGGGGTCGCCGCTGCGGAGCAGCAGATAGAACAGAAAGCTCAGGTCGAAGTGGGCGTTGTAGGCAAGCAGCAGGGTGTTTCCGGCGATCAGCTCGGCGATATCCCGGCAGACGCGGGTTTTGGACAGGCCCCGCTCCCGTAAATCCTGGGTGGAAATGCCGGTGAGCTGCTGAATTTTCGGGGGCACGAACCCGCCGGGGGACAGGGCCACCAGCTCGTCGTATTCCCGTGTGATTTTCGGTTCCCCGTCGGCGGCTTCTACCACCACGGCGGCAAATTCGATGATCTCGTCCCGGCTGTAAGTAAGGCCGGTGGTCTCCGTGTCGAAGAGCACCAGACGGTCGTAGTGTTCAAACAGCGATGCAAACATATCTCTTTCTCCTGTTCCTGTTTTGCCTTCCCCTTTGGGGTGGTGCTCCGCGCAGCGAATCCTAATTTCCATGATTGCCAGTGGCAATCATTCCGTAATTTGGGGTGGCCGAGCGTAAGCAAGGTCGGGAGAGGTGTTGCCTCTTCCGTCACGGCTTACGCCGTGCCACCTTCCCCAGAGGGGAAGGCCTTAGAGCGCCATCGCCCGGGCCAGCTTGCTTTTGGGCTGCTTCTTCAGGCCAAACTCCGCAGCCAGCGTGGCGGCAAAGTCCTTCGCTACGGCATCGCTGCCGGATTTCAGCTCCACCTCCACCTCGGCAAAGGGCAGCTCCCGCCCGCCGCCGAGAAGCACCCCCTCGTCCAGCGCCAACTCCACCCTGCCGCCGGGCAGTTCGATGGTTTTTGCCAGCCGGGTAAACCGCGCACCGCAGAAGGGTGCGACGCCATGGTTGACATAACCCAGAATCTCCACGGGTGCGCCCATGCCGCACAGCTGGGAAACGCCTGCGGAAAGGTCGGGATTTTCTACCTCCCATTCCCCCCGGCTGCCGTCCGGCAGGGGCGTTTTCACGGTGCACACGGCCCGCCCGTTTTCCAGCCGCTGCCGGAGGGTCCACTTGCGGCTTCGCAGGGCCAGATCTGCCGTGTCATAATAGGTGGTTTCCATGGAAATGGAAGTAAATTCCCCAAATTTCTCCCGGATTTTAGAAAGTACCTCCGGAGATGCCTGATATTTCAATTCAAATTCTCTGCCCATAAGCCCTCGCCTTACGATTGAAACTTCAATAGATGGTCTTCATTATACACCGACACGGCCGCAGATGCAAGAAACTTTACAGCCAGTGCCAATCCGACAGCATTATTTTTCCCGCCGTGATAGGATGGGCCTATCTTCGAAGAAAGGCGTGGTGTACCAATGATGGTGGAAACCTACTTGCGGCGGGGACGGCGGACGTTACAGCGGCTTGCGCTGGAGCCGGGGATTCGGGCGTTGCTGCTGACGCTGCTGTACGGCGGCAGCGGCTTCCTGCTCAGCGCGGCGAGTCTGGGCAGCGCACCTCAGCCCATAGCCATGGGCATGATCTGTGCAGCGACGGGCTGGCGGGCGGTGGTGATGACGCTGGGGGCCATCGTGGGATATCCGGTGTTCTGGGGCCGGGCCGGAGAACAGGGCATTCTGTGGGCAGCTTCCGGCGGGCTGCTGGCGCTGCTGGTGGGAAGACGGGAGGAGAGCCGGGACCAGCCCCTGATGATTCCGGCCATCGCGGCCTTCCTGACGGCGATTACGGGACTCAGTTTTCAAATCTTCCTCAAGGACAAGACGCCGGTGCCGATCTATGCCCTGCGCATCGCGGTGACGGGCCTGACGGCGATTCTGTTTACACAGGCGGCCCATTGCCGGGACCCGGTGACGGATTGGTTCGTCGGCGGCGTGGCGGCGCTGGCGCTGGCGCAGATTCAGCTGGGGCCGCTGGGATTGGGGTATCTGGCGGCGGGGCTGCTGGCGGTGGGCTGTGCCTTTCCGGCGGCGGCGCTGGCAGGGTTGGGGCTGGATCTGGCGCAGGTGACCAAGGTGCCCATGACGGCAGTGACCTGCCTTGCCTGGTTTATCCGGCTCATTCCCTTTGATAAGCGCTGGCAGCACTACGCCGCCCCGGGGTTTGCCGCAGTGGCGGTGATGGCGGCCTGCGGAATTTGGGATATGTCGGTGCTGCCGGGACTGGTACTGGGCGGCGCGGCAGCGGCCTTGCTCCCGCCCAGAAGTCAGATACCCCACCGCCGGGGCGAGACCGGGGTGGCTCAGGTGCGCCTGGAGGTGGGGGCAGAAATGCTGCTGACCACCCGTCAGCTGCTGACGGAAGTGGAACCGCCGCCCGTGGATGCGCAGGCCCTTCTTGACCGGGCGGTAGAACGGGCCTGCGGCAGCTGCTCGGCCAGGAACAAGTGCACCCAGCGGCTGACCCTGACCACCGACCACATTCTTCACCCATTGGAGGCGGACTGCCGCAAGCAGGGCCGTCTTATCCCGGAGCTTCATTTCGCACAGGAGCGGCTGAAGGCCCTGAATGCGGACCGGCAGCGGCGGTTGGAATACCGGGCGGCGCTGGCCCAGCAGTATTGCTTTCTTGGAGAGTACCTGCGCTCCCTTGCCGATCAGCTGCCCCGGAAGGTGCAGCGTGCCGTACCGGAATTTGAGGTTCAGGTCGCCGCCCGGTCCCATGGGAAGGAGCGGGCCAACGGGGACCGGTGTCTGGCCTTTGCGGGGCCGGAGTGCCGCTATTACGTTTTACTGTGTGACGGGATGGGCACCGGTCTGGGAGCGGCCCAGGACGGCACGACAGCGGCGGGGCTTCTTCGGCAGATGTTGGTGGCCGGATTCCCGGCAGACCATGCGCTGGAATCTCTGAACAGTCTGCTTGCCCTGCGGGGCACCGCAGGAGCGGTGACGGTGGATCTGGCAGAGCTGCGGCTGGATACGGGAATCGCCTGTGTTTTCAAATGGGGCGCGGCTCCCAGCTGGGTGCTGACCCGCGGCGGAGCGCAAAAAATCGGGACAGCCACGCCGCCGCCGGGCCTCAATGCGGGGGAGAACCGGATGGCGGCGGAGAAGCTGTCCCTTCGTCGGGGAGAAGTGCTGATTTTACTCAGCGACGGTGTGGATGGAGAGGGTATCCAGCACCTGTCTATGCTATCTCCGGACGCGCCGCCTGGGGAGCTGGCGGCGGAAATTCTGGAGAAGGGCTGTGGGAGCGCAGAAGACGACGCAACGGCAGCGGTTATTCGTCTGCGCCCCGCCAGCTTGCCCACAGCATAGCACATTGTGGGCGAAAAAAATGTCGAAACACAAGATGTGGTTGAAAAAATGGAAGAATAACGAAATATGGGGGTACATCCCGCTGCCCCCCTTTCCGACCCGTATAAAAAGAAGCCGGTCGGCGGCATCGCCGCGAAAAACGTAGTTCATACATTTCTCACAGCCAGTGGCGGCCTGCGCGATAAGCGCAGGATAAAATGGTATTAACCATTTTATCGAGAAATAGTATGAAAACCATGGACGCTCCCACGGGCTAAAAACACTCCACTGGACTGTTTTCTTAACGTCCTTTCGAGTCCTGTATCCATTCCACAAAAATAAGGCACCCCTGCAAGGGTGCCTTATTTTTGTGGGGTGGATAATGGGACTCGAACCCACGATCTTCAGAGCCACAATCTGACGCCTTAGCCAACTAGGCCATATCCACCATATGAAGTTTTGCTGAATGCTGCCGGTATATTGGATTTGATTGTTCGAGTCCAACGGAAGCTTGGCGAAGTAAATGGCACGCCAGGAGGGACTCGGGACATTAAGGAATCCCTCGGTCAAGCCCTCGGGATCAACATGCCACCGGCATGTTGGATTTGATTGTTCGAGTCCAACGGAAGCTTGGCGAAGTAAATGGCACGCCAGGAGGGACTCGAACCCCCGACCTACTGCTTAGAAGGCAGTTGCTCTATCCAGCTGAGCTACTGGCGCATTTCTATGGAGCGGGTGACGGGAATCGGACCCGCGTATCCAGCTTGGAAGGCTGGTGTTCTACCATTGAACTACACCCGCAAGTCTCTGCCTACAGCTGTTTCAGCCAGAGAATTTTACCATAGGCATGTGAAAATGTCAACCGAAATTTTTCAAAATGCCGGGGATTTTTTCATAGATCACATCCGCGACCGCCCCATCGGCGCATTTGCAAACGGTTTCAAATTGACCGGCGATGTACCCGTCGGCTGGCGCGTAGGCATAATCCGCGTCCTTCATCATGGACAGGTCATTTTCCGCGTCGCCCACGCACACCAGAATGGATCTGCCCAGCCGGTGCAGCAATTCCCGGGCAGACCGGGCCTTGCTGACCCCCTTGGCGTGAACGTCAATAATCCGCGCGCCGGCGCGGAATACCTCACAGTGCGCGCCAAAGGCCTGACGAACCAGGGCCTCCGCCTCGTCCATACGGTGCAGCTCCTCCGGTGTGCCTTCGAACAGGGAGGATACGGTATCGTCCTTAAAACGTCCGTAGAAGGAGAATTTCAGAAAGGCGCCCAGATCCTCCCCCGGCTGCGCGAATTTGCAGGCGCAGTGCTGGCGGCGGCAGAAGGCCTCCCAGCCCGGGTTCGGGGGGCAGGCGTAGTGGGCGTCAAGCCCCTGCACCTCCACATTCAGATCGGGCAGCAGCTTTCGTGCGGCGTTCACGGTCTGCCACAGGTCCAGCGGGATTTCGTGGCAGAATTCAAGCCGGTTTGCGCGGGTGTCGTAGGCGGCGGAGCCGTTGTACAATAGCAGCGGCGCATTTACGGGCACAATGTCCATGAAGGACCTTGCCATGGGCACGCTGCGCCCGGTGTTGACGGTGAAAGCCCCACCCTGTTCGATAAAATACCGGATGGCCTCCAGATTCCGCTCCGGGATGGTAGAGTCCGGCGCGGTGAGGGTGCGGTCATAGTCAACGGTGAGTAAAACATCCGAAAAATCCTTCATTATCCCATCTTCTCCAATCTTTTCAGAACATCTTTAAAATACTGGGGCAGCTCCGCGTAAACCACCACCGGGTGTCCGTCCCGGGGGTGGGCAAAGCACAGCGTCCCCGCGTGCAGGCACTGGCTGGACTGGCCCAACTCTGCCTTTTTGTGTCCGTAGACCGTGTCACCCAGAATGGGGTGGCCGATGTAGGCCATGTGGACGCGAATCTGATGGGTTCGGCCCGTTTCCAGCTTACAGCGGATGTGGGTGTAGCCCCGGTAGCGGCGAATGACCTCCCAGTGGGTCACTGCCGGTTTGGAATTACGCTGAGTGACGCACATTTTCTTCCGGTCAGAGGGGTGCCGTCCGATGGGGGCGTCCACGGTGCCGCTGTCCTCTTTCATCACGCCGCAGACGATGGCCTCGTAGGTTCGGGCCATGGAGTGATCCTTCAGCTGGCTGGCAAGCACCGTGTGGGCAAGGTCGTTTTTGGCAACTGCCAAAAGCCCGGAGGTGTCCTTGTCGATGCGGTGGACAATGCCCGGCCGCAGCTCGCCGTTGATGCCGGACAGGTCGTCTCCCAGCGCGTACAGCAGGCCGTTTACCAGCGTATCATCGGAATGGCCCGCCGCCGGGTGCACCACCAGCCCCTTGGGCTTGTTGATGACCAACAGATCGTCGTCCTCGTAGACGATGTCGAGAGGCATTTCCTTCGGGGTAATGTCCACGGCCTTCGGCGCGGGAATCTTGTAGGAAACGGCATCGCCAACATTCAATTTGTCGTTTTTCTTTCCGGGCTTTCCGCAGCGGGTAACGAGCCCGTCCTCAATGAGCTTCTGGGCGGCGCTGCGGCTTAAACCTTCTACGCTCCGGGCGAGAAAGGCATCCAGCCGCTCCCCGGCAAGATCGGCAAACAGGGTCATTTGTTCTCCTTCCAGAAGTCCTTGTGGAACAGAAACAGGTGCACCATCAGCAAAATACAGCCGCAGGTGATGAAGCAGTCGGCAACATTGAATACAGGAAAGTCGATGAAGGTAGTTTCAATCATGTCTACCACATAGCCTAAGCGAATCCGGTCGATCATATTGCCCAGTCCCCCGCCATAGATAGCGGCGATGCACCAGCGCTCAAAAGTGGTAAAGCCCATGGGCTTTTTGAAATATTCGTAGAAGATCAAACCGGTAAACACCACAAAAATCAGGCCGAACAGCCACTGCTGCCCCTCAAAGGAGGAAAAGGCCGCGCCGGTGTTCTGCACATAGGAAATTTGCAGCAGCCCGGGAATCAAAGGTTGAACGCCCAGGCTGGGAATATAAAGAACGGTCAAATATTTCGTAAGCTGGTCGGCGGCGACGATGCCCGCGACGAACAGAACATAATAGAAAAAGGACATGGCAGATTCCTCCTGTATTTTACCCGGTTATGATACCACGCACAGCGGGGAAAGTCAATTTAGTTGACAGTTGATAGTGGACAGTTGACATCCCTGCGGAACGGGACAGTGTAACGATACCGAGCTACACCCAATGGTGTAACGATAACAACCCAGCCTGCGCACGCATTGGCTGCCGCCCTGCGGCATAAAAAAACCCGCCCCGGGTATTCCCAGGACGGTGCTACTAGAGCCATATTCATTTGACCAGAAATTTCTGGGCATCGGCGCACAGGGCTTCCAACTCTTCCTCAGAGCACTGGGCTACCACCCGCAGGGGCTGGTTGAAGTCCAGACAGAACATTTCCATGAAGCTGCCGCCGCGAATCTTGTGCTGATCGTCCCGGACGCAGATGGGAAAGGCACGGGAGGTGGCGATGGCAACAAATTCCTCCACATCTTCCATGCTGCTTAAGCGAATCCAAAATTCCTGCATAATTCTCGCCCTCCAACTGTACAAAATTCGGTTTGTCGTGTATAATGGGGAGCACAGGTCTTTGGATTGACCCCGGCCTGCCGCCAACTGGGACTGTAGAATATTATAGCGTGTTTTTAGTAAAATGCAACTGGCGGTTTGGACGATTAATACAACAACTTAAGAATATTATTGGTGGTTTTGACAAATGAAGTTTGCTTTTTATACGTTGGGCTGCAAGACGAATCAGTATGAGACGCAGGCTATGGAGCGCCTGCTGCTGGAAAAGGGCCACGAAATCGGCTCTTTTGAGGATTCCTGCGACGGCTATGTAATCAATACCTGCTCCGTCACCGCTGTGGCGGACAAGAAGAATCGGGCCGTCATCCGCCGGTGCCGCCGGGAAAATCCCAACGCGGTTATCGCCGTGTGCGGCTGCTACTCCCAGCACGACCCGGAGGCGGTTCGGGCGCTGGGCATCGACGTCATCGGCGGCAGCGGAAACCGGCAGGAATTTGTGGATATGCTCCTTGATGCCGCCGGGGCCCACGCCCACCGGGAGCAGGTGGACAACGCCCTTCGCCGCCGGGAATTCGAGTGCCTGCCCGCCGGCGGGCTGGAGGAGCGCACCCGGGCCATGCTGAAGGTGCAGGACGGCTGCGTGAATTTCTGCACCTACTGCATTATCCCCTACACCCGGGGGCCGGTTCGTTCCGCCCCGCTGGAAACGGCGGTGGCGCAGGCAAAGGCACTGGCTCAGCGGGGCTACCGGGAGATCGTAATGACCGGCATTGAAATCGCCAGCTGGGGCGTTGACCTGCCGGGGAAGCCGGAGGTGACGCTGCTCATTGAGGAAATCTGCAAGGCGGTGCCGGATCTGCGGGTACGGCTGGGTTCTCTGGAACCCAGAGTGGTGACGGAGGATTTCTGCCGCCGTCTCAGCGCGCTTCCCAACCTGTGTCCCCAGTTCCATCTGTCCATGCAGTCCGGCTGCGACACGGTTTTGCAGCGGATGAAGCGGAAATACGATACCGCCCGGTACTATGAAAGCGTGGAATTGCTTCGGAAGTTCTTCCCGGAGTGCGCCGTGACCACGGATATGATCGTGGCCTTCCCCGGGGAGACGGAGGAAGAATTTGCGCAGAGCCTCGCCTTTATCCGCAGGTGCAATTTCGCGGATATGCACATTTTCCCCTATTCCCGCCGCCCCGGCACTCCGGCGGACAAAATGCCCGGACAGCATAACAACGCAACCAAGGAGGCCCGGAGCCGGGCCGCCATTGCCGTGGCGGAGGAAATGAGCCGTGCTTACCGGGAAAGCTGGGTGGGCCGGACGCTGGAAGTCCTTTTCGAGGATAAGGACGGAGAATTCTATACCGGTCACGCCCCCAATTATGTGAAGGTCTACGCCAAAGGGGAAAACCTCCATAACGAAATTCGTACCGTCGCCGTCACAGACGTGTATCAGGACGGTGTGATGGGGACCATTGAAGTTGACAGTTAGATGCCGTTGCGATTATCGTTTTTTTGTGTTACAATAGCTTGATTTCCGTATATTGGAGGCTTTTATGAAAACCTTACTTCACATCTGCTGCGCCCCCTGCGCCAACCGCCCCATCGACATTCTGCGCGCCGATGGGTTGGATGTGGTGGGCTTCTGGTATAATCCCAACATTCACCCCGTCACCGAGTACCGTGCCCGGCGAAACTGTTTACAGGAATACGCGCAGGAGATTGAACTGCCATTGATTATGAAAAATGACTACGGTCTGCGGCCCTTTGTCCGGGCCGTTGCGGAGGATATCCCCCACCGCTGCGTCAAGTGCTACGAAATGCGCCTGTTTGAGACCGCCCGGCAGGCCGCCGAGGGGGGCTTTGACAGCTTCACCTCCTCCCTGTTCATCAGCCCCTATCAGAATCACGAGCTGATGCGGGAAACCGCCGAGCGGGCGGCGGCGGAGTACGGCGTGCAGTTCCTGTACCGGGACTTCCGTCCCTACTTCAAGGAAGGACAGGCTTTCGCCCGGGAGCACGGCTTCTATATGCAGAAATACTGCGGCTGCGTCTTTTCCGAGGAAGAACGCTATATCAAGGCGAAGAAAATTCTGCCATAAACCTTCCCCCTGCGGGGGAAGGTGCCCCAGTGCGCACACTGGGGCGGATGAGGGGGTTAAGATCAATTCTAAATCGCAGTTCCCCTCATCAGTCAAAAATCAAAGATTTTTGCCAGCTTCCCCCCAAGGGGAAGCCTCATGGAGGTATTATGTCAACTTGCGAATTTTCCGTCCCCACCCTGTTTGGGTTGGAGGGCATTGCCGGCGACGAATTGCGGCGGTTAGGTTTAGAAAACGTCCGGGTGGAGAACGGGCGGGTGCTGTTCTCCGGCGACGCGTGGGCGCTGGCGAAGGCCAACGTGTGCCTGCGTACCGGCGAGCGGGTGCTGCTCATTCTGGCGGACTTCAAGGCGACTACTTTTGAAGAACTGTTTCAGGGAATTTATAAAGCCAATCTGGAGGATTTCATCCCCAAAGACGGGGCTTTTCCTGTGAAAGGCCATTGTCTGAACAGCCAGCTTATGAGCGTGCCGGACTGTCAGGCCATTGTGAAAAAGGCGGCGTCCAAACGGCTGGGCGAAAAATACGGCGTCAGCTGGCTGCCGGAGACGGGGGCCAAGTACCAGCTGCAATTTTCCATTATGAATGACCGGGTGCAGCTGTACCTCGACACCTCCGGCCCGGGACTGCACAAGCGGGGCTACCGTGCTCAGGGCAACGACGCGCCCTTGCGGGAAACGCTGGCTGCCGCCATGGTGCAGCTCACCCGCTACCGGGGCAGGGATTTCCTCTGGGATCCCTTCTGCGGCAGCGGCACCATCCCCATCGAGGCGGCGCTGATTGCGAAAAACCGGGCACCGGGCTTAAATCGGCGGTTCGCGGCGGAAGCGTTTGCGTGGGTGGATCCTCAAATTTGGGGAGACGTGCGGACGGAGGCCAAGGATAAGGAATTCCACGGAAAATACCAGATTTTAGGCTCCGACAACGACCCCAAGTGCGTTTCCCTGTCCATCGCCAACGCCCGGAAGGCCGGGGTGGCGGACTGTATTTCTTTCAAAGATGGAGACGCAACCAAGATGGATTTGCCCGCCCAGTTCGGCATCCTCATCTGCAATCCGCCCTACGGTCAGCGGATGCTGGAGCAGCAAAGCGCCCAAAAGCTCTACGCCGCGCTGGGACGGCACCTCAAGTACGCTGACGGCTGGAGGAAATATATCATCACCTCCGAGCCGGAGTTTGAGCACTACTTCGGAAAACGTGCCGACAAAAAGCGCAAGCTCTACAACGGCATGATTAAATGCGATTATTATATGTACACAGACAGCGGACGAAAGAAATAGAAAAGGACGGAGAAGCGCCCATGAAACACCTGTTCATCATCAACCCGGCGGCGGGAAGCCGGGATCGGACCGCGGAATATACCGCACAAATCCACCGGCTGTGCCAGGGCCTTGACTATGAAATCGCCGTGTCTCAGGCCCCCGGAGAGTGCCGGCGGCTGGCCCGGGAAGCGGCGGAAACCGGGGAAAACGTGCGCATCTACGCCTGCGGCGGCGACGGCACCCTCAACGAGATTGCCTCCGGCGCGGCAGGCTTTCCCAACGCGGCGGTGACGGCGTTTTCCGGAGGAAGCGGCAACGATTTCGTGCGATTATTCAGCGAACCAGCGGCTTTTTCCCAGCTTTCCCGGCTTTTGGACGCGGAAGAAACGGCCTTTGACCTGATCGCCTGCAACGACGATCTGGCGCTGAATGTCTGCTCCGTGGGGCTGGATGCCCGCATCGGCACGGACGTGGCCCGGTATAAGCGATTCCCCTTCCTCCACGGCTTCAACGCCTACGCCCTGTCCACGGTTGTGAACCTGTTCCGGGGCATTTCCGAGCACTACATCGTGGAGATAAACGGGGAGCGCATCGACGGGTCGCAGACCTTTGTGTGCGCGTGCAACGGACGCTACTACGGCGGCGGCTTTAACCCGGTGCCGGAGGCCGACCCGGCGGATGGGAAACTGGACGTGCTGCTGGTGAAAAAGGTGCGGCTTTGGCAGGTGCCGGGCATCATCGGAAAGTACAAAAACGGACGCTACCGGGAGCTGCCGGAATTCATACGCCACTTCCGGACGGACCGGGTGCGGGTCATTTGCGACCGGCCTTCGGCGGTGAATCTGGACGGGGAGCTGCGCATCGCGGAGGATATCGAGATCTCGGTTGCCCGGGAGAAAATTCATTTCTTCTATCCCCGGGGACTTCACTGGGCGGCAGAAAGTGAAATAATTACAAAATGACCCCTCATTTTTATGCAAAAAACCCATAAAAATCGCCCTGCCAGAATTTGACAGGCGAAAAATAGCGTGCTATAATAAAATATCCAGAATGGGGAGAAAGGGTGAAACGCGTATGGCGGGCGAACTTCGGATCAAATCCGGCACCAAACTGCGCATGGCGCTGGACGTGCCTATCGGCGAGGAGCCCAAATTCAATTTGATCTGCACCTTCGTCAAATCCCTGGACGTGGCCTCTTTCCTGATCTCCATTCCCATGGTGGACGGGCAGCCCATGCCGCTGGATGACCGGCGCAAGCTGCTGATTCGCTACGGCACGGACAAGGACGCCATGATCGTTGCCGGCTACGCCGACGACGTGGTGAAGGAAGGCATCCGCCGCTGCTGGAAAATCCGCCGGGTGGCGGAGCAGCGTCAGTTCTTCCAGCGTGCGGACGAACGTCTGAAGGTCACCGTTCCCATTACTTACAGCCAGCCCACCTGGCGCCCGGATTCCGACGGCGTGATCCGCCCGGAGGAGGGCCTGACGCTGGATATTTCCGCCGGCGGTCTTGCCGCCTATGTGGGGATGCGGCTGAACGTCGGCGAGGTCTGCGACGTAAATCTGCCCGCCATTGGCACCGCGAAGGACGGCAGGGCCATTTCCGCGGTTGCCGCCGTGTGCTGGACTCGGGAGGCCCCCAAGGGCAGCCCCTTCCGGTTTGTCTGCGGCTATCAGTTCCGGTTCGCGGACGGCGAGGAGCGGGAGCAGATGCAGAACTATGTCGGTAACATCAAGAAGCGGTATAAGCTATGATTGAGGAAAAAGAGAAGAAATCCCGTTTCCGCCGGAAAAAGAAGAAAGACGATGAGATGCTCCGCATTGAGGAGCTGGAAAAGCTCATGGCGGACACCGGCGGCGAGGTTGACCCCGATACCCTCATCAGTATGTATATGCCCCACCGCAAGCGCAAGCTGTTTGCCGCGGCCCTGCTGCGGATGGACAAGCTGTCGCTGTGGCTGCTGGGCCTGCTGCTGGCTGTGGCGGTGCTGTTCATCGCGGCCTTCATGCAGGAGAAGATGGGCAACTTCACCATCAATCTGGACCGTCTGGAGCTGTTCCGCAAGGGCATCGCCATCGCGGACGAGGGCTATTTTGAGAAGCCCACGGCCCGCCTGACGGCAAATACGGTGACGGACGCCACCAATATTTCCATCGACGATATTCCCGAGGACGTCGACCAGATCGACGGCGGGCATAACGGCGATAACTACATGGCATATACCTACTATGTCCGCAACGCGGGCAAGGAGGATGTGTATTACGAAGCCAGCATCACTCTGGATTCCTGCGCCAAGGGGGCGGAGGAGGCCGTGCGGGTGGCGGTCTGGCGCAACGGCGAGCGCACGGTGTACGCCTGGCCCTCGGCAGACGGCACGCCGGAGGACGGTTGCGAGAATTTTGTCGATGAAAAGACCGTCTGCCGTTTCCGGGAGGAAGATTTCCTGGTGGGCAACGTGGACAAGTATACCATCGTTATCTGGATGGAGGGCGATGACCCGGAATGTGTTGACAGGATCGTCGGCGGCTCCGTGGAGTTCAGTATGCACATCAGCGCGGACAACGACGACGAGACGAGCCTTCTGTGGAAATTCGTCAAGGACATTGTGGACACCCTCAAGAGCGACAAGCCCATTTCCGCCGCTGGCAACGACGCCCCGGATTACTATAAGGATCGGGATGTGAACTGGTATAACCGCCGTAACGGCGGAGCAACCGAGCCGACGGAGTAGTCTCGGCTCCCTCCTTGAGAGAGCTGGCACGGCGTAAGCCGCGACGGATGAGGGGCACTTCGGCAGAGGTCGAAATTGAGCAATCCCCTCATCAGTCAGAAATCAAAGATTTCTGCCAGCTTCCCCCCAAGGGGAAGCTAGGGATACGAAAACCTTCCCCCGAGGGGGAAGGTGGCACGGCGTAGGCCGTGACGGATGAGGGGAAAACAGTGAAGCGAGCAGAGAACATGACGAGCCTGTCCCAACAGCTCCGGAAAAACGCGACACCGGAAGAAAATACGCTATGGTATCAGTACCTGCGCGATTACCCCATCAGATTCCGCCGTCAGTTTGTTTTTGGACATTACATTGTGGATTTCTATTGCGCGAGAGCAAAGCTTGTGCTGGAACTGGACGGCTCCCAGCATTATGACCCGGAAGGAATACAAAAGGACGCACGACGTACTGAATATTTGGAAAGCCTTGGCTTGATGGTTCTTCGGTTTTCCAATGACGATATCAAGAGAAATTTGCGGGGTGTCTGCGAACGGGTTGATGCTGTTGTAAAAGACCGGATGCAGAAATAAGCTTCCCCCCAAGGGGAAGCTTGGAAAGACCTTCCCCCTCGGGGGAAGGTGGCTGAGCGCAAGCGAGGTCGGATGAGGGGCACTTCGGCGGAGGGCGAAATTGAGCAATCCCCTCATCAGTCAGAAATCAAAGATTTCTGCCAGCTTCCCCCCCCCAGGGGGAAGCTTGGAAAGACCTTCCCCCTCGGGGGAAGGTGGCTGAGCGCAAGCGAGGTCGGATGAGGGGAAAACGGGCAGATATCGAAAGCGAGTAATCCCCTCATCAGTCAGAAATCAAAGATTTCTGCCAGCTTCCCCCCAGGGGGAAGCTCAGGATGCGTATTGTAACCGCGCCACAACCGCGGTGAAAATAAAATTTTCGCCCTGTGCCAGGGTAAGGCAACGGGCAACAAAAAGGAGGATTTACCATAATGAATTCTAAAGCAATCAGAAAACAGCTGCTTGCAGCCGTTGCTATGGTGCTGGTTGCCGCCGTCGCCCTGGGCAGCTCCACCTACGCATGGTTTGCTAGCAACAACAAGGTTACTGCTAGTACTGCAAATATTAGTGCAACAGCGCAGAATGCCCTGTCGATTATGGACTCTAACGAGGACTGGCGTTCTGCCATTTCGTTGAATCAGGGCGGCACAGCAACCTCTGTATCGCCTATCCATTTCAATGAGAAGGACGTCGATGGTAAGTATTCTAGCCATGAGTGGTATGCTATTGCGAACGCAAATGAAGTAAAGAACCCCGATAATTATGCTGCGACTGTTCCGTTTGCAACCTACATTGCGAATCCGTCTGCCGATGCAGTTAAGGACATGTTTATTAAGAAAACTGAGGAAAGTACGCATAATGTTGCGGATAAGGATACCGATAATAACGTTACAACTAGCTATGTGATTGGCAACGAATTTCAGATCAAGGCTACTGGTACGCTGGATGAAAACGGTGAGAAGCTAGTATCTACCGTGACAGCGCTGCTTCCCACGACAATAACAACTGTTGGTGAAGCTGCTAATATTTATAAGGCATTCCATGTCGTATACATTGTTACTGACCCCACTGATAGTAGCAAGAGTGTTGTTGATATTGATTTTGGTGGCGAAAGCGGAAAGACAACATCTTCTATTGCACTTGATAATGGTAGAGTAAAGATTACTGCAACGGTAACTGACCCCATTGTCGAAACAATGAAGGTTGATACGGCATATGATATTGTGGCATACCTGTACCTCGAAGGCGAGGACTCTGACTGCTACACTTCAAATGCGACCAGTGTCCAGAATTTGGCTGTAACCTATAATTTTGAAAAGGTCGCAAAGTCTGCTTAACGCTTTATAATCCACGGTTGTGGCGTGGTGATGTAAATTGAACACTTCCCGCCCGGTGGCTTTTGCCACCGGGCGGGTTTTCTGTTGCGCCCACTTGGCTCCCTCTGTGAGGGAGCTGGCACGGCGTGAGCCGTGACTGAGGGAGTTTCGTTGTGAAAAAGGGACACCCCCTCAGTCAGCTGACGCTGACAGCTCCCCCAAGGGGGGAGCCAAGGCTCACCCCCTCAGTCAGCTGACGCTCAGCAGCTCCCCCAAGGGGGGAGCCAAGGCTCGCCTCCCTCTATGAGGGAGGTGGCCGAGCGTAAGCGAGGTCGGATGAGGGGCACTCCGGCAGACAGAGATAACCTGTAATCCCCTCATCAGTCAAAAATCAAAGATTTTTGCCAGCTTCCCCCCAAGGGGAAGCTCAGAGGGGAGCCAAGTTTCGGTTTATTTCATATATTGTCCCAATCCTGCCGAAATCTGGTTTTTGTTGTATTGCATTTTGCCGGGGCTGGTGTTATAATGAGGATGGTTTATTATATCATGCGGTTGTGTTGCCCACGCGCAAAAACCTTCCCCCTCGGGGGAAGGTGGCCGAGCGCAAGCGAGGTCGGATGAGGGGCACTTCGGCGGAGGTCGAATTTAGAAATCCCCTCATCAGTCAAAAATCAAAGATTTTTGCCAGCTTCCCCCCAAGGGGAAGCTTAGGAAGACCTTCCCCCAGCGGGGGAGCCAAGGACTCGAGTTATGTCAACCGGAAAGGAGCAGGGCGTTGAAAGAATCGAAAAAGCTCAGACGCAGTCTGATTATCGCCGCGCTGGCGCTGCTTGCCGCCCTGTTCTCCATTTCGGCGGCGACCTTCGCCTGGTACATCTACAATACCGCCGCCCGTACTACCAAGGTGGAAATGGTGGCTGGCAGCAGCGTTTCTCTGGAAATCTCGAGCCAGCCGGATACGGGCTTTGCTTCCTCTGCGGTGATGGATTCCTTTGAGGGCAGGCTCACCCCCGTATCCACGGACAATATTTCCCGCGGTTTCCAGAAAGTCATCCTCTTCACCTCCCAGCCCGTTCCCGGAACGGACACAGAACGGCTGGTGGCTACGATCTTTGGCAAAAGCGTGGTGCTTCCCGAAAAGGAAAAAATGGACTTCCACAAGACCTCCCTGTATCTGCGCACCAACGCGCCGAAGCTGGATATCTACCTTTGGGACATCGGCTTTGAGGATTCCGATAAGCAATGCCCCATTTCCACCGCCATGCGGGTGGGACTGGTTGCGGAGAAAGCCAATGACAAGGGGGAATACCGGGAATCCATTTTCGAAATCAGTCAGGAGCATGATCTGCTGGCTGAGGACAACGGCGCAAAGGAGCCGGATGGCGGTCACGTTCTGGACAGTAATCAAACCGACGGTACCACCGTGAAATTCTCTCCCTATACCAGCGAAAATTTCTGCAATTATGACCGCAACACCGGCGCCGTTACCCTGAAGGGGGACAACTCCCGAATGCTGTGCACCGTTTACGGCGGGCAGGACGGCGGGTACGGCGAGGCGGTGAAGCTGGACGTCTACCTGTGGCTGGAGGGTTGCGACGAGGACTGTTCCGTGCACATTGCCGACCAGACCCTTACCAATCTTGCACTGTCCTTCGCGGGCTACGCCGGGAAAGGAGCGTGACGCGGCATGGAAAAACGCAGGCTCTGGGCCTCCCTCATCATGACCGCCTTTACCTTGGTCGTCCTGTGCGCGACGCTCACGGTGTCTACCTACGCGTGGTTTACCTTCGACCCCTTCACCAACGTGACTCCCATGGAGGGCAAAATCTCCGACGGAGACACGAACCTTCTCATCAGCGAGAGCAAGGACGGCCCCTTTGACAAAAAATGCGGCCTGAATCCCACTTCACTGGCGAAAATTCTCCAGCCCGTTTCGACCCTTGACCTGAATACGTTCTACGCTTCCTCCGCCCAGAACCGGGACGGC
>JALFAD010000028.1 GCA_022772525.1 Clostridiales bacterium
GCCGTAAAACAGTTTGAACAGAGCACTACCATGGCAAGCTAAAATGGTGCGCTGACGAAAAATTGGTGCGGAATTGGTGCGGAGCTCACCCCCCGAATCCAAAAAACCATTGCAAATAAAGGAGTTTTGAAATAAATGAAATTAGGTATCGTTGGACTTCCCAATGTGGGCAAGTCCACTCTGTTTAACGCCATCACCAACGCGGGGGTTCCCGCGGACAACTACGCCTTCTGCACCATCGACCCCAACGTGGGCGTGGTGAACGTGCCCGACGAGCGGCTACAGTGGCTGGCGGAGCTTCACAACCCCAAGAAGGTAACCCCCGCCGTCATCGAGTTTGTGGACATCGCGGGCCTTGTAAAGGGTGCCAGTAAGGGCGAGGGCCTGGGCAACAAGTTTCTGAGCAACATCCGCACCACCGACGCCATCGTCCACGTTGTCCGCTGCTTTGAAGACAGCAACGTGACCCATGTGGAGGGCTCCACCGATCCCCTGCGGGATATCGATATCATCAATCTGGAGCTGGTGATGGCGGACATTGAGATGGTGGAACGCCGCATTGACAAGGCCCAGAAGGCCATGAAGGGCGGCGACAAGAAGTTCGCCCGGGAAGTGGAAGTGTTCTCCGGTCTGCTGGAGTACCTGAACGAGGGCAAGCTGGCCCGGACCTACACCGACGACCCCGAGGAGCTGGCACTCATTGCCACCTCCGACCTGCTGACCCTGAAAAAGACCATTTATGTGGCGAATATGTCGGAAAATGAGGTTAACGACCCGGAAAACAACAAGCATTATCAGGCAGTCAAGGCTCTTGCCGATGCCGAGGGCAGCCAGTGCCTGCCCATCTGCGCCAAGCTGGAGGCGGACATCGCCGAGCTGGACGACCCTGACGAGAAGGCCATGTTCATGGAGGAGCTGGGGGTCAAGGAAAGCGGTCTTGACCGGCTGATCAAGGCCAGCTATGCCCTGCTGGGCCTCATCTCCTTCCTCACCGCCGGTTCCGACGAGTGCCGGGCATGGACCATCAAGAAGGGCACCAAGGCCCCCCAGGCCGCCGGTAAGATTCACACCGACTTTGAACGGGGCTTCATCCGGGCCGAGGTGATTGCCTTCGAGGACATGAAGGCCTGCGGCACCATGGCTGCCGCCAAGGCAAAGGGTCTTGTGCGCAGCGAGGGCAAGGAGTACGTTATGAAGGACGGGGACATTGTCAACTTCCTGTTCAACGTATAATTTCATTAAAAAATCGCCGCCTTTTCGCAAAGACGGCGATTTTTTATTGTTTTCCGGTTTCCTCCGGATAATCCTCGTGGTACTGCTCCCACAGCTGCATCTGGCCCTTGCTCTCCAGACCACGGCGCACCAGCTTCTTCACAATATCGTAAATCACGGCGAACATAGGCACGCAGATCACCATGCCCGCCACGCCCCACAGGCCGCCGCACAGCACGATGGCAAACAGCACCCAGAAGCTGGAAAGGCCCGTGCGGTCACCTAGAATTTTCGGGCCGATCACGTTGCCGTCCAGCTGCTGCAAGGCTAGCACGAACACGATAAACCACAGGCCCTTGATGGGATTTTCAATCATAATCAGCAGCGTGGAGGGCACCGCGCCGATAAAGGGGCCGAAGAAGGGAATCACGTTGGTGATACCCACAAAAGTGGACACCAGCAGGGCGTTGGGGAACCGGAACAGAAGGCACCCCAGATAGCACAGAACACCGATGATGGCGGAATCCAGCAGCTTGCCGTCGATGAAGCCGCCGAACATCCGATCCACGAAGGCAACCTCCCCCAGAAACAGGTCCGCCCACCGGGGTTTCAGGAGGCTCCTGACCACCATAACGCTCTGCCAGGCAAAGCGCTTCCGGCTGGCAAGCAGATAGCAGGCCACAATCAGTCCGATGAGCATATTGTACAGGAATTTGAAAATCTTCACCAGACTGCTGCCTACACCGCTGACGATGCTGGTCAGGCCGCTGAGATAGGGATTCATCAGATTTCTTCCCCAGTTTTCCAGCTTTTCATAAATGGCCTCGCTGTTGGTATCAAACAGGGTAAGAATCCGCGCAATCATTTCCTCGTCTCCGAACCTGTCGGTGGCCCACTGGATAAAGCGGCTCACCTTGTCCGGAATAGAGATCCACAGGGAGCGAATGCTCTCAAAAAGCTGAGGGGCAATCATAATAATCAGGGCGTACACCAGCGCAATGCCGCTCAGCAGACTCAGGGCCACCGCCGCCGGAGGCGCCAGCTTCTTCGCCTTTCCGGGCAGTGCGGACTCCATCGATTGCTCGTAGAAATTGCACATGGGCCGCAGCAGATACGCCACAATACTGCCGTAAATAAAGGGCGCCAGAATTCCCCCCAGACGGTGCACGATGTCGCCGATTCCCTGAAACCGGTAGACCACGAAAAACACCACAATGCTTAAGGCGATTGCCCCAAACAGGGACAGCATCAGATACAGGTATCGCCGTTTATCAGGATCCTTCAAAGGCCTCACCCCTTCTCTTTTTTTACAGTATACCAGCTGCGATTCGGCGCAGTATGAATAAAGTGTGAACATTTTTCTCCACCCGTGGGGAAAAAGTTTACATTTGGAAACCGTCTGACTATCTTGTCAATTTGTCGTCGGCAGGATATAATAATGTGAGTTGACAGTTGAAAGTTTTGTATTTCAAGTTTTCAACTATCCACTGTCAACTATCAACTCGATTCTCCTCGGAGTGTCTCTTTACAGGAGGTTCTATTATGTATCCCATGTATTATTACGGCTTCGACTGGACCTATGTGGTTCTGGTGCTGCCCTGCTTACTGCTGAGCCTGTGGGCCAGCGCCAATGTCAATTCCACCTTCAGGAAATATTCCAGCCAGTTCTCCCGGCGGCATCTCACCGGTGCGGAGGCTGCCCAGCGGGTACTGTATGCCCACGGTGTCCGGGATGTGCGCATTGAGCGCGTCAGCGGCAATCTGACCGATCACTATGACCCCCGGGCCAACGTCATCCGCCTGTCGGACGAGGTCTACGGCAGCACCTCCACCGCCGCCATCGGCGTTGCCTGCCATGAGGCGGGCCACGCGGTGCAGTACGCGGAAAGCTACGCCCCCATCAAGCTCCGGGCTGCCATCATTCCCGTGACCAACTTCGGCTCCCAGCTTGCCATGCCCCTGATTCTACTGGGGCTGGTGCTGTCCGCTTTCGGCTCCATGTCCGATTTTCTCATCTATCTTGGCATTGCCTGCTTCGGCCTGTCGTTGGTGTTCCAGCTGGTGACCCTGCCGGTGGAGTTCAACGCCAGCCGCCGGGCGCTGGCCGCCATCGAGGACGGTCAGCTGCTGACCGATGAGGAACTGACCGGCGCCCGGAAAACCCTCCGTGCCGCCGCTCTGACCTACGTTGCCGCTACCGCCGTGGCGCTGTCCCAGCTGCTTCGGCTGCTGGCCATTTTCGGCGGCAGACGCAGAAATGATTAAACGAACAGGCTCCCACAATGGGGAGCCTGTTTTCTTCACAAAGCGATACCGAGCAGTGCCCAATGGTGCAACGATTACAGACCACCCACGCACGCATTGTCCGCGACCACCGGCCGCCGAATATCCATGTGGTACTCAATGGTCCCCGCCTGGGTGTTCTCGATGCTTACCTGATAGCAAAGATCGATGGAACCGCCGTCGGGTACAATGTCATAGAATAAAGCGGTCGTCTGCACCGTCATCATCAGCGCTCCAAAGGGCATCTGGTACAGAGAATCATGGGAGCAGCCCAGCCGGAACACCATTTCCGACTGCAACTGTCCGGTTCTGCGCAGGGTCAGCTGATCCTTCTCTACCCGGAAGGTGGTAGTCACCCCTTCCAGCCCCGTCAGCTCTGTTTCCACGTAGCTGATATCCCAGCCGCCGTCCCGGAACTCCATGAGCCCTTCCGTGACCAGCTCCAGCTCCTCCGGCTCCTGATCCTCATATCGCTGGACGGAATGCAGAGACAGAATCACCGGCTGCTTCATTGCGCCGCCTCCAGCGCCAGCTTCAGCAGCTCGTCAATGAGCCGGGAATAGGGCATCCCGCTGGCTTCAAACAGCTTGGGGTACATGGAAATGGAAGTAAAGCCGGGAATGGTGTTGATTTCATTGAACACCAGCCGATTGTCCTCGGTGGCGAAGAAATCCACCCGGCTCAGGCCCTGACAGCCCACGGCCTTGAATACCCGCACCGCCGCTTCCCGAATGCGGTTCTGCAAATCTTCCGGAATCCGGGCGGGGATATAGGCCGTGGAGGTATCGGTGATATATTTGGCGTCATAATCGTAGAATTCCGCGCCGGAGTCGATTTCACCGCAGACGGAAGCCACGGGATTCTTATTGCCCAGCACCGCCACCTCAATTTCCTTGCCGCGGATGAATTCCTCCACCAGAATCTTGCTGTCATACGTTCCGGCGGCAGTCAGGGCGGCTTTCAGCTTTTCCCTGTCAGCAGCCTTGGAAACGCCTACGGAGGAACCGGTTCCGGCGGGCTTGACGAACATGGGGTAGGAGAACCGCGCTTCCAGAGAAGCGACGATTGTCTCCATCTTTTCCGCCAGTTCCCCGGCGCGCACCAGTTCCCAGGCTGCCTGAGGAATGCCCTCTTTGTCAATGACCAGCTTAGTCAGGGTCTTATCCATGGACACAGCGGAAGCAGACACATGGGGGCCAACATAGGGAATCCCTGCCATTTGCAGCAGGCCCTGCATGGCGCCGTCCTCGCCGTTTTCGCCGTGTAGCACCGGAAACACCACATCGATGGGGGTTGCATTTACGGTATTGCCCTCAAAGCGCAGCAGGCCCTGACCCCGGACGGGAGAAATCGCCGCCGGACAGTTGCCGGGGTGAGTCGCCCACGTTCCGGCGGGCAGCATACTGTAGTCCGTGCCGCAGAAATAGATCCACTGCCCCGCCTTGGTGATGCCCACGGGCAGGACATGGTATTTTTCCTTGTCAATATGGTTCAGAACGGATTCCGCCGAGCGCAGGGAGACCTCATGCTCCGGGCTGATGCCGCCGAACAGGATGCAAACCGTTAATTTTCCCATAACTTCACCTCATAATCGGATAAAACTGATATTTTACAATTTTCCACTGGAATTTCCCGGAATCAGTGCTATAATTGAGCCAATCATAACATAAGGAGGGCCGCCATGAACATCGAATTGACTGCCAAAGAGTTCCGCCGTCTGCTGGATCTGGTCTATATCGGCAACTGGGTGCTGAATTCCACCCGGGGCGACGACCGCTTTGCCGATTATGATGATCTGGAAAGCAAGATCTTCGCCCTGTCCCCTGCCCTGTCCGAGGTCTGGAACGGAACCATCGTCCCCTCCCGTGCCTACACCGAGGGCGGCATCCACGAAGCCATCGCCTACTACGAGGACAACGTCTTTTACGAAATTCTCGCCGAGGAGCTCTCCCGGCGGGATATGGACTACCCCGAGATCAACGGCGAGAACTACGACGAGATTGTGGAGCGCATGGACAAATATATGTCGGAGTTTGAAGCCTCCGGCGTAGACCATCTGGTATTGGAAGAATAGGAGAATGTGCCGGGATGACCGGCACATTTTCTTTTTCGAAATGCAGAATGCAGAATGATAAATGCAAAATTGCGGTGTCCGCTTTGCGGACATATTTCAATCATTTCTGAAAGAAATACCTTCATTTTGCACTTTGCATTCATCATTTTGCATTTTCGTTTTCCAGCAGGGCCTCACCCGCGCGGAAGATATCTCCCGCGCCCATGGTGATCACTACATCGCCCTCCCGGACGTTGGCCCGCAGGAACTCCGTTACCTCCGGCAGCGTTTCGCAGAAGGTCGCGCCGGGAATTTTCGCCGCCACGTCGGCAGAGGAAATTCCAATGGTATTGCGCTCCCGGGCGGCGTAAATCTCCGCCAGCACCAGCACGTCCGCCTTGCTCAGCTCCCGGACGAAATCGTCAAACAGGGCGCTGGTTCGGGAATAAGTATGGGGCTGGAAGGCCAGCACCAGCCGTCTGCCCGGCATGGCATCCCGCATGGCGGCAAGGGTCGCCGCCACCTCGTCGGGATGGTGGGCATAGTCGTCGTACACATCCGCGCCGTGAAATTTCCCTTTGAATTCCATCCGCCGACCCGCGCCGTGGAAGGATTCAAGGCCGTGGGACACCGCCTCGCCGGGAATGCCCATCATCCAGGCAGCCGCAGCGGCGGCAAGGGCGTTCATGGCGTTGTGCCGGCCCAGCACGCCCATATCCAGATGGCAGTAGAACTCCCCATCGCACAGCACGTCAAAGTGCCGCCAGTCCGGGCACATATTGGCGGCATGGATGCGGTTGCCCTCGCCAAGGCCGAAGGAAACGAAGTCGATACCCTCCATGGCCTTGACCGTGTGGGGATCGTCGCCGTTGGCAACCACGCCGAAGGTGGCCATTTCCGCAAACTGGTGGAAGGATTTCTGGATGTCCGCCAAATCCTTGAAGTAGTCCAGATGGTCCTCCTCCACGTTCAGCACCAGCGCCAGCGTGGGGAAGAAATTCAGGAAGGAGTCGCAGTATTCGCAGCTTTCAAGCAATATGGTGTCGCCGTGGCCCACCCGGTGGCTGGCGTGGAGCAGCGGCAGGTAGCCGCCGATCATCACCGTGGGGTCCAGATTGGCTTCCATCAGGATGTGGGTCAGCATGGAGGTCGTTGTGGTTTTGCCGTGGGTGCCGGAGACGCAGACCGCGTTCTTGTAGGACTTCATGATCTCGCCCCAGGCCTGTGCCCGCTCAAACACGGGGATGCCGGCAGCACGGGCGGCGGCAATCTCCGGATTGTCATTGTGGGCGGCGGCGGTGCGGATAATGCAGGAAGCGCCCTCAATATTCTTCGCATTGTGTCCGATGGCAACGGGAATCCCCTTTTCCTCCAGTTCTCTGGTGCCGTCGGACGCGCTCATATCCGAGCCGGTAACCTCCATTCCCATGCCCTTGAGCACCAGGCCCAGCGGCCGCATGGAAACGCCGCCGATGCCCACCAGATGCACGTGACAGCCGGGCGTGAGATATTTGGCTATTTTTTTATTCTGAAACATAAGAAACCGATCCCCCGCTTGTAATTTGCAAAGCTCACAGCATTATACTATATTTCATTGGATTTTACAACCTTTATTTCTCCTGATGCCGGTTCCCCCTTGCGAATTTCCCCGGTTTTTGCCGAAGCTCGGAACGATAGCAGGTAAGCGTCAGCACCACGAACACAGCCGCGCAGGCAAGCGACAGCTTCCAGCCCAGCGCGAAAGCGGCATTGTGGTAGGTCAGCTGGATGCTGTGGCTTCCCGCCGTCAGCGGCAGGGAAAGCATGCAGTCTCCCACCAGTACCGTCTCCACCGGCTTACCGTCCACGGTGGCCTGCCAATTGCCGTTCTGGGGGATAGAGGTGTACAGAAGGCCGTCCCGGTCGCAGTCGATGGCGCCTTCCACCCGGGTGGACTTGAATGCTGTCAGCTTCAGGGTAGACGCATTCAGCACTTCGTAGCCCTGCCGGAACCGCTCCGGGTTCAGAATTGCCGCGCTGACGGTCATGGTGCTGCTTTCGTCCTCACCGCAGACAATGCGCACGTCGATCACATCACCGGTTTTCACGTCGCTCACCGCCAGCATCTGGGGCAGGCTGATCTTTTCCTTGTACAGCTCCAGCCCGTTGACGCTGACATAAAACTCATTGCGCTTAGGCAAATCCAGATGGATGCAGGCAAAGCCGTCCCGGTCCGCCGTGAAGCTGTAGGTCAGGTCGGACTTGGGAGCAGTGCTCAGGTACCGGCAATAGCCGCTTCCGTTTTCCTCGGAAATCTGCACCTCGTCTCCATAAAGGAACAGGCTGTCCCCATCCAGCTTGTGCCAGACTTCCCCGGTTACCCCCGTGGCGGCGGCAAACAGGTCATTTTGGAAGGAGAAGGCGTTGCCGGAGGTGGTAAATTCCAGTTGTCCCAGCGACCGCTCCGCCAGGAAGCCCAGGGGCAGGTACGCCTGATTTTCCAGCAGGACGGTACTGCCGAACCGGTTCACCTCCGAAAAATAGGTGCTCTGCTTGTCTTTTCCGTCCCGCTCGATCATATATTTGAGGTTCAGGAACAGGTTGGCAACCGGGGAGCTTTCCTCGAACAGATAGCGGTTGTAGGTGTTCTTCGCACCGTAGCCCAGCGCCTGCATGAACAGGGTGGTTTTCACGTTGGCGGAGCTGGTGAAGGCGGAAACGCCGTTGTAGTTGTTCAAGGCCCCGTCGTTCAGGGTCTGGGAATGGGTAGTCTCCGCCCGGAAGCAGAGGTTATTCTTCTCCCGCTCCTTCATGTAGCGGATCACCGAGGCCGTTTTGTCCGTGCCCTTGGGGTAGTCGGAAACGCCGGTGCCCGGAAAGTACAGGCCAAAGCAGATCAGATTGGCAATCAGCTCCACGCAGACTACCGTCAGCACCAAAGTCCGGGAGCGCCTGCGCTGGCGGCTGTTTTCTGCCCGGATCCGGGCAATTTCTTCCGGCTCCGCCTCCTCCGGAATCGGCTCGAGGGCATTCCCCGACAGCATTGCCAGCAGATACAGCACCAGAAACACCAGATTATATACAAAATACAGAGGAAACTCCAGTTCCCCTCCGAACAGAGTCAGCTCCACCGTTTTGGTCAGGCTGTCGGAGCAGGCCAGAACCCCCGCCGCCAGCAGCGCCGCCGCGAGAATCCGTTTCGTGGAAAACTCCTTGCGCAGAAGCCACGCCCGGTAGGCCATATACAGCACCACAAAGCTGTACAGAAAGCTGAACCGGTAGGGAATCATGTTGGTAAAGTGGAAGCCATGCCAGATATAGTCCAGCTGTCTCACGATGAAGCTGAGGCTAAAGAACACCAGCAGGGTTACGGCGCAGATCTTATTCCGGAGCTTCACCTGCCGGGCAAGCAGGTACAGGAACATAAGAAATACGCTGATGATGCCGCAGTAGACGTTGGGCAGGCCCTCTTTGAAGGTCGGCTCCAGACTGCCGCCCATATTGCCCGCCACCTGCCGCATGGCGTCCAGCAGGCCCAAAAGGGTGTTTTCTTTGGCGATATTCAGCCGGAAAGAGGTGGGGAACTTATTGACGCTTGACTGGGTGGTGCCCAGCGCGAACAGGGCCGGCACCGTGAGAATCGCCGTCATGCCGATGGCGATGGCGGAAAACAGGCCGATTCGCAGCAGGTCGCAGAAGAATTTCTTCCAGCCGCCCCAGCGGCAGATTTCATAGATAAAGAACAGGAAAAATACAAAAAAGCAGGTGAAAAGGCCGATATAGTAGTTGGAAAACACGGAAAAGAACAGGCTCACCGTGTAAAGAACCACCTTTTTATCCCGCAGCAGCTTCACTTCCCCCAGCACCACCAGAGGCAGCAAAGCAAAGGTGTCCAGCCACATGACGTTCCACTGATAGCCCAACGCCCAGGCGCACAGGCCATACAGGGCGCCGAACAGAGCGATGGAGAAGTCGTTTCTGTGGAAGATCTCTTTGAGGAACAGCGCGAAGAACAATCCCGCAAGGCCCAGCTTGATGGGCACCAGCAGGGAAAAATAGCCGAGGAGCCAGCTTTCCGGCAGCAGCACGCTGACAAGGTTCAGGGGCGAGGCCAGATAGTAGGCCATCAGCCCCAGATAATCCATGCCCAGCCCTACGCTCCAGGTGTACAGCAGTCCGCTCCCGCTTCGCAGCGCGTTGCGGAAGGCCACGAAAAAGGGGTAATACTGGTGGTACATGTCGGAATACAGCATGGAATACCTGCCGAAGGGCACATAGTGGCTGATGAGCATGACAAACAACATGCCCGCGCAAGGGATGGCAAAGCCCAGCGCCGGATAATTCCATTGCGCGCGTTTCCTAAGTTTCATGAGGTTCCTCCAGAAGTATCAATGTTTGTCTTCTAGTTTACCACGTTTTTCCGCCGGGGTAAAGCAAAAGAATGTAAATATTTCGCGGGCGGCTTGGCCGCCAGCCAATGCGTTACGAACGCTGGGCAGTCAACGTACATCCTTTGGGCCTGCTCGACCAGAACTGCTCAGATATTAGGAACGCTTCATTTTGCACTCATCATTCTGCATTCTGCATTACAAAAGCGGCCCCGCTTTTCTGCGGAGCCGCTTTGCTCAATTGTCCATATCGTCGTCCGGTTCCCCGTCGCCGTCGGCGTCGGTGGTCATGATCTCGCCGAAGCGCACCCGGCGCTGAATCTTCATCTCTTCCACCTGCCGGTGGATCAGCTCCTTGACCATCAGGGGATCCTTGATGTTCTTCAGCACCAGCGTGGGCATGGTCTTGTCGGAGGACATGACCGTCACCGTGCCCACTCCGAAGATCCGCTGCCACAGGCTGCGGCGGGTGTCAATGTCCCGGACGCGGTACAGAAGCACCTCATCGTCTTTGATGTTCAAAAAGCCCTCGGAGACGAACAGCCGGTCGTCGGACAGGCTGTAGCGGGTAAAGCTCAGCGGCAGGCCCAGATGGCGCTTGCGGTCCTTCCACAGGCATTCAATGTTGATGGACATAAGGTTCCCTCCCCGGTTTTTCTTCTATTTTATTCCGAAAAGCCGGGGAAGTCAAGAAAATTTGTCCGTCCTCTTGCCTTCCCCTTTGGGGAAGGTGCCCCGCAGGGGCGGAAGGGGTGTCCCGTCCTTTTCGCGTCACCCCCTCAGTCAGCGAAAGCTGACAGCTCCCCCAGAGGGGGAGCCGAGAATCACAGAATCAGGCAGATGAGGCCCGTAGCGCCCTCGTTGACAATACGGGTCAGGGTGCTGCGGAATTTGACCCTTACCTCCTCCGGCAGCTGCACCAGCTTCGCCGTCAGGCCCTCCTGAATCATGTCGTAGACGGATTTCCCGAAAATATTGCTCTGCCAGAGCTTCTCCGGGTCCTCCCCGGTGAGCCTTTCGATGAGGTCCCGGGACTGCTTTTCGTCGCCCACCATAGGGCTGATTTCCGTGTCGATGTCCACCCGCACCATGTGTATGGACGGCGCGCCGGCCTTTAATTTCACCCCGAAGGCTCCGCCCTTTCGGATGACCTCCGGCTTTTCCAGCTTCATCTCCCCGGCGGCAGGCATGACCACGCCGTAGCCCGTGGCCTTGACGGAGGCCAAGGCGTCAGAAATTTTGTCGTACTCCTGCTTCACCTTCGCCAGCTCCATGAGAAGGCTGAGAAGCTCCGCGTCGCTTTCAATGGGCACCCCGGCCTTGCTGCTGAGGATCTCATAATATAATGTCTCCGGCAGGGCGATGGTCACACTGACAATGCCCTCCGCCAGATCGATACCGCGCAAGGTGTAGCTCTGCACCTCGGGCAACTCCCCCAGCGGGGCAAGGGCGTTTTGGGCCTGCCCCAGATTCTGAATCTGCCCGGCCTGCTGCAAAAGGGCCTGATAAAGCGTTTCCTTCACTGGGTGGTTCTTTTCCAGCGCGTCCAGCCACCGGGGCAGGTACACCCGCAGCTCCGCCATGGGGAAGGTGTACAGCAGCGAGCGCAGCATTCTTCCGATGCCCTCGGCATCCAGCGTCTGACCGTCCACCACCATCGGCTCCACTCCGAACTGCTCCCGGATGTAGCGGGCGGTGTCCTGCGCCGCCTGCCCCTCCGGGTTTCGGGAGTTGATGACCACAAGGTAGGGCTTTCCCGTCCGGCGCATATCGGTGATGGCCCGGCGTTCGGCCTCCACATAGTCCTCCCGGGGGATGTCGGTAATGGTGCCGTCGGTGGTGACCACAAGGCCGATGGAGCTGTGATCCTCCATGACCTTTTTCGTCCCCAGCTCCGCCGCCTGGGTCATGGGGATTTCCTCGTCGTACCACGGGGTTGTCACCATCCGGGGCGCGCCCTCTTCCTCAGCCCCGACAGCCCCGGGAATCATGTAGCCCACGGAATCGATGAGCCGCACCCGCAGCCGGGTAGCTCCGTCGGGGCAGATTTCCACCGCTTCCTCCGGGACGAATTTCGGCTCCGTGGTCATGATGGTCTTGCCGGAGCCGCTCTGGGGCAGCTCATCCCGTGCCCGCTCCTTGCGGTAGGGATCGGAAATGCCGGGAATCACCAGACTTTCCATGATTCGTTTGACTAAGGTGGACTTGCCCGTGCGCACCGGCCCCACCACCCCAATGTAGATATTGCCCCCGGTTCGGGCGGCGATATCCGCGTATATATTCTCCATAGCCAGCCTCCTTTACCGGCAGGAGGATGGCTCCTGCCATGGGTTTACCACAGGGTATGTCCGGGGGACGGAGTTTAGAACCGGCAGGGCCGGTGCCAATGCGTGCACGGCTTTGTGTATTCGTTACGCCATTGGGCGTGCTCGGTATCGTTCCGTCGCACCGTAGGGGCGGCCATTGGCCGCTCACCCGACGATGGAGCGTTCCCATGCGGGCGGCCAATAGCCGCCCCTACTTCACAAAATTCTCCGTTCGCGTCCCGGAAATATACCCGTTTTTGTCTCCGAACGGGTGATGACAGCGGTCGGTATGTCAACTATAATAACAGTGTAACGGAATCGCGGCGGGACAGCCCGTCTCTTGGAAGCATCCCGCCGCCCCACAACCTGCCCGCCTTGCGGGCCAAAACAAGGAAGGAGACTGCAATCTATGAAAATGAAACGACTTTTATCCTGCATCATGGCACTGCTGCTGGTGGTGAGCCTGCTGCCCATGGCGGCGCTGGCGGATGACAACCCCGCAGAAACTACGATTACAACAACGACGGAGAATATCGGCACCAACAACGGCACAATTGAAGAGAATAACCACACGGTAGAAAACAACGTTGCGGTAGAGATACCTTCAGAAGAGGGTAACGAATCCCCTCCCTCTTACCAATATGGAACCGGACGCATTGTTAACAACAACAAGGTAGTGGAGACAAATGGCACCCAAAACGGTGGTGCAGAGTCCGGCAGAATTCAAAGTAACAACGGCACCGTAGGTAAAGAAGGCAATAACGCGAGCGGCAACTATGGTACCGTCGGAATCAACCAAAATGGCGGCAAGGTCCTGATCAACCAAAGTTCCGGCGTCGTAGATATGAACCAAAAAGGCGGCACCATCGAAACCAACAATGGCATTGTGGGAGCTCAGAGTCAGTTTGGGGATGCTGAGCCAACTTCCGGCAACTACGGCACCGTCGAAACCAACAACGGTAAGGTTCTGATCAACCAAGCGGGCGGCACGGTGGAGACCAACGCCGCGAGCGGCATCGTGGAAACCAACAAAAACGGCGGCACCATCGACACCAACTATGGCTTAGTAGGCAAACAAATCGGCAATCAGTTTGTTACTGATGGTGACACCGGCAACTTTGGCGAAGTAACTACCAACTATGGTACTATTACCTATAACAAGAATCTTGTTGGCACCAATGGAATGATTTGCAACGCCGAGGGTTATATCTGTAAGAATGATGGAACCGTCAAGAACAACGAGAGCAAAGTTTGGGATAACAACAACAAGGTAGAAACCAACAATAACAACGTTGAAAACAATAACGAAAGCGGCACCGTGGTAACCAACAACGGCTATGTAAAGAAAAACTCCGGCGAAGTGGTAACCAACAATGGAATCGTAGACACCAACAAAGGAATCGTAGAAACCAACAACCGTTATATTGGCAATAACTTTGGTACCGTAAATACCAACAACATCGATGGTACTGTGCATAATTCCAATACTAAGACCTTGGATGACGTGGTAGGCACAAACTTCGGTGAAGTCAATAATTGGTATGTGGATGGAAAAATCTACTACGGTCTGTCCTGGGGCGACAACGTCGACAACCTGAACAGCATTGAAAGCTTTGTGCAAGCGGATACTACGCTGAATCTGAACGATTACGCCGCCAAAGCTTCCCGCAGCGGCTACGAAATGACGGGTTATACTGCTTTCGCACGGAATAACGGCACGGATGAGAAGATTACCAGCGACATCACGAATTACCTCATGAAAGCCCCCGTCTGGCTGAAGATTATGTGGAAACAGATCGTCACCGCAGTGGAGCCTGCCTCCAATGAGCCGGAGGTCAAGACCACAACGATCCCCACCAGCCTGTCCGCAGGTCAGGTGAAGGTCGGCGCCTATGTCCGGTGCGGCAATATGACGTTCCGGATCATCGAGGTTACCGACAACGATATCCGGGTCGCCACTGTTGGCAAGCTGTCCGAGAAGTCGCTGGCG
>JALFAD010000030.1 GCA_022772525.1 Clostridiales bacterium
ACGATGGTTAAGAGCCATCCACATAGTTGGTATTGATTGTCATGAGGGTCCACCTGTTCCCATCCCGAACACAGAAGTTAAGCTCATGTACGCCGACAATACTTGGCGGGTGACTGCCCGGGAAGATAGGTAATGCCAACACAAAACCCCGTTCGCAAGAACGGGGTTTTTGCTTATAAAGAAATAAAGAACAGGGAGAATTCTGCCCATAGTGACAGTCCACCGGACTGTCACTATGGGCAGCGACAATCCGTTGGACTTCCCGGAAAGAATGGTAATGCCAACACAAAACCCCATTCGCAAACGCGGGTGTCCGTAACACAGTAACTCCACGTTTTTTTATTACAGTACCTATCCGGAAGAGGTAAAAAAGAGCGCCGCTTAGTCAATCTTGACGGAACAGCGCTCTTTTACGCTCTACTCAGCGATCAACGGTTCATATAGAGTGCTTCCTCCTCTGCGGTGGCGGCACGGACTTCCATGCCTTTTTCCCAAACAAGAATTGAGTTCTCTGGATCATCTTTGATTCCGAGATATATTCTTGTTACAGGAACACGTGATTCATCATTCAACCATGCAAATGCACTTTCGGGATCAAAGCCGATGCTACCTGTGCCGATCCTAGGATAGGTAAGTGTTTTTTGCAATTTGGCAAAGCCATACATAAAGCTTGCACTGTCCTTGAAAAGAATCCAGTGATTTCAATGCTTTGAAGAAAGCTTCTCGGGTGATTTCTTCAGCAAGGCTTGGATCACGACTCAAGGCCAACACATATTTATAGACATCCTGAAAATAAAGAGAATATATTTCTTGATAATCTTCCACTGTCTCACCTCCCTTTACCTATATGACTTGCGAAAGCGCATTTCGTTACAAAGCTAATAAAAACAGTTTATCGCTGAATCTGTGCATACACTCTCGTTTACATTGTTCGGGCCAGGAGAAAATAGCCACTGCGGGCTCATCTAGCGCTGATGCTCAACTACAACTATGTGGCTGCGGAAATTGTCCACACCATCGTCGGTTCCTTCGGGCTGGTGACGGCAGCGCCCCTGACTGGCATTACCAGCGGCCTTTTGCTAACCGGACGGAACCGCTAATGCCATTCTATCAGATTATCTTCGGGACAATGGAAACAGAAAAAGCTGCCGCTGCGGATGAGAGCCCATCCGCAGCGGCAGCGCGTTTTATGGTTTTTCCTCTGACAGTGCTTCCAGATATTTTTCCAGATATACCTTCTGCACTGCGGCGATGATGCAGGTATACAGGAGCCGCTTTTCGTCAGAACTGGTCTCCGGGAACATATCCGCCGTGTCTGACAGCTCGAAGGTAAAGAACAGGAGACTTTCAAATTCCTGGGCAAAATAATCGTAGGCCTTTTGCAGCGGATAGGTCTGCTGCTGGAGCCGGAGAAACGCGGCCAGCGCATCCAGTGACAGGACGCTCTTGCAGATCGCGATAAAGATCAGATAGACGATCTGATCCCGGCTGTACTGCTTCTTCACCGGACTGGGAATCAGCCCTTTCTTGACATAGTTGCTGATCATGGAGCTGGTCAGTGCGGTGTCTCCCAACGGGGCCAGACAGCCGCCAATGTATTTGGTTGCCTGCTCCAGATACAGGCCCACGTCGGGAATCTCCTGATACCGGGGCAGATGGAAGCCCCGAAAGGACTCCGCAATGCGCTGCTTGGTTTCCTGATTCATGTGTATCACCTTTGGACATTATAACGGAGAACGGCAAAAAAGTCAATATACGAAAACTTAACATAAGATTTCCTTGACAATGACATAGGTTATTGATACAATGACAAAAGGTTATTAAAAAACCGATGAAATAGAGATGCGAGGCATGACCATGAATTTTAGAATCGTAACGGACTCTTCCTCCAATGTGCTCTCCCGTCCCGGCGAGGACTATGGCTGCGTTCCCCTGAAAATTGTGGCAGGACAGGAATATGTGGACGTTCCCGGCCTGAACATTACCCAGATGGTGGAGGATCTGAAGAATTATAAGGGAAAATCCGGCTCCTCCTGCCCCAACGTGGGCGAATGGCTGGAGGCCTTTGGCAACGCCGAGTATGTGTTCGGCATCACCATCACCAAGCACCTGTCCGGCAGCTATAATGCGGCTCGCCAGGCGGCGGATGCCTACATGGAGGAGCACCCCGAACGGCGGGTTTACCTGTTCGACTCCCTGTCCGCCGGCCCGGAGCTCATGATGATTGCCGACAAGATCCGCCAGTGCGAGGCGGAAGGCGATGATTTTGATACCACCGTGGCGAAGGTGCTGGACTATCACAACCACACGCACACCATTTTCTGCCTGGAATCCATGAACAATCTGGCACGCAACGGGCGGGTGCCGCTGGCGGTTGCCAAGCTGGCGGGCGTGCTGGGTATCCGGGTCATCGGCGAGGCCCGAGGCGGCGAAATTGTGCCCGTGCACAAGCCCCGGGGGGCGAAAAAGGCGGTTCACGCCATGGTACAGGCGGTGCGTGAGCGGGGCTTTCGGGACGGCGGCCTGATTCGCATTGCCCACTGCTTTGCGGAGGATGCGGTGCAGGAGTTCATGGCTCTGATTTGGGAGCAGTTCCCCCACGCCCGGTTCCTGGTGGAGCCGACCACTGCGCTGTGCAGCTATTATGCCGAGGTGGGCGGTTATATTGTGGGCTTTGAGGGAAATTTCAACGCCCATAACGACAATTCCAAGTTCTGAGCGGCAAGGTGCCGCAGCCAATGCGTGCGCGGGCTTGGGGATAGTCGTTACACCAATGGGTATGGCTCGGTATCGTTACAAGGCCGCTGAGCCTGCCCTGTAAAGTGCGGGGGAAATCCATGTCAGAACGGGAAGAAAACTTTGAGAAAATGCTGGCCTTTGTCCAGCAGAAGTACGCGGATACCGTGGCGAAAATGGAAGATCTGAAAGCGGCGGACAAGACCAAATCCGCAACCTTCCGGCAGCTCATGGGCGATAAGCTGATGTACCAGAATATGCTGACGCTTTATAAGCTGTATGGGCTGCTGGAAGAATGATAGCAGATAAAGGAGAACATCGTTAACGAACACCCTCCGTAGGGCGGCTTGCCCGCAAGCCGCCCTCCGCGTAAGCGGGAAACAGTCAGGAGTACGGCGGCGGCTTGAGGGCAAGCCGCCCTACACTGGCGCCCATTAATCAACGAAAGCACAACATAGCAAACTCCCGGACGGCTTGCAGCCGTCCGGCTTTTATATTTCGGTGGAAAAATCCGCCGGGATGTGCTATAATACTCCGAAAACGGACAATCGGAGGAACACTATGCTGCCAGAAGCGTTCTTACAGCGAATGAAGGCCCAGCTGGGGCCGGAATATGGCGCATTCCTAGAAAGCCTGGAGCGGCCCCGGGCGGTGGCGCTGCGGTTTAACCCCCTGAAGGGGGAGCGGCCCACCCTGCCCTTTGCGGGTCAGCCGGTGCCCTGGGAGCCGGCGGGCGTGTATTATGACCCGGAGGCCCGGCCCGGACTGCACGTTTACCATGAAGCGGGCGTATACTACCTACAGGAGGCCAGTGCCATGGCTCCCGTGGCGCTGCTGGATCCCCAGCCGGGGGAACGGGTCTGCGACTTATGCGCCGCCCCCGGCGGCAAGACCACCCAGATCGCCGGACGGATGCTGGGCCGGGGCTTCCTCCTGTGCAACGAGATTAACCCCAAGCGGGCGAAGATTCTCTCCCGCAACATCGAGCGCATGGCGGTGCCAAACGCGCTGGTGACGAACGAACACCCGGAAACTCTGGCCCGGCGGTTTCCCGGCTATTTTGACCGGGTGCTGGTGGACGCTCCCTGCTCCGGCGAGGGAATGTTCCGCAAGGAGGAAGCCGCCGTTGCCGATTGGAGCGAGGAAACGGTTGCCATGTGCGCCCGCCGTCAGGGTGAGATTCTGAACAGTGCGGCGAAGCTGGTACGGCCCGGCGGCCGTTTGGTGTATTCCACCTGCACCTTTGCCCCGGAGGAGGATGAGGGCGCGGTGGCGGCCTTTCTGGAAGCCCATCCGGAATTTACCCCGGAGCCGGTGGAGGCCCCCTGGTTCGTTCCCGGAGAAAACGCCAGCTATCGCCTGTGGCCCCACAAGCTGCTGGGCGAGGGCCATTTCGCGGCGGTTTTGCGAAAAACCGGCGGAGAAACCGGGGAAATCTCCGTGAAGCAAGGAGAAACATTACCGAAGCAATGGGACATTTTTGCCCGGGAACTGGGAATCCGCCTGCCCGCCGGAAAAGCGGTGAGCTTTGGGCAGAGCCTGTTTTGGGCGCCTGAGGAATTGTCGGAAATTCACGGGCTGAAGGTGCTTCGCCCCGGTTTGGAGCTGGGCACGGTGAAGAAGGAACGGTTCGAGCCGGCCCACGCGCTGGCTCTGTGGCTGAGGAGCTGCGCCAATGTGCAGGATTACGGCGAGAACTCCGAAGAAATCAAAGCCTATCTTCACGGAGACGTGGTGCCTTCCGAACGCAAGGGCTGGTGCCTTGTCCGCTCCGGCGGCTATTCTATCGGCTGGGGCAAGGGCGACGGCAGGGTGCTGAAAAATCACTATCCGAAGGGCCTGCGCCGGTGAAAACCGGCCCGGGGAAATGGGCCTTTACATAATCTTTATCGTATGATATACTACTATAGCCCGTGTGCGGGCATTTTCCTGAAATTATCACAAGGAGAGGGTATCCTTGGCAAGATATGAAATCCATGGCGGCAGGCAGCTGAACGGAACCGTGACCATCAGCGGCGCGAAAAACGCGGCGGTGGCAATTCTTCCAGCGACGCTGCTGGTCAGCGGCAAATGCCGCATCGAAAATGTGCCCGATATTTCCGATGTCCGGATTCTGCTGGATATTCTGGAGGGCATGGGCGCAAAAATCGAGCTCCCGGAAGCCAACGTGGTCGAAATTGACTGCTCCGGCGTTACCTGTTCGGAGCCGGAGGGAGGACTGGTGCGTCGGATGCGGGCCAGCTACTACCTGATGGGCGCGCTGCTGGGCCGATTCGGCAAGGCGAGGGTCGCCCTGCCCGGCGGCTGCAATTTCGCGTCCCGCCCCATCGACCAGCACATCAAGGGCTTTGAGGCCCTGGGCGCGGTGGTGGATGAAACCGAAGAATACGTGGCGCTGGAGCCCTGCGAGGAGGGCCTTCACGGAAACCGTGTCAGCCTTGACCTTGCTTCCGTGGGCGCGACGGTGAATATTATGCTGGCGGCATCGCTGATTCCCGGGCAGACCATCATCGAGACTGCCGCAAAAGAGCCGCATATTGTTGATTTAGCGAACTTCTTAAATACCATGGGCGCGCGGATTACCGGCGCGGGCACCGATACCATCAAGATCAAGGGCGTTAATTCCCTGCGGGGCGGGACCTATGCCATCATCCCCGACCAGATCGAGGCGGGCACCTACATGGCGGCGGTCACCGCTGCTGGCGGAAACGTGCTGGTGCAGAACGTGATCCCCAAGCACATGGAGTGCATTACTTCCAAATTGCAGGAGATGGGCGCCCGGATTATCAATTATGACGACGCTATCCGGGTCATCCGCACCGGCCCCCTGCGCAAGTCTACGGTGAAAACCCGGCCCTATCCCGGCTTCCCCACGGATATGCAGGCTCAGGTCTGTGTGTGCATGGCGCTGGCAAACGGCGTCAGCCGCCTGACGGAGAGCGTCTACGAGACCCGGTTCTTCGGCTACTGCACGGAGCTGGAAACCATGGGCGCGAATATCAAAATCAGCGGCAAGACCGCCACCGTCACCGGCGTGGAAAAGCTCCGGGGGGCGGAGGTGTATGCCCATGATCTGCGGGCCGGCGCGGCGCTGGTCATCGCGGGACTGGCTGCCGAGGGCGTGACCTATGTGGAGCACATTCACTTCATCGAGCGGGGCTATGAAAATATCATCGGAAAACTGACGGCTCTGGGCGCAGTTATCCGCCGGGTAGACGACTAGCCGTACATTTTTTGCATACAATGACAGGGCGGGGGATTCCCCCGCCTTTTTTGAAAGAAAAGGGGGATTGCCATGGGCGAACAATTTTTAAGGACGGAAATGCTGCTGGGGAGCGATGCCCTTGCCCGTCTGCAAAAGGCCCGGGTGGCGGTGTTCGGCCTGGGCGGCGTGGGCGGTTACGTCGTGGAGGCGCTGACGAGAAGCGGTGTGGGCAGCCTTACCCTCATCGACAGCGATACCGTCAGTATTTCCAACCTGAACCGGCAGATCCTCGCCACCCACTCCACCGTCGGGATGTTAAAGGTGGACGCCGCCCGGCAGCGCATTGGGGATATCAACCCGGACTGCCATGTGGAAACCTACCCCATTTTCTATACCCCGGAAACAGCTGACCGGTTCGAGTTTTCGCAATATGACTATATTGTGGACGCTATCGATACCGTGACGGGCAAGCTGGCGCTGGTGGAGCGGGCGCAAGCGGCGGGAACCCCCATTATCTGCTGCATGGGTACCGGCAACAAGCTGGACGCTTCGGCCTTCCGGGTAGCAGATATCTCCAAAACCACCATGTGTCCGCTGGCCCGGGTCATGCGCAAAGAGCTTGCAAAACGGGGCATCCGCCACTTAAAGGTGGTCTATTCCCAGGAGGAGGCCCTGACCCCAACAGGCTGGGAGGAAGAGGCTGCGGCTTTGGGCAAGCGGCAGATTCCCGGCAGCGTAGCCTTTGTCCCCGGGGCGGCGGGACTGCTGCTGGCGGGAGAGGTGGTTCGTGACTTGACGGGTCATTCCCGGTTATAATATGTGTTGTACGTTCGACACCGTAGGGGCGCCCATTGTGCACCCGCCCAGCGATGGTAGGTTCCCCGGCGGGCGGCCAATGCCCCAACGGAGACGATAAAAATATTACCAAAATTCTACAAGGCTTGTACCATTTTGTCGCTTGACAAGTTGGTACACCCCGTGGTATAATCCAACAGATAAGTACAGCGGCTCACCGCCACTACCGTCTTGCCGCTTCCGGCAGGACATTTTTTTAGGCTGGCGACGCTGCAAGATAAGGAAAGGAGACATTTATGACTGCGATGATCAAGGCCAAATGTTACGCTTCTTCCCTGATGCCCCAGTTCGCGGAATGCGTCGGTGCTTCCATCGCCGGTTCCGCGCTTTCTGCGTTGGATTCTTCCCGATTTGTCGTTTTTCCCGGCTTTTGTGATGTGCATGTGCATTTCAGAGAGCCGGGATTTTCTTATAAGGAGACCATCGCCACGGGAAGCCGGGCCTCCGCCCGGGGCGGCTACACGGCGGTTTGCACCATGCCCAACCTGAACCCGGTGCCGGACAGCGTGGACAATCTGAATTTACAGCTGGAAAAAATCCGGGACACCGCCTGCATTCACGTATACCCCTATGGTGCGATTACTGTGGGCGAAAAAGGGGAAGTTCTGGCGGATTTGGCGGGCATGGCCCCCTTTGTGCCGGGATTTTCCGATGACGGACGGGGCGTTCAGTCTGAGGACAGGATGCGGGCCGCCATGCTGGCGGCCAAGGCGCTGGGCAAGCCCATTGTCGCCCACTGCGAGGATAACACCCTTCTGCACGGCGGCTACATCCACGACGGTGCCTACGCCAAGGCCCACGGCCACCGGGGCATCTGCTCCGAGAGCGAGTGGGGCCAGATTGCCCGAGATTTAGAGCTGGTACGACAGACAGGATGCAGCTACCACGTTTGTCACATCTCCACGAAAGAAAGCGTGGAACTCATTCGCAAGGCCAAGGTCGAGGGACTGGACGTGACCTGCGAGACCGGCCCCCACTACCTCGTCATGGACGATACCATGCTGCAGGAGGATGGCAGATTCAAGATGAATCCCCCGCTGCGCAGCCCGGAGGACCGGGAAGCGCTGGTACAGGGCCTTTTGGACGGCACCATCGACATGATTGCAACCGACCACGCCCCCCACTCGGCCGAGGAAAAAAGCAGGGGATTGGAAAAGAGCGCCTTCGGCGTGGTGGGCATCGAGACGGCCTTCCAGATTCTCTACACCTATCTTGTCAAGCCCGGGATTCTCTCCATGGAAAAACTGGTGGAAGTCCTCTGCGACAATCCGCGCAAGCGATTCCACCTGCCGCTGGGCGTGGATTACTCCATCTGGGATCTGGAAGCGGAGGAAACGGTCAATCCCGAAACCTTCCTGTCCATGGGCAAGGCAACACCCTTCGCGGGCTGGAAAGTAAACGGCAAGTGCATGGCGACGGTCTGCGGCGGCGAGATCGTCTACAGGGCATAAGCTTGCCTTCCCCTTTGGGGTGGTGCTCCGCGCAGCGAATCTGCAATGCCAATGATTGCCGGTGGCAATCATACCTATGTTCATTAAGGTGGCCGAGCATAAGCGAGGTCGGAAGGGGTGCGTTGAAACAGAAGGACACCCCCTCAGTCAGCTGACGCTGACAGCTCCCCCAGAGGAGGAGCCAAGTGATTACAATATTTGGAGGATATGAAAAATGGCAAAGAGAACAGACATCAAGAAAATTCTCATCATCGGTTCCGGCCCCATCGTCATTGGTCAGGCGGCGGAGTTTGACTACGCGGGCACCCAGGCCTGCCTGGCCCTGAAAGAGGAAGGCTATGAGGTTGTCCTGTGCAACTCGAACCCCGCCACCATCATGACGGATACCATCATCGCCGACAAGGTGTACATGGAGCCCCTGACTCTGGAATATATCGCGAAAATCATCCGCTACGAGCGGCCCGACGCCATCATCCCCGGCATCGGCGGTCAGACCGGCCTGAACCTGGCCATGCAGCTGGAGCAGAAGGGCATTCTCAAGGAGTGCCGGGTGAAGCTGCTGGGCACCCCCAGCTCCTCCATCGAGCGGGCTGAGGACCGGGAGCTGTTCAAGGAGATGTGCCTGTCCATCGGCGAGCCGGTGATCCCCTCCGAAATCACCTACTCCATTGAGGAAGCCAAGGCCGCTGCCCTGCGCATCGGCTACCCCGTGGTTCTCCGGCCCGCCTTCACCCTGGGCGGCACCGGCGGCGGCTTTGCCTACAATGAGGACGAGCTGGTGGAAATCGGCCTGAACGCCTTCTCCCTGTCTCCTGTCCATCAGGTGTTGGTGGAGAAGTCCGTCAAGGGCTACAAGGAAATCGAGTTCGAGGTCATGCGGGACTCGGGTGACCATGCCATCACCATTTGTGGCATGGAGAACATCGACCCCGTGGGCGTCCACACCGGCGACTCTCTGGTGGTGGCCCCCATCATGACGCTGAGCAAAGAGGACGAGAAAATGCTCAACGACTCCGCCATCAAGATCATCAAGGAGCTGAAAATCGAGGGCGGCTGCAACGTCCAGTTTGCCCTGAATCCCAATTCCTCTGAGTATTACCTCATTGAGGTCAACCCCCGGGTGTCCCGTTCCTCCGCTCTGGCCTCCAAGGCCTCCGGCTATCCCATCGCCCGGGTCACCGCGAAAATTGCCGTGGGCATGGCGCTGGAGAATATCAAGATTGCCAACACCACCGCCGCCTTTGAGCCGAAGCTGGACTATGTCATCGCCAAGCTGCCCCGGTTCCCCTTTGACAAGTTCGCCACGGCTTCCAATGAACTGGGCACTCAGATGAAGGCAACCGGCGAGGTCATGGGCATCGGCGCGAACCTGGAGGAAGCACTTCTCAAGGGCATCCGCTCTCTGGAAAGCGGCGAGAACCACATCTACCACCCCAAGTTCAATGATATGACTGTGGACGAGATGCTGGAGTACATCAGCAAGTTCCGTTCCGACAATATCTTCGCCATTGCCGAGCTGTTCTATCACGGCGTTTCCGTGGAGAAGATCTACGAGCTGACTCAGATCACCCCCTACTTCCTGAACGCCATCAAGAACATCGTGGACATGGAGGAGACCCTGAAGCTCCATGTGGGCGACGCCCTGTGGCTGAAAAAGGCCAAGGTCATGGGCTTTAGCGATAAGTATATTGCACGGCTGTGGAAGCAGAATGAGATGGATGTGTACAAGGTTCGTAAAGAGCACAACATCTTCCCCGCCTTCCGCATGGTGGACACCTGCCACACCGGGGCCTACATCCCCTACTTCTATTCCTCCTATACTGGGGAAAACGACTCCCGCCTGACCACCAAGAAGAAAATTGTGGTGCTGGGCGCAGGCCCCATCCGCATCGGACAGGGCGTGGAGTTCGACTACTCCACCGTCCACGCCGTCATGACCATCCGCAAGGCGGGCTACGAGGCCATCATCATCAACAACAACCCCGAGACGGTTTCCACCGACTACACCACCGCCGACAAGCTGTACTTTGAGCCGCTGACTCCCGAGGATGTCATGAACATCATCGAGTTCGAGAAGCCCGAGGGCGTGATTGCCTCTCTGGGCGGTCAGACCGCCATCAATCTGGCCCAGCCCCTCCACGACCGGGGGGTGAAGATCATCGGCACCGACTGCGACGCCATTGACCGGGCCGAGGACCGCAACGAATTTGAAAAGCTCCTGAACGAACTGAACATCCCCCGGGCCAAGGGTCGTGCCGTGACGAAGATTGAGGACGGCATTGCCGCCGCTGCGGAGATCGGCTATCCCGTGCTGGTGCGCCCCTCCTTCGTACTGGGCGGACGGGCCATGCAGATCGTCGCCAACGAGCGGCAGCTGCGCCACTACCTGAAGAACGCCGTCCAGATCGACGAGGACAAGCCTGTGCTGGTTGACAAATACATTCAGGGCCGGGAAGTGGAAATTGACGCCATCTGCGACGGTCGGGATGTGTTTGTCCCCGGCATCATGGAGCTGGTGGAGCGCACCGGCGTTCACTCCGGCGACTCCATCTCTGTGTATCCCCCCTTCTCCATCTCCAACAAGGTCAAGGGCATCATCCTGCAATACGCTAAGAAGCTGGGTCTGGGCATCGGCATCGTGGGCCTGTTCAACATCCAGTTCATCGTGGACAAGGACGACAATGTGTACATCATCGAGGTCAACCCCCGTTCCTCCCGTACCGTTCCCTTCCTCAGTAAGGCTACCGGCTACAGCCTGGCGGACATCGCCACCGAGGTCATTCTGGGCAAATCCCTTAAGGAGCAGGGCTTCTTCGACATCTATCCCGAAGAGAAAGAGCGGTGGTACGTCAAGGCTCCCGTGTTCTCCTTTAACAAGATTCGGGGCCTGGACGCCTACCTGTCTCCCGAGATGAAGTCCACAGGTGAGGCCATCGGCTACGATAAGACCATGACCCGTGCCCTGTATAAGGCGCTGCAGGCCTCGGGCATGAAGCTGCAGAACTACGGCACCGTGCTGTGCACCATCGCCGACAAGGACAAGGAGGAGGCCCTGCCCCTGATCCGCCGGTTCTACCAGCTGGGCTTCAACATCGAGGCCACCTCCGGCACCGCCGCCTTCCTGAAGCAAAATGGCATCCGAACCCACGCTCTGGCAAAGATCAGCGACGGCAGCGACGAAATTCCCAACGCCCTGCGGCAGGGCCACATCGCCTACGTCATCAACACCCGGGACCCCGGTGCCAACGAGAACGACGGCATCAAGATCCGCCAGATCGCAACGGAGCACAATGTGACCCTGTTCACCGCCCTTGATACCATCAAGGTGCTGCTGGACGTTCTGGAAGAGACTACCCTCACGATTTCTACGATTGATGCATGAGAAAACCTTCCCCTATGAGGGGAAGGTGGCCGAGCGTAAGCAAGGTCGGATGAGGTGTGTATAGGGGAAACATTTCGCATTACGAATTCGCCCTCATCCGTCTCGCCTACGGCGATCCACCTTCCCCCACAGGGGGAAGGTTTCATACAACAGGAGGAACCATGAAACAAAGCATTTTCACCATCCTCAGCAACACTGCGCTGACAGACAGCGTGTATAAAATGGTGCTGTCCGGCGACACCTCCGACATCACCGCCCCGGGGCAGTTTGTGAACATTCAGCTATCGGGGCTGTTCCTGCGCCGCCCCATTTCTGTGTGTGACTATGACGAGGAGACCCTCACCATCGTTTACAAGGTGGTGGGTAAGGGCACGGAACAGATGAGCACAATGGCTGCCGGAGAAAAACTGGACATTCTCACGGGCCTTGGCAACGGCTACGACTTGTCCATAACGGGTGAACATCCCGTGCTCGTAGGCGGCGGCGTGGGTGTGCCTCCCATGTACAATCTCGCGAAAAAGCTGCTGGCACAGGGCAAAACCGTGTCCGTGATTTTGGGCTTCAATACAAAAAGTGAGATTTTTTACGAAAATGAGTTCCGTTCCCTGGGCTGTGACGTGACGGTCACCACCGTGGATGGCAGCTATGGCACCAAGGGCTTCGTCACCGACGCTCTGCCGGAAAACTATACCCACTTCTGCTGCTGCGGCCCGGAACCCATGCTGAAAGCCGTGTATCGGGCCACAAAAACCTCCGGCCAGATGAGCTTTGAGGAGCGGATGGGCTGCGGCTTCGGCGCCTGCATGGGTTGCTCCTGCAAGACCCTGACGGGCAGCAAGCGCATCTGCAAGGACGGCCCCGTGATGAAGAAGGAGGAGATTTTATGGGAAGCCTGAGTGTCAATCTTTGTGGTATTGAATTAAGCAATCCCGTAATTTCTGCTTCCGGCACCTTCGGCTACGGCTATGAGTACGCCGAATTGTATGATATCAACGCACTGGGAACCTTCTCCTTCAAGGGAACCACGAAAGACGCCCGGTTTGGCAACCCCACCCCCCGGATTGCCGAGTGCACCGCTGGTATGATCAACGCCGTGGGCCTGCAAAATCCCGGCGTGGAAAAGGTGATTTCTGAGGAACTGCCCAAGCTGGCAAAGTGCTTCCACAAGCCCGTCATGGCGAACGTCTCCGGCTTTAGCGTGGAAGACTACGCCTACACCTGTGAGAAGCTGGACAAGCAGGAACAGGTGGGCTGGCTGGAGGTCAACGTCAGCTGCCCCAACGTCCACGGCGGCGGCATGAGCTTCGGCACACAGCCGGAAGCGGCGGCGGAGGTCACCCGGGCGGTGAAGGCCGTCACGACGAAGCCCGTGATTATCAAGCTTTCCCCCAATGTCACGGA
>JALFAD010000080.1 GCA_022772525.1 Clostridiales bacterium
ACGATGGTTAAGAGCCATCCACATAGTTGGTATTGATTGTCATGAGGGTCCACCTGTTCCCATCCCGAACACAGAAGTTAAGCTCATGTACGCCGACAATACTTGGCGGGTGACTGCCCGGGAAGATAGGTAATGCCAACAATTATATTCCCCCTTAGCTCAGTCGGTAGAGCGACGGACTGTTAATCCGTGTGTCGTTGGTTCGAGTCCAACAGGGGGAGCCATTTGTAGTGTACACTATAGATATCAGCTGTAAAAAGTTGAGTTTATAGTGTACATTTCATTTTATTTGGATATTTTCGTTTAGAAATTGTTCGGACTTTTTCGGTGAAATGTTAACGCAATTTTTGTGGATTTCATAGATATCATTCCGCTGTGAATAGATATCACCGAGGCTCAGAAGCCTGTAACCTCGATTTGAATGGAATATGAGCAGCGCCCTTTTTGGTTTCGGACAGAATTTCAAAAAGGGCACAGCTTTTTTAGAGAGTTTCAGAAAATTATCATATGTGAATCAACCGGGATTTTTGTGGCGCAGCTGCGCCATAAGAATCCCGGCTTTTTCTTTTTCAAAAAGGGCGCTGGCTTCCAGTTCCCGATTCGCAGCCGCTCTCCTTTCTCAGGGAGGGCGGCTTTTTTGTTTTCTTAGCATAATATCCCGCGCCTCAAAAAGGGCGCAGGAGGAAATGGAGGTTAATCGTGAAGAATCCGAACAATAGAAGTTCCAAAATCAAACGAACCAGACCGGAATACCGTTCCCACACAGGCCCTCCTGCCCAGACGGAGAAGCCTGTCTGTACAGCATCCCCACTGTGCGAGGGATGCCCCTTTCCCGGACATGGTTTTCTGTGCCGGGGTGAGGACGGGGAGTGTATGCGCACACGACTGATGAAACTATCAAAGAAGGAGGAACCAATATGAACATACCTTTCCCCAGTAGAGGGCAGGTGGAGTATACCCGAAGCTGTTTCCCATCCGGCACGCGAACCATATTGAACAGCATGAATGATCCCTATGCCCCGGTAGAACCTGGAACGCGAGGCACCGTTCGGTATGTGGACGATGCCGGTCAGATCGGCGTTGCCTGGGACAACGGGCGCAGCTTGTCGCTGATCCCCGGCGAGGACAGCTTCCGAAAACTGACCCAGCAGGAGATCGCCCAGGAGCAGGGCGTGAGAATGGAGGAGATGAAACTGTGAGTATTCAGAAGATTTCCACAGAGCGGCTCCGCCGTATGGGAGATCAGGAGGGCTTGATTCTTCAAGGCTGCGGCGGCGATCCCCAGGAATGGCTGGATGGAATCAACCAGATTCTCACCGAGGAAGGCATCCTCAAGAAGGGCGCCGGATTCGAGGATGCCTATACCTTCCGGCATGATGGGCTGACGTGCCTGCTGTTTCCCTTCGAGGAAAATATGGAACTGGATATGGGAAAACTTGCCGTATGGCGGTTGGCTACCCATTCTACTTTCGGCGGCACATGGCTGTCCGACTACATTCCCAATCGTCTCGGCGGTTTTGTGCAGGTTCAGGAATCAAAAGCGGAGCCTGAGCGTATCAAGCCGGATTGCCCCCTCATGGGGACTGACGGCAATATCTTTCATCTTATTGGCAGAGCCTCGGAGACCCTGCGAAAGAACGGGATGCAGGAACAGGCGGAGGGAATGCGTAACAGAATTTTCCAATGCCAGAGCTATGATTCCGCACTGAGTATCATCGGGGATTATGTAAATATCACCTCTGCCCATCAGGAAGAATGTATGGACATGGAAATGGAGTAAGGCCGCTATGGAATCCGAAGGAAACCATGGCGGCCTTTTTGCGTTCTATGGAAGAATCAATCCCACATATGCCTGAGCAGGTAGGACTCCAGATCGTAGTCATATTTGAACCGCACCCCGGTGATAGACTCACCGTTCAGGATGGCGGTGTATGCCTTCTGATGAATCTCGTTCTGCTCCCGGTCACCGACAAACAGGTTGTCCGAGATCATCAGGGCGAAGGCGGCGTCCGGGTACTTTGCTTCCAGCTCCGGGACGCTCTCCGGGGCGGCGTGGCGCAGGGCGTTCAAGCCGGGAATGCTGCTGAAGACGGCTTCTTGCTGCCGAAGAAGCTCCTGACGGGTGTGGGGAATGGCTGTAGTGCTCATTTTGAATCTCTCCTTTTTCTGTACGCACTGGGGGAAGCTGCTGTTCTTCCTGCTGTCCTTTTCCTACTGCGCCATCAAGGTGTTCTTCGCCAACATCAAGCGGGGCGGCATTCTGCTGATTCAGATTGCGGTGGGGTCGCTGTACATGTTCAGCGTGCCCAGAGGCTATACCGACGGCTTCAACCAGTGGTGCAAGCAGATCATAGCGATCTGCCTGACGGCCTTTCTGCAAACCACGCTGCTGTTTCTTGGGATGCTGACGCTACAGGACAATCTGCTTCTGGGACTTGGAATTATGTTAACCGCCAATGAGGTGCCACGAATTGCCCAGCAGTTGCGGGAGCGCGTTGGAGGTTCGTTTATGCGAATGCAGGAAATGTCCGCTCTGGCGGTATCGCATGGGACGGGAATCCACGCAGGATGCACGGGAGTTTGAACCAAAGGATGCGGGTGAAGTCCCTGCCCATCCCGGAGGAGATAGGTCGTGAAAATACGCGCATGCGAAGAAAAAGTGGCTATGTCAGCCCCTTCCGCTCTCAGGTCAGGTGGTGATGGTGTTTGCGGGATCAGAACTTCGGCATCGAGATCGAAATGACGGGAATTACCCGGAGCGCGGCAGCGAAAATCATCGCCGGGCATTTTAACACCTCTGCTGTTCATGTGGGTGGTACCTACGACACTTACACGGTGGAGGACGATACCGGCCGGAAATGGAAGGTGGTCAGCGATGCAAGCATTCAGTGCCAGTCCCGGGGAGAACGAACCGCCAGCCGTCTGTACGCGGTGGAGGTGGTGTCGCCTATCTGCAAGTATGAGGACATCGAAACCATCCAACAGCTGGTGAGGGAACTGCGCCGGGTCGGAACCAGAGTGAATGACAGCTGCGGCATCCACATCCACGTGGATGCTTCCCGGCATGACCCCAAAACCCTGCGCAACATTGTCAACATCATGGCATCCAAAGAGGATTTGCTGTACAAGGCTCTGAAGGTGCAGATCGATCGGGAGTATTACTGCCAGAAGGCAGACCTGCGGTTTCTGGAGGATGTGAATCTCAAGCGCCCCAAGTCCATATCCGAATTTGAAACCCTGTGGTACAACGGCTCATCCCGGCGGGGTATTCACTATGACAGCACCCGGTATCACGCCCTGAATCTGCACAGCGTGTTCAGCAAGGGTACCATTGAATTTCGTATGTTCAATTCTACCCTCCATGCCGGGGAAGTCAAGAGCTACATTCAGCTGTGTCTCGCAATTTCCCATCAGGCGCTGATCCAGCAGCGGGCCATGCGCACCAGAACCCAGTCCGAGAATGAAAAGTACACCTTCCGCACCTGGCTTCTGCGGCTGGGACTGATTGGGGACGAGTTCAAGACTGCCCGTCAGCACCTGCTGAAAAATCTGGAAGGGAACATCGCCTGGAAAGACCCGGCGCAAGCTGTCCGACAGCGGGAGCGTCTGATGCAGCAGAGGTTGGAGCAGTCTCGTGAATCGCAAGCGGTTTCTGCTGTCGAGCCGGATACTGTGCAGGAAGTTAATCAGCGGCAGGAGGGGACTCCTGCTTTTTCTATGGAAGAACAATGTTAGGAGGAATCATGGCAAAGTTATACGTTGCCTACGGCAGCAATCTGAATAAGAACCAAATGCGGGGACGCTGCCCGGAATCTGAATTTGTAGGAACGGGTGTGGTGGAGAATTATGAACTGCAGTTCAAAGGTTCCCTTCACGGTGCCCATGCGACCATTGCGTCCAAGGAAGGGTCATCCGTACCCGTCGGCGTTTGGAAAATTCAGAAACGGGATGAATCCCGTTTGGATTTGTACGAGGGGTATAACCCGAAGGGCTACTGCTACTACAACAAGGAACAGATTCCTGTGAAGATGAGCGATGGAAGCGCCATCACCGGCATGGTCTACATTATGGACCCCCGGATGGATTTCGGCAACCCCAGCAAGAGCTACTACGACATCGTCCGTCAGGGCTATGCGGACTGCGGTCTGGATACGGCTGTGCTGGATCAGGCGGTGAACGACAGCCTGGAGCTGGCGCGGCAGAGAATGGAGTGTGAGGATATGCGTTTTTTCTAGGGGGAATCTGTTTGTCGAAGCAAAAACGTCTGAAAAAAGAGCTGGGCACCGGCTATCGGTTTGAACAGCGGTTCTCCGCGAAGAATCTGGCCCGGCTTCTGGAACGGCTGGAGGGGAGCAACCATTTTCGTGTGGTGGCGATTCTCACAGCAGGCGCTGTGCGCTTAGAAGCGGTGGTGTACTGGGACAACGGCAAATACAGTCTCGGATACGACCTGATGGTGAAGGACACGCCCTTCAGTCCGGAGTGGATCTGCTATGAGAACCTGCCCGACCCGGTGCGCTACGATGCCTGGAATCTGGAACGGGAGATGTTTCAGGTGCTGAACCGGGCAGTGGAGAAATTTGACCTGAGCTATACGGAATGCCGCTTCCCCAAGCTGGACGGCAGCAGCGGAAAGCGAAAATAGAGTACCCAAGTAAGGGATTGATTTTTTGAATTGGAGGTGAAAGCAGTGAAAAAGAAGCTGATGATTGCGCTGGCTTCTCTGGCGGTGATCGGCGCGGCTGTGGCTGGCTTCCTGCACCGGAGCCGGTAAAAGCGGTGGGTCGATTTTCAAGCAGGAGAAAGGAACGGTGCTGCGGCACCGTTCCCATTCACAGCGGCGGGCAATGCCCACCGCATTTTACAGGGAGTATCGGAAGAAAACCGAAAGTTCTCAAACAAAATGAAAGTATTTCCATAGGTGCCGGTTTTGACACCCAGGTGCCAGATTACGGTGCCGGGATAGTGGAATTTCTTAGCGCCGCAACGTGTTTTCCCGTGATAAGACCGGCGCCTATGGGGATTTGGAGGATTTATGATTCAGAATATGGAAGAACAGTCGGAAAGGGAGGTAAAGCGCCGCTTCCAGCTTTGGCTGAAACCATCCGTGCTGGATATGGCGGATGACCTGTACGCAAAGGACAACTGCGGGAGCCGAAGTGAGTTTATTGAGAAGGCAATCCAGTTCTATGCTGGGTACCTTTACGCACAGCAGTCTCAGGACTATTTCCCCAGAGTAATTACGTCAACGCTGAAAGGCATCATGGAGGAAAGCGCTAATAAAATCAGCCGAATCCTGTTCAAGCTGGCGGTGGAGCAAGCGATCACCATGAATGTTGTGGCTGCCACCTGCAATATCAGCTGGGAACAGCTGGAAAAGCTCCGGAGTACCTGTGTCGCTCAGGTGAAGCGCACCAACGGCTCATACGCCTTTGAGGATGCCTTTGACTTCCAGAAACGGTAGCTGAATGCCGAGACTGGTAACTAAATTCAAGTACCTGAAGCCGGGGGCGGGAGGCAAATCCGTGGGCGGGTATGCCCGGTATATTGCCACTCGGGAAGGGGTGGAGAAGCTGGATGACAGCCACCGCTATGCCCCCACAACGAAGAAACAGCAGGCTCTCGTTGAGAAGATCCTGCGGGACTTCCCGGAAATAAAGGAGAGCCAGGAATACGAGGATTTTCAGAGAAACCAGACGGTAGGAAACGCATCGGAATTTATCTCCATGGCAATTGAGGAGAATATGGAAGCGGTTGCCAGTACGAAAACCTACGCCGACTACATCGCCACCCGTCCCCGAGCAGAGCGGTTCGGGAGCCATGGCCTGTTTACAGACGAGGGTGTGGAGGTGCAGCTCAGTAAGGTTTCTCAGGAGTTGAACGCCTACAAAGGAAATATCTACACGGCAATTCTGTCCCTGAAACGGGAGGATGCCGCTCGACTGGGCTTTGACAGCGGCAGCCGATGGCGGGATTTCCTGCGGGGGCAGACCCAGACGCTTTCTGAGAATCTCAAGATTCCCATGGATCACCTGCGGTGGTACGCCGCCTTTCACAACGAGGGACACCATCCCCATGTCCACCTCATTGCCTACTCCACGGTGCCGGGAGAAGGACACTTGAGCAAGCAGGGTATGGAGAACATGCGCTCTGTGTTTGCAAGGGAGATTTTCTCGCAGGAACTGCTCTTTACCTACCAGCAGCAGACCGAATACCGTGACTGGCTCCGTGAGCAAGGCAGGGAAAGTATCTCGGATATCGTGGCGCAGATCAACGCTGGAGAATACCAGAATCCCCGGATTGAAGAACTGCTGATTCGTCTTGCTGATCGGCTTTCCCGCACCATCGGGAAGAAGGTCTATGGCTACCTCAAGCCGGATGCGAAAGCCATTGTTGACCAGATCGTAGCGGAGCTTGCGGGGGATGAGAGTATCCGAAAGCTGTATGATCTGTGGTATGAACAGCGGGAGGACGTGCTGCGCACCTATACAGATACCTTTCCGGACAGGGTTCCTCTGGAGCAGAATAAGGAATTCAAGTCCATCCGCAATGCGGTGATTCAGGAGGCAATGAAAATAACGCCGCAGGTTTGGCAGAAGACAAATGCGGGACCGCAGTTGAGGACAGAGGAGGAGCAACCGTTCAGCAAAAACGAATTTCGTCCCCCATATCCGATGCGGCAACAAGAAAAAGAGGATGACGGGGATAACGATTCTGCCATTTTGGAAGAACAACGCCCCACTGAGACGGTAGATGAATCCGAAAGAATCAATCCCGTAGAGCCAGTGTATCTCCCCAGTGTTGCCCGCTCCGTCAGCGCCCTTATGGCCCAGCTGGCGCGGCTGTTTCAGGAACAGGATCAGCAGCGGGAGCAGAACCAACGGCAGCAGATGGACCGCAAGCAGCGCCGGGAAATCAGCGAGAAGAAGCAGGCTATGGGCATTCGGGATTGATTTTCAAACAGGCTGCCGCCAAGGGGGCAGTCTAATCTTATGGTGATACCAGCTCCCTGTCATGGTGACACCAGTTGGAACTCTTCACCTGAAGAAGTTACAGCAGATAGGAAAAGTGAGATATCCTGTTTCAAAAAACTGAAAAGTATTTATCCCTAACTTGATGAAACGATTGGAGGAAACATGGCAAATTTCATACCGTTTACAGAGCAGCAGCGGGAACAGGCCAGACGGACGGATCTGGCGGCGTTCCTGCGGCAATGCGGAGAGGAAGTGAAGAAGTCCGGCTCGGAAAACATGTGGCTGGATCACGGGCAGAAGGTGACCATCCGGGGCAACCTGTGGTTCCACCAGTACGAGCAGGTTGGCGGTGATGCAATCGACTTTGCCTGTCGGTTTTACGACATGGATTACCCGGAGGCGGTGCAGCTCATGCTCTCCATGGGCGTTGCCACGGTGCAGGGAAACGTAGAACCTTTTTCCAGACAGCCGCTGGAATTACCCGCTAAGCACGACAATATGCGGCGGGTCTACGGCTACCTGATTCGGCGCAGGGGCATCGACAAGGATGTTCTGGATGCTTTCGCCTACCGGGGGCTGGTGTTCGAATCCGCAGACTACCACAACGTAGTGTTCGTGGGAGCGGATAAGACAGGAAAGCCTCGGCATATTCACAAGCACAGCACCGCTGCCCAAGGTGGTTTTAAGGGCAACGCACCGGGCAGTGAACCGGAGTACAGCTTCCACTGGATTGGCGGCGGGGATACTCTGTTCCTGTTTGAAGCCCCCATTGACATGATGTCTTTCATTACCATGCATAAGCAGAGCTGGAAATCCAATAGCTTTGCCGCCGCTTGCGGTGTGTCAGACAGAGTGCTGTGGCAGACGCTGAAAGACCGTCCCTACATCACAAAAGTGTGCATCTGCCTCGACAACGATGAGATTGGGCAGAAGGCGGCACAGCGGATTTCCAAGGCATTGGCAGACAGAAATATATGCAACAGAATCCTCGTTCCCACCCGAAAGGATTGGAACGAGGACTTGTCATTTTTGCGGAAGGAGGGAGCGAAATGAATGGAATTCCCATGCTGATTCTCTCCGTGGGCAGCATCATCGCAGTGCTGTTTTTTGTGACTTACGCCTCCCAGAAGCACGACCTCAACGGTATCAAGGACAAGACCGTGGGAAACGGTCAGCACGGCACCGCCCGCTGGGCCACACGGCAGGAAGTGAAACGAACCTACCACCATGTGCCATTCACCCCGGAAGCGTGGAGAACAGCAGCCAGAGAAGGAAAACAGCCTACAGCCAACGGAAAACCTCTTCCCCAGGGCATTGTGCTGGGCTGTCAGGGTGGCAGGAAAACCACAGCTATGGTAGATTCAGACGATGTCCATGTGCTGATGATTGGCGCCTCCGGTGTGGGCAAGACCGCCTACTTTCTGTACCCGAATCTGGAATATGCCTGTGCCAGTGGGATGAGTTTTCTGGCGCTGGATACCAAGGGCGACCTTGCCAGAAACTACGGCGCTATCGCCCGTGACATCTACGGCTACCGCATTTCTGTAGTGGATCTCCGGGAGCCAACCCGGTCAGACGGCAACAACCTGCTGACCCTGATCAACCACTACATGGATGAACACCGGGAAAATCCCAGGGAAATCACCGCCAAGGCAAAGGCAGAAAAGTACGCAAAAATTCTGGCAAAGACCATCATCAGCCCGGAGGGAGAGGGCAGCGACCACGGACAAAACGCCTATTTCTACGATGCGGCTGAGGGACTGTTAGCATCCGTTGTTCTACTGCTGTCAGAGTTCCTTCCCCCAGAGGAAACGGACGGCTACGAAACCCGGCACATCGCTTCTGTGTTCAAGCTGGTGCAGGAATTACTGATGCAGGGGCGGCGGGGAGGAAATCAGTTTCAGGAGCTGATGCAGCTTCTTCCCTCGGAACACAAGGCAAAATGGCTGGCGGGCTCCGCACTGACGGCATCAGATCAGGCGATGAATTCCATCATGTCCACGGTACTGTCCAAGCTGAATGCCTTTCTGGACACGGAGCTGGAACAGGTGCTGTGTTTCGATGGGGGCATCGATGCGGAGCTGTTCGTCCAGGAGAAATGCGCCATCTTTCTGATCCTCCCGGAAGAGGATACTACCAAGAATTTCGTTGCCAGCCTGATGATCCAGAACCTGGCCCGGGAGCTGTTTTCGGTGGCCAACGAGCATGGCGGGAAGCTCTCAAACCGGGCGGTATTTTTCTGCGATGAGCTGGGCACCATGCCACCCTTTGATATCCTGCCCCTGTTTTCCGCAGGCCGATCCCGGCGCTTGACGCTGGTACCCATCATTCAGAGCCTTGCTCAGTTGGAGAAAAACTATGGAAAAGAGGGTGCGGAAATTCTGGCAGACAACTGTCAGGATACCATCTTCGGCGGCTTTGCGCCCAACAGCCAGACCGCGGCAGCCCTCTCAGAAAACCTCGGTAGCCGCACCGTCCTCTCCGGCTCCGTGACCCAGGGCAAGGACAACAATTCCCAATCCCTGCAAATGATGGAGCGGCCGCTGATGTCTGCCGACGAGCTGAAATCCATGCCCAAGGGCAGCTTTGTGGTAATGAAAACCGGAACCCATCCCATGAAAACCAAACTGAAGCTGTTCTTTGAGTGGGGCATCCGTTTTGAAAAGCCTTTGCAGATGGAGGATCGCGGCAGCCGCCCGGTGCATTACGCGGGGAAAGCAGAGTTGGAAAAAGCGATTCTATCTGAGTATCCGTTGGTGTTTTCCGAGGAATCGCTCCCAGTAAAACCAAACCTGAAAGCGGCTTCTATGCCCGAAAAGACGGCACTCAAAACATAACGAAAAACAGGTGGGGCAGTTTAGCCCCACCTGAACAGGAGGAAAAATATGCGTAATTTCACAGAACTATATCGGATGGATCTGCCCCACAGGGCAATCTCCGTGTTCATCTACCTCTCCGACCGCGCCAACAAAGACGGCATCTGCTGGCCGTCGATTCCAACCATTTCCAAAGATCTGAAGCTCTCCGAATCCACAACGAGAAGGGCAATAGGCGACCTCAGAAAAGCGGGGCTGGTGCGGACAGAACAGAGGTATCGGGAGAATGGGGGGAATAGCAGCCTACAATTCGCATTGAGGTAGGAAGACAGGATGATGCACAGCCGCTATATAAATAATTGGGAGATGCGGTATTATAACAAATAGACTATTAATGAGCATATTTCTCAGTTTGCACAAAACAAGGCACTATTTGTCCATATATAAAAGACAAATACTTTGCTATAATCCTTGCATAGAAAACGAAATTGTGCAGTATCACAAATTTGCTCATTTATAGAAATAGAGTAATTAGGGAAGTGGGAGGATGGCAAATACAAATAATCACCAATACGACGATATCATCAACCTGCCGCACCATGTCTCCCAAACCCGGCCGCGGATGTCCATGACGGACCGGGCGGCTCAGTTCAGCCCCTTTGCGGCCCTCGCCGGTTTCGATGCCGCCATACGGGAAATGGGGCGGCTCACCGAGCAGCGCATTGAACTGACTGAGGACAGCCGAGAGGAACTTGACCGCAGGCAGCAGCTTTTGGTGGAACACCTTTCTGAACACCCGGAAGTGTCTGTGACCTATTTCGTTTCCGACGAGCGGAAGTCCGGCGGTGCCTATGTCACGGTAAGCGACGGGGTAAAGAAAATCGACAGATATCAGCGTTTGTTGGTTCTGAACGATGACCTATGGATACCGCTTAATGAAATGATTGCACTGGACAGCGATATCTATTGATTCTTCAAATCATACAGAACATCTGCCGGTTCGTTAGTCTTTCAAGGTAACAAGTCTACAGCCGTGGAATGCGCGAAACAGATGTTCTTCAGCTCTTTTGCGGCGGCAGCGGCAGAATATTGGGCGGATTCCACCAGACAGACCTTGCGCGGCGGGAGCTTCTGCACCAGGTCGATGGGATAGATGGACTGCCCCCAATCCGCTTCCGACAGGAACGTCGCCGGAACAAAGCCGATTCCCAGATTCGCTTTCACCATGGGAAGTATCTGGTCTGCGGTAGCTGCCTCAATATCCGGCTCAAACGGCACATGATGATCCGCGAAAAATTGCCTGTAGAGCCGATAGGTACTTCCATGCTCCCCCAGTGAGATCAGGGGATACCCGGAAAGCGCTTCCAGCGTGACCTTGCAGCCCGTCAGGGATCGATAAGCACCGCCGCATACGGCAACCTCCTGTACGTCGGCCAGCGGGGTGCTCCGAAGCTTCTGGGTTATGTCAGCGGGGGTCGTGACGAATGCCAGATCCGCAAGGCCCTTATTCAGCTCCTCAATGGCGGCCGGGGTGGAGCTGTTCAGCAGCTTGATATGAACGCCGGGATACCGGGCCCGGAACTGCGACAGCACCGGCAGCAGGAAGACCCGCAGGGCGACCTCGGTGGCCGTGATCCGCAGAATCCCTCCGTCCAGCCCGCCGCCTCTGCGCAGGGCCTCCTCCCCGGCCTGAAGCTGCTCAAAGGCAGCGGACACATGGCGGTACAGCGTCTGTCCCTCGGCGGTAAGCTCCACATGGCGGTTGTTCCGAAGGAACAGAATGCAGCCCAGCTCCCGCTCCAGATTCTTGATGATCCGGGTAATATTGGGCTGGCTGTTTCCCAGCGCGTTTGCCGCTTGGGTAAAACTCCGGGTTTTTGCCGTGTAGTAAAAAACACGATAAGCTTCATAGCTGATATTCATGGGATTCACCATATCAATTTAATATTATATTATAAGAAAGATATATTTTACATATGATTCTTTTTGAATTATAATACCATTCGGTCTGAAAATCAATCATGAGAAAGAGAATGGTGAACGTTTATGAATCGTGATCTGACAGTGGGAAAGCCATCGGCGGTGCTCTGGAAATTCTGTCTGCCCCTGTTCGGCAGCATCGTATTCCAGCAGCTTTACAACATTGCTGACAGCTGGGTGGCCGGCAAGTTCATCGGGCAGAACGCCTTGGCTGCCGTGGGCAACAGCTATGAGATCACCCTGATTTTCCTTGCCTTTGCCTTTGGCTGTAACATTGGCTGCTCCGTGCTGGTTTCTCAGCTCTTTGGCGCAAAGACGTATGGCAGCATGAAAACCGCGGTGTCCACCGCCATGCTGTCCAGCGGCGCAGTGTGCCTGCTGCTGATGCTGGTGGGTATCCTTGGATGTGACAGCCTTCTGTGGCTCATCAACACGCCGGAGGAAGTGTTCGCAGATTCGGCGCTGTATCTGGATATCTACGTCTGGGGCCTTCCCTTCGTGTTTTTCTACAATCTGTCTACGGGTATTTTCTCCGCGCTGGGAGACAGTAAGACCCCCTTCGTGTTTCTGGCGGTGTCCTCTCTGAGCAACATTGCCGTGGATATTCTGTTCGTCACAGTTTTTCAGATGGGCGTGGCGGGCGTTGCCTGGGCCACCTTTTTGTGTCAGGGTATCAGCTGCGTTCTGGCAGTGAGCGTGGTATTTCGCCGTCTAAAGCAAATCCCCAGCGAAGGAAAGACTGCGCTGTTTTCCGGGCAGCTGCTGGGCCGGTTCGTGGTCATAGCCATCCCCAGTGTTTTGCAGCAAAGCTTTATCTCCGTTGGCAACATTCTCATTCAGAGCGTTATCAACCGCTTCGGCACAGATATTATGGCGGGCTATTCTGCCTCGGTGAAGCTGAACAATCTGGTCATCACCTCTTTTACCACTATCGGCAACGGCATTTCCAACTACGCTGCTCAAAACCTTGGGGCTGGAAAACTGCCGCGAATCCGGGAGGGCTTCCGGGCCGGGCTGAAAATGGTGTGGCTGATTTGTGTGCCGCTGGTGGCACTGTACTGCACCAGCGGACGGCCGCTGATGAAATTCTTCATGGAGGACGCCACGGAAGCGGCGCTCAGCAGCGGTATGACCTTCCTGCGGATTTTGTCTCCTTTCTACTTTGTGGTATCTTCCAAACTGGTGGCGGACGGCATCCTGCGGGGTACGGGAAAAATGCGGCAGTTTATGACAGCAACCTTTACCGATTTGGTTCTGCGGGTGGTGCTGGCCTTTGTCCTGTCTGGTACAGCCCTCGGCTCCACGGGCATCTGGTGTGCCTGGCCCATTGGCTGGACAGTGGCTACGGTCATCTCCATCCTGTGTTACCGCAGGGGCCAGTGGAACGCGAATGCAGAGGAACCCGCTGAGACGCTGCTGCCTGAAAACGCTTCCATGTAAGTATCCCGCACATCGATCCTACATCCTGCATATTCTGATAGGAGAGTCTGCTGATTATGGAGGGATGCACTGTGGGAGTAGGTGTATTGGCTTGTGAGTCCGTGGTGGTGTATGTTCGGGCGGCCCAGCGGCGGCTAGGGACGGATTATCCCGTTTTTGTCCTGCACTACACGGATACCGATGACCCGGGACGGATGAAGCTTCAAATCGTACAGGCTGCAGAAAAAATGCCGAAGGACATCGATACGGTGCTGGTAGCCATGGGCTTTTGCGGCGGTTCTTGGAATCAGGTAGAAGCTTCTCGCAGACTGGTCATTCCAAGGGTGGATGACTGTGTGTCCATGCTCCTGAACGGGGAAGAAGGGCACAGCACCAACCCAAAGGAAATGGGCCATCTTTACATAACCGAGCAGGAGCCGGACAGCAGCGGCAAACGACTGTGCCAGCAATGCCCCCGGTGGAAGGTAGATGCCTGTTACCCCAAGTGGTTTGCCAACCACAGCCAGATGGATATTGTAGATACAGGTGTTTTCGACTGCCACACCGAGGATTATGTGGAAAAAGCCCAGAAATGCGCGGACGCTCTGCACTGCAATCTCGACTATGTCTCCGGCAGTAATGCTCTGCTGGAAAAGCTCATCGGCGGGCAGTGGGATACGGGCTTTCTCGTAGTGGAGCCGGGGCAGAGAATCCATGACTTCTTCTCCTGACAGAATAAGTGTAAGCGCAATGCTGCCGCCCGGATTGGAAGGGCGGCAGCATTGCGCTCGTGATAAGAAAAGGATTAGAAGGTGGTTTTCTTTGATAACAGTATAACAGGAAAAGCAGAAAAATGGAAATTCCAAACGGGATATATCATATCAGGATTCTGATTATCCGAACAAAAAGGAGGATGCCAGAGCCTATGCTGGCCGGCTCTGGCATCTGGTTAGGGGGTCAACCGGTGTGCATCCTACAACACACCTGTCTGCACTGATACTATAACACACCGCACACGATCAGGGAAATCTCAAATTTGTGATACGGTATTCCAGTTTACGCCTGAATACTGTTGGGAAACAGACTGCGGTCGGTATGGGGGATGAAGCAGGCGGCGACAAAGGCATCCATGTAGCCCGGGTGGGTGCTCAACTCCAGATAGGTCATGTTGGCGGCGACCTCGGCCGTTTTGGCAACGGCATCGTCGCTCATGACCATGGCGTACGCGCCGGACAGGGAGGAGTTGCCGATGTACTGGAACCGTTCCAGCTCCACGTCCGGGAACATACCGATGTTCACGGCGTTTTTCATATTGATGCCGCTGCCGATGCCGCCGGCGACATACACCCGGTTAATGCATTCGGGGGTCATGTCCACGGATTTGAGCAGCGTGTCAATGGCGGAGAAAATAGCGCCCTTGGCCCGGATGAAGTTGTCGATGTCCACCTCATTGATGGACACCTCCCGGCTGGTTTCCGATTCCTCTGCCGTGGCGATAACATAGCGGCCCATGCCGTGGGAGTCCCGCTTAATGCGGCTGCCCTCCCGGATGAACAGGCCCTTGGCGTTGATGATCCGGCAGCGGTACAGCTCGGAGATGATATCGATGATGCCGGAGCCGCAGATGCCCACGGGCTTTTGACCGGGATCGCCTACGATGGACAGGGTCGGCTCCATGGTGGTGTTGTCAATGGTACAGGCTTCGATGGCGCCGTCGGTGGCGCGCATACCGCAGGAGATGTCGCCGCCCTCAAAGGCAGGTCCGGCGGAGCAGGCGCAGCTCATGAGAAAATCCCGGTTGCCGAAGACGATCTCGCCGTTGGTGCCAAGGTCAATGAACAGACTCATTTCGTCTTTGTCCCAGATATCCGACGCTAGAGTACCGGCGGTGATATCGCCGCCTACATAGGAGCCGATGTTGGGGGCAATGACCACCGGGGCCAGGGGGTTGGCGGGCAGCTTCAGGTCCCCTGCCAGAAGACCCTCCCATAGGAAGAAGCTGGGGATATAAGGATCCATCCGCACCGGGTTGGCATCCACGCCCACAAACAGATGATTCATGGTGGTATTGGCGCCGATGCTTAGCCGAAGAATGCTTCTGGCGTTGATATGGGCCGTCTTGCAGAGGTTGGCCAGAATGGGCGTCAGGGTCTCCTTGACAACAGCGTCCTGAAGCCGCTTCCGCCCGCTGGGCTTGCTCTGCTCGATGATGCGGTTGATCACATCCGCACCGTAGCGGATCTGACCGTTGCCGGAGGAGCCTTTTGCCAGCAGCTTGCCGGTGACAAGGTCGGTCAGCACCATGGCAACCGTGGTGGTGCCGATGTCGATGGCACAGCCTACAATCTGTGTATCCTCTGGGCCACAGACCTCCATGCAGCGGAAGGTATCGCCTGCCAATTCGCCCTTGACGCAGACCGTCCACTGGAATTCCCGCAGGGTCGCCGCCAGCTTCACCATCACACAGAAGGGTACCTCCACCTTTTGGACGCCGAGGGTCTCCTCAACGGCCCAGGTCAGCCGTTCAATGTCTGGCATGGTGTCCTCCAAAGAAGGCTCCGCCATGGAGATCACCACGCTGCGGAAGGGGTTGGTGAAATGGATGCCGCTGGCCCGGAGACGGGCTTCGGTGCGTTCAAAGATAGCAATCTCCTTGGGACTGCTGAGGTCGGCGGTTTTCATCCGGGACTGGTAAGCGCTGGCAATGTCCGGAACCAGCACGGTGCAGTCGCCGCTTACCTTGGAGCAGCAGCTCAGCCGCCAGCCCTCGTCCCATTCCGCCTGGGAAATATGGCGGCTTTGCAGGGAGTCCAGCGTGCCCTCCATCAGTTTCACCCGGCACTTGCCACAGGAACCGTTGCCGGAGCAGGGCGCGTCGATGGCTACGTTGGCCCGGCGGGCGGCTTCCAGCAGATTGTCGCCGGGGTTGCACTCGATGGCTACAGGACTGCCGCCCTCAATCTGGAAAATCACTTTGCTCATATCCTGTTCTCCTTCCGCTTGAAATTTTATCCTAATCGTGCTATGCTTACGAAAACACAATATCCCGCAAGAGATATAGGAGGAATATCCATGAAAACCTATGAACTGATCATCGAACGTCATCAGCCGCCCTGCGGCGGAAAGCCCTCCAAGGTGGTGGAGGTGCGTAGTGTTGCCACCGACGATCCTGTGGCCTACGTCCGCTCTCTGGAGGAGAACGGGGAGTTACAGGTCACAACCAGTCCCAATGGCGAGATCGTGGTAACGCTGGATGCAGGCCTGAAGCAGGTCAAATACAGCTTCACAGAGGAATAAGCGTGTAAGGCATCCGGGTCCCGGGTGCCTTTTCCCTTGGTTACTCCCGTTTGCGGGAGGCATAAATTGTGCAGTCCACCCGCTGCGTCCTGTCCTCCAAAACGGTGACGCGGTTCCACTTGAAGTAGTCCGCCCGGATATCCGAGAAAATTTGCATTTCGCCGGGAACGTCCAGATTGGTGCCAATGAGTCTGGCACCCTCTTTTACAAAACGAAAGCGGCACATGGCTTTTTCACAGGTATAGGTCGCGTCATAGCATTTTCCTTCGGCATGATACATCCGGATTGTCATAATGCATTCGGGATTCAGAGAGGGACAAAGGAGTAGATCCTCAATTCCGGTTCCGTTCAACACCCGGCGAAAGAGCCATTCTCCTTTTACCTCCCGGCGCATTCCGTCCTTGCTGTCGATATAGCGGATATCCCAGTCACCCACCAGCGGGGCGAACCAATCATGTTCCGGCGGAATCTTCAGTGTGTACTTGCTGACGAGTGCAGTTGCAAAACGATCCATTGTGCATTCCTCCTGTTTGTTTGTATGGTTCAGCCCTTCTGACTGATCCAGTCCAGAAAACCGCTTTCCAGTTTGGATATTGCGCACTGAGGCTTGTATACCAGCGCGTTCTGATAGCGCATGCCGCCCTCCGCACAGGGGCGCTGTACCAGCTTTGCCGCACACAGCAGCGGCTCCGGCAGCACCTCCTGCCAAAGATACGCATTCGGCAGTCCTTGCAAAAGCTGAAGCTGGGTAAGTCGGTCTACGGTATAAAGGCCGTTTCTGTTGTCTGTTTCCGGGTAAAAGGTATCCCGATGCAAAAGTTCGGGATAGGTGTGCAGTTCCGCTTTTGAGATCTGTGGGTTTCCTGCCAGCGGATGCCTATGGGAGAGGACGATTTGGTATTCCTCCCGGTTCAGAAGCAGCAGGGAAAGCTTCCGAATCTGGGCCTGCTCGGAAAAATAATCTTGATACACGAAGCTGTAGCGAATCACAGCCACTTCCACCAGTCCGCTGCTCAGCATCTCCAAAGCCTGACGGGGGTGACACTCCCGGATCACGGCATCTATGCCCTGTTCCGACGTGCAGCCGCACAGATACTGCTTTGTGAGTTCCAGAAAGCGATAGGATCTAGGCAGGCACACGCGGAAACGGTTGGGCTGGGCGTTGTTCGGCCCCAGCCGTTCCACAAATTCCGCTTCCCGGAGAATGTTTCGGGCATGGGACAGGAACTGCTCCCCTTTCTGCGTGGGACGGACGCCCTTCCGGGTGCGTTCAAAGACCGGAAAGCCCAAAGCGGCCTCCGTATCCCGCAGGATACGGCTCAGGTTGGGCTGTCCCGTATACAGATTTGCGGCAGCCTGAGAAATGGAGCGGGTCCGCTCGATCTCCATCAGGTATAGAAGATGCTGCGTGTTCAGGTTCATAGGCTCACGGCTCCATTTCACTGTCGATCCATTGGAAGGTATGTCATTCGGGAAGATGTAGCCTCCAATCAAAAATAAAAAACGCGGCAGCCTGAAAAAAGCTGCCGCGAACGTTTTTACGCAACACAAATAAACAGGTGTGTCCCCCTGTGTTTATCATTCCTGTAGGTCTTCTGACTTGTGCCTCAAGCGTGATCCAGTCCTGCCTTCTCAGGTTTCCCCAATGACCGGCTTTCCGCCGACGAACCGGACACATCAGCACTTACAGCGCCGTTTCCGCGTGGGGCCTTTCACCCCATTCCCTTTTTAAGCTCGAGAACCGACCTGCGCTGCCCCCGGGCCACAAGAATCTATATTTGTCTTTCATTATATCCATGAATTAGGAAAAAGTCAAAGGGTAAGCATATTAGTAATGTGATATATCATAAATGATATATCACAGAAAAGTGGAGGGAAAGTTCCGTGGCTTGGTATCATAATAAGAATAGCATTATAAATGTCAATTCTTCGTACTGTTATGCAATAAATTCATAGCCAGGAAAAGACAACCAGTTAAACTGCCAGAAGAAAGCAGAGTTGCAGCGGACGTGCAGAAAGCTACTATAGTATCTGGGACGATGGGCCATACTTCGCAAAGGCTTTTTTACAAAATTTGTAGAAAAAGAAACAAAATAATTACAATATATAGAATAAAAACGAAAACGGCAACGCAATATATTGTGTGATATAGGAAATATGTTATTGACAAAATGGAAAATCGGTTATACTATACTGATAAGAAATGCGAGTAGAGGTTTTGTGTGCGTAAAGGCATCGCAGTCAGGTAAAAAGCCTAATAAGGGAATGGGGTACCGAGCCCCATGCCGTGTGCGTTTAGAAATCAGTCTGTGACTAATTTGAATCAAATAATTGTTTCCGTGGCCGGACATATCGCATGACGACTGTCTGGCTGAACAAGAGAACGGGGTGTAAGTCCCCACGCTGCCGGCACTGTAAGTGTCAAGACGGCCTGTCGTTGGTGAAAGCCAGTCATTGGAGAAATCTGAGAAGGCAGACAGGCCATCGTTTGAGACACAAGTCAGGAGACCTACGGGAACATGTGTAGTCGCTTTGCTTCGAGAACTGGGCAAAGTGGTTGGTTTACGACGCAGGAAAACGGCTGCGGCGGTCTGGAGTTGACCGCCGCAGCTTTTATTTATCCTATGGAGGGATGCGTATATGCCGTCAGGCTCCAATCTCATTTTAACGAAGGCTGAAAAGCAGCTTATTGAACTGGTTCGTTCTCTGGATTACGGAGAAGTGCGGATTGTGGTGAAGGATAATAAACCGATCCGTGTGGAGGAAATCAGAAGAAGTATCCAGTTGACAAACGATAAGTAAATAAAGCATTTCAACAGGAACTGACGGAAGAACCGAAGTTCGGAAGATGGGGAGCAGTATACCCATCTTCCGGGCTTTTTTCTTTTGTCTGGACGACCGGAAGTGCAAAGAAATAGAAATCAATCCATCGGTATTACCTGATCTGCGTAACCCCCTTGTGCGAATCTGTAATATAGACGGCCGTTTTGATCGCCCAAGAAACGGCGTTACCTCCAGGATGCCGCCGCCTGAGCCACGGCGGTATTCGGGAGAACAAAAAACCTCCGCTGTACCTAGCGGTGCAGATAAAAACCGGCTTATTTTGTGGCAAATGCGCGACCGAGTGGATTCCACGGGACACGCGTTCTTGTTCGGCTGAACAAGGGAATCCGGTGCAAAACCGGGACACATTGCTCAAAACGGTGGTGCAGTCAGCATAGGGGATACGGTCTAAATGCGTAAGTCAGATGACTTACAAACGATGCAAGCAAGTGCGGTCTAAGCGTAAACGCCCCGATGGCTCCGCGTGGAACAGGCCGGAATAAACCCTGCTTTCCGCCATAGGCGATTTCATAAATATCAAAGCAAAGGAGAATGTATATGCGAACAAATGGAAAACGCCTGCTGTCGTTGATGCTTGCTGTGCTGATGATTATCAGCATTTTGCCTGTATCTGCTTTGGCAGCGGGAGAAACCGAGATCGGCAATCAGTCGGAACTGGCTGCAATGAAAAGCGGCGGCAGCTATATTCTGACCCAGGATATTACATTGGAAAACTGGACCGCCATGGATTTACCGAAAGGCACCACTTTCAATGGTAACGGTCACACCATTACTTTGACAGGGGCACCGCTGTTCGCCAACATGGAGGGCACGGTCATCAATCTGATCCTAAAAGGCAGTGTTGCGCAAACGGCAAACAAAAATACCGGCGCTCTGAGCCAAACCTGTTACGGTACGATCCGCAATTGCATCAGTGATGTAGCTGTGACCTACAGTGGAACCAGCAAATATATCTATGTTGGCCAGATAACCGGATCTTATGAGTCCGGCAACAGCATCAGCAACTGCCTGATGCTGGGAAGCATTACCCCTGGAGCGTGTACTGCTTATGGTGCGGCAGGTGCGTCTTTTGCATCCTTGTCCATCAGTAACTGCGTAGCTGTTGGCTATGACAAGATCGCATATCAGGATTTTGCGGGTAATGTCAACGGAACAAATTGCACGCTGGTTGCAGGGGATTCCTACAACCCTGCGGATTATCTGGATTTCTTTAACACCTACCGCGGGGATGATCTGGCGTGGGAGCTGGCCGATGGCGCTCTGGCGCTGAAGGCCGAGGCGGCTGCCTCTGAAACAGCAACGCAGGAGCAGATGGCCGCATTGAACGAGGCGATTGCCGAGGCTGAAGCTGTGGACAAGACAAAGCTCTATACCGCGAGCAGTTTGACCAGCTACAACAGTGCGCTGTCTGCTGCTAGGAGCAAGGCAGCGGAAACCGAGCCCACGGCATCCTCTGTGACATTGGCAACCACCGCTCTGAACAGTGCTGTTGCCGGACTGACAGAACGGAATACTGCTGCCGTGGCGTTGCCGGACAGCAGTGTAGTTACCGTAACCCAGGATAATTTTCAGACCCTGCTGAAAGCGCCGACGGCTGGTGTTTATTACCAGTTTTCAGAAGATATTACGCTGAGCTCGAGCTATTGGATGGGATCGTATAATACCATGAATGCCGTATTGGACGGCAATGGTTACACCCTTACACTGAACGGCGTTTCTCCCTTGTGGGGTACCATCGGTGAAAACGGCATCGTTCAGAATCTGGGCATAAAAGGTTCTGTGGCAGATGGCTATGAGCCTATTGGCAATCTGGCAAAACAATGTTCCGGTCTGATCGTAAACTGCTGGAGTGAGGCGGATACAACCAATTCTTCCAGCACTGTTACCGGTGGATTTGCAGCAAAACTGCTTTCCGGCGGCGCTGTTGTCAACTGCTGGAATACGGGCAGCATTACAACTAGCGGCAGCAGCCAGATAGGCGCGATCGTCGGCTCTGCGGAAGGAAACACCCTGATTCAGAATTGCTATTGGCAGGATGAAACCCGGAACGCTGTGGGAGCTGGCAGCGGCATTGTAACGAACAGTAGCGTAAAGACGCAGAGCGAATTTGCTTCTGATGAATTTGTGGACCTTCTGAACAGCAACCGGGGCACATACGGAAAACAGTGGAATATGTCCAGCACCGGCTATCCCTGGTTTGGAGAAGCGCAGGAGTACATTCCTGAGACGCCCGAAGAGCCAGTGGAAATTACCTTCACCTCCAAAAAGGGTATTGTCACCACCTTTATGAGTGACGAGGGGCTGACCATTTCTCTGAGTGATTTGGAGGCGTCAGATACTTACTATGCCGGTAAGCTGTCCATGGAAGGTGCTACCAGCTGGAGTGATGACGGGAAGAACCTGATTTACAACGATAACGAGCTTTATCTGAGCAACAAGACGGGAACCTATACGATCACCGTCTCTTATGGCGATGGTGAAAGCAGAAGCTTCAATGTCAATGTGGTGGAGCCGGCGGATGCCGTTGCCCTGCGGCTGGTTGTCGACGGTCAGGCCATCACGGACGGTCTGCTTACGGTTCAGGGCAGTGAGCGAATTGTGTTCTCTGCCGAGGCACAGTATAGCGAGGGCGGCGAATGGGAGTCCGTTCCCACCACGCTGCTGAGCTTCACGACAACAGCGGGAACCGATGAAGCGTATGTCAACGGCTCTGTGTTCTATGCCAAAAAGCCCGGTTTGGTGACTGTTACCGCTTCCGGTCTGGGCCAGACCGTTAACGTGGCGATTACCTCGGAATATGTAGCCGTAACAGCCATTAAACCTGCGCCCAGCGGCACCTATACTGTCCACGAGCGCAACGCCAACAGCGATAGCTTGGGCAATTTCGTTGATCTGATGCTGGGCCATGGTGTGGGAAATGTTAACATCACCCCGGGCAATGCCAGCTATCAGGGCTGGACGCTGACATCCAGTGATACCGAGGTTGCCGAGTATGTGGATGCGTTCCTGAAAGCGGTTCTGCCGAAGAAGGCAGGTACAACCACGTTGACTGCAACTTCCGAAGATCCTAATGTAGCGGTTAGCGGCACCAGCCAGATCACCATCCAGTATAAGAATCCTGTGACGGCTGTTACCTTCACCGACGAAAACAATGCGCTGACCATTCAGGAGGGCGAGACGCTTGATCTGCCCCTGACCTTCACCGGCACCAGCGGTATGGAAGATTACCATGTGACTGAGCCCGGCATGACCTGGAGCTTTGAAAGCAGCGACGGCGGCGAGGTCACCATCTACCGGGAGAGCCAAGGTGTGCTTGTGCGCACGGAACAAGAGTACTGTGTTGCCAATGATGCGTACAAGATTACTGGCGACGCAGCTGGTACCGTCACCGTCACCGGTACCCCTGTGGATACCACTGGCGGTGCACAGAGTGTGACCTTCACTGTGACTGTGGAAGAGGGCGAGGAAACAGCTGTTGATGTGAATGCACTGATTTCCGAGGCAATGCCTGCGGCCCAGAGCTGGCTGCAAGCAAACGGCGCCCAAAGCTATTCCTTTGGCAAAGAGTGGGAGGTATTCACGCTGACCCGCTCCGGTGTAAGCATTGACCAGGCGAAGATTGACGCTTACCTGGCATCTATTGAGGAGACTTATTCCGCAGAGACGATCTCCGACACAGCGAAGGTCCGAACCACCATCGCCCGTGTAGCGATCACCCTGGGCGCGCTTGGAAAAGATGCTTCCAACTTTGAAGGAATCAACCTCATTGAAATGCTGTACAACGATTTGGAGTCGAATCTGGATTCCAATGCCTACATCTGGGCGCTGCTGGCCATTGATTCCGGCGCTTACGAGATCCCGGAAGGCGCAGCCTGGACAAGAGACGCCCTGATCAACAAGATTCTGACATTCGCAGCGAGCAGCGGCGGCTTTGGCTTGAGCAACAATACGGAAGTCAGCGTGGATATGACCGGTATGGCGCTGCAGTCTCTGGCCCCCTATTACGGCAGCAACACTAATGTACAGACCGCTGTGAACAACAGTCTGACTTATCTACAGAACGGTATGACCCGTAATGCTGAATTCGGCAGTGCGGAATCCACCGCACAGGTATTGGTAGCGCTGACCGCATTGAGCAGGAACCCGCTGGCAGAGGAAAACGGGTTTGTCAAGAGTGTTGCCCGTAATATCATTACCGGCATCTGCACATACCGCAACAGCTCCACCGGAGCGTTCCAGTACAGTGGCAAGGATAATAAAATGGCAACCATTCAATCCCTGTATGCGCTGGAATCCTATGTCCGCTACAGAGATGGGGAAAATGCCCTGTATGACCTGACCGATGCGGTAGTCAAAGTTCCTGCCGTGGAACCCGCGGACCCCGTTCAGATTTCTGTAACCATTTCCAATAAGGGCACCCTGGTCATGGCGCAGAACACCGTTACCGTTACCGACCGGAACGAGGACGGAAAGCTGGATGTGGATGAGGCGCTGTATGCAGCCCACGAGGCGGGCTTCACCGGCGGCGCCGGCGCAGGCTATGGCTCGGCAGTAGGCAACTATGGTCTGGGCGTTACCAAGCTGTGGGGCGTTGAAACCACTAATGCTGGTTATTGGCTGAATGATGCCTCCTGCTGGAGCCTGGAGGATGAAGTAAACGCCGGCGATTATCTGGTCGCCTGGGTTTACCAATCGGCAAACGGGGCGGATTCTTATGCCAAGTGGGACAGCACCAGTGCGTCCGCCACAACCGGCACGGCTCTGACAGTATCTTTGCAGAAGGCAGGATACGACGGCGATTGGAACACGGTATTCTCTGCCCTGACCGGCGCAACAATCAAGGCATACAATGCGGATTTGACGGAAGCAAATGTCTGCACGGCTGTCGACAATAACGACGGCAGCTATGCCGTGACCTTCACCACCGCCGGAGATTACTATCTGGTTGCCACGGGCAATGAGGATACCATTCTGGTTCCCACGGTTTGCAAGGTCAGCGTGGCCCAGGGGGCGGAAGCCGTTCCGGGGGATGTGGACGGTGACGGTGTGGTCATGCTCAGTGATGCCATCGCTGCGTATACCGCTATGGCCGGTATCACCTCCCCCACTGCAGAGCAGAAGGAAAAGATGGATGTGACCAAGGATGGTCTGCTTCTCATCAATGATGTTATGGCGATTTACAGGATGGCCGCAGGTCTGTCCTGATCGGCACAGTTTGCTGTTCGCTTACCGGGCAGAGCGTCTGCCCGAAGAAAGGAATGGAAAGGCTTTATGAGAAAAACCGCCAGAATATGTTCCCTTTTGATGGCGGCGGTGCTGATTGCGGCGCAAACACCTTTCGTCGCCGCCGGGGAAGAGGAGCAATCGTCCCACGAATGCACAGCGGTTCTGCTGACGGTTGTGGATGAGCAGTCCCACACAGTGAGCTGCCCGGAATGTGGTGCGGCTGTGACGGAAGCCCACAGCTTTGGCGGCTGGAATGCCCAGGACTCCCAATGCCATGTCAGCGTCTGCACCTGTGGAGCCAGTATGACGGAAGGACATGCCTGGAACGACGGTGTGTTGGATGAAGCGGCTGGCGTCAGAGTTTATACCTGCACAGCCTGCTCCGCCAGCTACACGGAAACGGCAGAGACGTCTGAGGAAGAAATGGAAGAACCGTCCGAGAAGGAAACGAAAGACCCCCTCGGGGACGAACCCACGCAAATTCCGAAGTCCGCTCTGCCCGGCGATGTGGATGGAGACGGGGAGATTACAGCCGATGATCTGAAGATGATCAGCTCCATTTCTCAGGGAACGCTTCCATCCGTTACGGAGCTTCAGATCAAAGCCGCAGATTACAATCAGGACGGCTGTGTGAATCTGGCAGATGCGGTGCTCATCTATCTGGTTCTGATGGGATAACAGGATCGGGACACAGCTTAAGAAAGGAATGTAAAGTGATGAAAAAAATCGTCAGCTTTTTGCTGGCATTGGTTATGATCCTGAATCTCGGGATCACAGCCTTTGCTGAGGGGACCTATACTATATCCCTGACTACTGAGGATGACACGGCCGATGTGTCGGAATATGTCTATGTTACAGTCAGCGGCAGCCAGACTATAACATCGCCGGGGGCCCAGGCGTGTGTGGAATTTGATCCAGAATATCTGGAATATGACGAATCCAAATCCACCATCGGTACTGCCTGCTCGACCTTTACCGCAAAAGCAATGAATCAGGCTGGGCATGACTATGTTTCCCTTGCCTTCCAGTCCCTTGGTTCACCCATTGAGCTGGCGGCGGGGACCTGGTATACTCTGGCGTTCAAGACCCTGAAGGCTGGAAATACAACGGTTTCCATCTGGCAGAAATTCGTATATGACAGCAGCTACGCGGAGATCACCACGACTGCCACCGACACCGTTACCTTCACCATCACCGAGCCGTCTACCAATGTTCCTGTTACCGGTGTCACGCTGAATCAGACGGCACTGCCCCTGGGTGTTGGTTCTTCCAGTACGCTGACCGCTACTGTGGCTCCTGAGAATGCCACCAACAAGGCTGTCACCTGGACTACCGACAACGCTGAGGTTGCCACCGTGGCAGATGGTGTCGTAACCGCCGTTGCCGAAGGCACGGCAACCATTACCGCCACCACCGTTGACGGCGGCTTTACAGCTAGCTGTGCCGTTACGGTTACCGCGGCCGCTACAGCCGAGGGATATACCGTTTCTATGAAGGATTCCTCCGTCACAGCGGCTAAGGGTGGTGCAGCATCCGTAAATGTGATGGTCAGTGGTCATTCCGATGAAAACATCACTGGATACAACGACTATGATGTGTATGTCACCTATGACAGCGCCAATCTGACCTTTAACAAGGACGCTTCCTCCGCTGCGGATACCGGTGCAACCATCGAGGAGACCGAGACCGGCACCATCCGCATCACGGGTCACGGCGATAACAAGGAATTTAGCGCGGCTGTAGCAACCCTGAACTTCACAGCCAACACTTCCGGCGCGCACAATGTGACCATCACCTCTGCCAAGGTCGATAACAGCGGCAGCGCCATCAGCAACGATGCTCCCGACGCAACAGTCGCTACGGAAACCACCGTGATCAAGGTTCCCTATTCTGTAACCCTGCCCACCGATAAGGGCTTCTCCAGCGAGCAGACCTCCGTCCTGCCCGGCGAGAGCTTCACCTTCACAGCGCCTTCCGATGCGGCCTATTACGACATTACTGTCGAAGTCGGCAAGAATACGGTTAAACCCACCATCAGCGGCAATACCTACACCATTACCAATGTCGACGGCGATGTCGCGGTGAGCGCTGTGGGTAAGACCTACGATGTTACGGTTGCGGACACAACCGCAAGCGTTACTGCCGGCAATAAAGCACAGTATGGCGTAGACTACAGCTTTACCGTCACTGCTTCCTCCGGCAAGGTGATCGAGAGTGTGACTGCGACTGTCAACGGTACGCCGGTTACACTGACAACTTCTGGCGGACAGTATGTAATCCCTGGTAAGTCCATTACCGGCGCAGTAGTCATTCGTGTCACCGAAAAAGACAGCGGCAGTACCGAAACTACTACGAGCGTCACCATCACCGGCATTGATGTAACGGAAATTGAGGGTGGTGCTTTGACGCAGACTGTAACAGTTGGTCAGCCCTTCCCATTCCGTCTGATTAAGCAGTCCGGTTACAGCTACATTGTCAAGGTCGGCGGCATTGAGATCACACCCAATGAGGACGGCAGCTACACCATCCCCGGAACCATGATCACCGCTGGCGGTGTCACAATTACCATCGAAAAGACATTGACACCTGTGGCTGAGGTTACCGTAACGAATTACATTCAGCTCGACGGTAAAGTTATGTGGCTGATTACGGCTACAGCTGAGGACAAAGTGCTGGCCTATGGTGAGGAAGGCACAATGTTCTGGTCGGATCAGTACGATGCCTACTGCTGGCTGGTAATCTCTGCGGAAAGCGAGGATGCGGTTAAGACTGCCGCTCAGGCCGCCATTACCGAAGCTACAGAAAGCGCTGTTGCAACCACAGTTGCTTATGACAAGGATGTCAACCAGACCAACGCTGTGGATATCAATGATGCCCAGCTGACCTATGATATGTATCAGGCGAAGGCTTATGAGGACTTCACGAATGTTTCTATGGATAAATTCCTGGAGGCTGACGTGAACGCAGACAAGACCGTGAATACCGAAGACGCTGCCGCCATCGTTGCAGTGGTTCTTGGTAAGTAAAACGCATATCATGAGCCTTCAGAATTTCTGAAGGAACCTACGCACCTCCCCCGCTTTCAGCGGGGGAGGTAAGCGGCATCTTTCGGGGCTTTACAGGTGCGGCCCCAAATTCGAGGCTTTGGCTGTAAATATCCGAAAAAACCATTTAGGAGGAATCCATATGAGAAAAATTCTGTCCCTGATACTGGCGGTTGTCCTGCTGCTGTCCTGTGTGCCTGCTGCTTTGGCGACAGACAATTCACGGGAATTTTTCTTTGAGCTATCCGTTGATGGCGGCGATACTAAGCAGGTTCAGCCCGGCGATGTGATCACGGTGGTGTTCAATCTGAACCGAACGGACAGTGCGGAACCTTATGATATGTACGCCATGCAGAATGAAATCCGGTATGACAGCCGTTTTTTTCGGCTGGTGGAAGGCAGTGCATTGCTTACCGATGGTATCCATACCACTGATCTCGGATTGCGGGATGAATACCGGGAGTTTTACATGAACTTTGTGTCCATGTCCGGCGGAGAAAAATGGGATGCCAGACGTTTGGTGGGCAGTATCCAGCTGGAAGTGGTCGGGCAGACCGGTGTGTCAAAAATCACGAATCAGGACTACCTGGTTTCTACTGCCAATGGCCAGGATCATTATGAGACCGCTTGTCAGGATGTGACCATCATTATATCCACTGACTGCACCGTAACGTTTGAATCCAATGGCGGTACAGAGGTTCCCAATCAAATTGTCAACTATGGTGAAAAGGTACAAAGACCGGAAGATCCTGTGCGCAAGGGTTATCATATCGAGGGCTGGTATACGGACATCGATATGAAAAATCTCTGGGACTTTGAAAATGACACCGTCCAGGGGAATATGACTCTGTACGCCAAGTGGGCAGATGGAGATCCTGCCGGTGGCTTCCAGTGGCTGTGGCTGGTGATTGGCCTGTTGATTCTGGCGCTGCTTTTGCTCCTGCTTCTTCTGCTGAGGAGAAAAACCGTGCGCTTTGAGACCGGCTGTGAAGCAGCAATCAAGAGTCAAAAAGTGAAAAAGGGCAGTTATGCGGAGCGCCCTGAGAATCCAATTCGTCCGGGTAGAACCTTTGTCGGCTGGTACAGCAACCGGGAAATGACTGAAAAATGGGATTTTGAGAACAACAAAGTGAAAAAGAACATGACTCTATACGCAAAGTGGATGTAAAGAATCCCCCACCCGGATTTCTATCCGGGTGGGGGAAGCCCAGGCTGGATTCTTACGCATGACTGTCAGGTATGGCGGCTGTGCGTAAAAACCCAGAATACCAACTCAACCTTATGGGAGGTTGTTACAGATGAAAAGACGATTGACAGCAGTTTTACTCATACTGGCAATGCTTATGGGCTTGTTCCCCATGCAGGCATTGGCAGAAGACAATACACCAACCTCTGCGCAGAGCATTTTTCTTAGCCAAAGTCAGGTGCAGATGCAGGTTGGAGAGCAGATTAGGCCGACAGCGGAGGTCATCCCGGAAAGTGCGGCTGCTACAGCAGTATGGGTGTCCCAGGATGAATCGATTGCTACTGTAGACAATGGTGTGATCACTGCCGTAGCTTCCGGAAATACGACCGTTTCTTTGGAAGTGGGTTCTTTAAAAGCCTTATGCAGTGTTACTGTTGTTTCGAAGCTGCGGAACGCCTCTCAGGACGACATGATCACGGTTTTTTTCAGCATCTTGGGTGACAGCAAGCACGGAAATAACGGTGAGACCCATACTCTGGTAGATGGAAATTTGACAGTGTGGCTGGAGCAATCAGCTTATACTGTATCTGCGCAAGCTACGGTTAAGGATGTTTTCCTGGCGGCAGTAAAGGGAAAAGAATATTCTTACGAAATCCGTGATGGAGACTATCTCGCTACCGTAAATGAGCTTTCAGAATTGAGCAACGGACCGAGATCGGGCTGGAAATATCTGCTCAACGGCAGTTATCCCAATGAGAGCATTGCGGCTCAGGAGGTACGCCAAGGTGATGCAATTGTACTTCATTATACGGACGATTACACTAAGGACGATAATAAAAAAATTGGTACGGATGCTATAGAGCCGGTCATTCAACAGATCAGCAGTTTAGAAGAAGTCACCATAGCGAATGAAACAGACATCCAGAAAGCGCGGGAAGCCTATAATGCATTGTCACCTGGTCAAAAACTGGCTGTTGGCAATTACATCCTTCTGACCGAGGCGGAGGTGACCTTGACCGAAGCCCTCATCGATCAGATACCGGCGGAAATTACGCTGGATTCCGCGGACGGGATTGCCCATGCATTGTCTGCCTACAATCGACTGTCGGATGATCAGAAGGAACTGGTGAAAAACCAAGAAAAACTTACCACCGCAAAGAAAAAGCTGGATGAACTGAAAGCTCCCGTAGAACGTGTGATAGAAAAAATAAAAGAGCTTCCGGAAGAAATAGCGTTAAAGGATGAAGAAGCAATCACTGCGGTACGGGATGCTTATAATTTGCTGCGGAAGGAGCAAAAAGAGCTTGTAACAAATTATACGGTACTAACCAATGCGGAGGATGCTCTGGACCGTTTGAAAGCTGCCGCCGTGGATGATTTCATTTATGCCATTCCCCCTGAAACAGAGCAGGATTTCCAGCAGGCTATTATCAATGCTAGAACAGCTTATGATAGGTTAACCGAAAAACAAAAAGCGCTTGTTGAGAATTATGATGCATTAACAGCAGCAGAAGAACGGCTGAACGAATTAAAAGCTGCCGCTGTTATCGCGCTGATTGATGCAATACCGGAAGAAATCAGGCTGGCTGACGAGCAGATCATTGCGCAGGCGAGAACGGCTTATGATTCCTTAACCGATGTGCAGAAGAACCTGGTGACCAATTCCAACAAACTGGTCACAGCAGAACGAAAACTGGAAATTCTGAATCTGCCTGCCACAGAAAAGATCTATCAGCAGACCGGTGATTATCTGGCAACGAAAGATACACCCGGTGTCGGTTCTGTCAATGGCGAATGGCGTGTCATTGGTCTTGAGAGAAGTGGACGTAAGGTAACCGATGGTTATTACAAAAATGTTGTTGAGTACGTTCTTGCCCATATCAACGAAAAAGAGTGGTTGGATGCGGCTAAATCCACAGAGAACTCCCGCGTGATCCTCGCCCTGACAGCAATGGGTTATGACGTAACCAATGTTGCCGGTCATAACCTCCTGGCCGGTTTGAATGAAATGTCTTACATTCAAACGCAAGGAATCAACGGCCCAATATGGGCGCTGATTGCGCTGAATTCTCATGATGATTATAAACCCACTGGAGATGTTACCCGGGAGAAGCTGATTCGTAGTATATTGGCTGAGCAGCTTGGAGATGGTGGCTGGGCCTTGTCCGGGAATGCATCTGAACCAGATGTGACAGCTATGGCACTCCAGGCACTTGCTCCCTATTATCGTACCCGTTCTGATGTAGAATCCGCTGTTGAAAGCGCCTTGAACTATTTGTCCGAAGCGCAGAGCCCTGACGGCGGATACGGTATCGGAGGAGATGCTACCTGCGAATCTGCTGCACAGGTTGTTGTGACTTTGACCGCTTTGGGTATCGATCCTGATACGGATCCCCATTTTGTTAAAAATGGTGTGTCGGTACTGGACGCCATGTGCACATACGCAGTGGATGGTTCTGGATTTACTCATATCTCCGGCGGCACGATCGATGATATGGCTACCGAGCAGGGATACTATGCGCTGACTGCGTATTTCCGCATGAAAGCGGGAAAGACTTCCCTGTACGATATGTCTGACGTCACGATTGCGCCAAACCATTATAAGATCATTGAAGGTGGAGACGGTAAATGGAATACGGATGTACAGACTTATACCATTGTGTCTGATGGTGTGTTCGCGGAATTCACAGGCATTAAGGTGGATGGAACGCTGATTGACAGCAGTAATTACATTAAGGTGGATGGAACGCTGATTGACAGCAGTAATTATACCACAAAAGCCGGCAGCACCTATGTGACATTTGAAAACAGCTACCTGAAAACGCTGTCCCTCGGCAGGCACAGCATAACGCTTGTTTTTGAAAGCTGTGAGGTAACGACAAGCCTGATGGTCACGAAGAGCGATGCAGAACTTGTCCGGGATGTGGAAGCCCTGATAGATGCCATCGGTACTGTCACGAAGAGCAGTAAGGCGAAGATCGACAAGGCAAGGAATGCCTATAATGCGCTGACAGCCGAGCAGCAAAAATTGGTCACCAATTACAATAAGCTGACCACCGCAGAAAAGGCATATGCAGATCTGGCTGACAAGATTACGGTTTACTTCACACTGCTGGGTGATACTGCTCATGGCGACAACGGGCAGGAGCATACTCTGACAGGTGGCAACCTGACCACCTGGATTTCAAGGACAGCTTACACACTGGAGTCTCCTGCTACTGTGCTGGATGTGTTTACGAAGGCTGTCAGCGGGAAATACAGTTATGTCAACAAAGGTAACTACATTTCTTCTGTTAATGGCCTGGCTGAATTTACAAATGGCAAGAATTCCGGCTGGATGTATACCCTGAATGGAAGGCACCCGAATCTTGGCGTTGCGGAACAGAAACTGTCAAACGGTGACAGCGTGGTATTCCACTACACGGATAACTATACCAAAGAACGCGGCAGTGGAACAACGGGAAATCAAACCATGGGTAAAACAACAAATGGATTCCTGACGGCGTTGGCAGAAGATCAAAGCTATGCGAATGTGTACCAGACTACCGGCGATTATCTGGAAGCACTGGGAACACCTGCAGTTGGCACAATTGGCGGAGAGTGGATGGTCATCGGTCTGGCCCGCTCTGGCCGTAAGGTTCCGGAGGGATACTATGATAGCGTGGTCAAATATGTCACGGAAAATATTGATGCCAATGAACGCCTCCATTCCAACAAGTCTACAGATAACGCACGACTTATTCTGGCGCTGACTGCAATCGAAAAAGATGTGACCGATGTGGCAGGGCATAACCTGCTGTTGGGCCTGAATGATATGCATTACCTCCAGAAGCAGGGTATCAACGGCCCGATTTGGACGCTAATTGCGCTGGACTGCAGCAACTATCCTGCCCCCACTGGCGGAGATGTCAGCCGCGAGGCCCTGATCCAGGTTATTCTGGATGCACAGTTGGGAGACGGCGGCTGGGCATTGTCCGGTGAGAATGCGGATCCCGACATGACCGGTATGGCGCTGCAGGCGCTGGCTCCTTACTATGACCGCAATACGTCTGTTCAGGCTGCGGTTGACCATGCGGTTACCCTGCTGTCCGAAATACAAGACAGTGACGGCTGCTATTCCGGTGTCGACGGCGCCAGCTGCGAATCCCTTGCACAGGTTGTTGTAGCATTGACTGCGCTGGATATCGACCCCGATACGGATACTCGCTTTATCAAAAATGGCGTTTCTGTTTTGGATGCATTGCTGCGGTATGCCGTCAGTGACGGTGGTTTTAGACACGTCCTGACGGGCCAGCGGGACGGCATGGCTACGGAGCAGGGCTACTACGCGTTGACTGCCTACAATCGGTTCCTGTCTGACAAGAGCAGTCTGTATGACATGACCGATGTGATCAACAGGGGCGGTGATTCTGTTGTGATTCCGGAAGAAACTGCCGTACACACAACTACTGAGCCTGTTGAGGCGGTGCCTGCTAAGAGCGGCGGTTTCCCTTGGCTGGCGATGGTGCTGGTTTTGGTTATAGTTTCCGGCGCAGGTGTGCTGACAGTTACTGTCATCATTCCAAAGTTCAAGAAAAAGGATTGATTCAATCCGGCTGGGGGCAGGCATCATGCCTGCCCCTGGAAAGGAGATAACACTTGACCAGAATGAAACGAATCCTTTGCGTTCTGCTGACGGCAGCAATGCTCGGACAACCATTGATTATAACAGCCCACGCTGCGGACGAGAATCCTGTAGGCACGGAAGAATCAATTGCCATGGGCGAAGCAGGTTGCGCTGTGGAAACGCAGATTTCCGAAATCCTGGAGGAAATCACAGTTTCTGCGGAAACTGAGGAGACTCAGCCTGAGGAATCCGTTCCCGGGGAGACAATTGCCGAAGAAACAGTGCCGGAAGAAACAGAAGAAGCATCGAAAGAATTTGATTGGACAGAGGTCTACACCCACGAATTTCCCCTGTACTCTCAGCTGGATTACCCAAATCAGCGCTATGGCAGCGGCACCGTTGCCACCAGCGGCTGCGGCATCACATCTCTTGCCATGGTAGCCTCCTATCTCACGGGTCACGCCTATTACCCGGACGAACTGGCAAGGTATTTTGGCGGATACGGGGAAAATAATGTCCAGCGCTTTGAATACGGTGCTGAGCAGCTTAAGATGCCGATCCATAAAGCGGACACCATTCGCGATATATTCGCTGCCCTGAAAAACGGCGATGTGGCGGTCCTTCTGATGAACCATATGTCCCTGTTCACCGAGACCCAGCACTTCATTGTGCTCACTGGTATCAATGAGGAAACCGGTAAAATCATGGTTTATGATTCCTACCCGCCCAATTATGAGAAGTGGGATTTGAAGCGCGGCTTTGTGGAGGGCTTTGAAGAAAAAGACCTGATGCTTGGCTACAACGGCGGCTGGATATTCAGTGTCCGGGGAATGCCGGAGGTCCCGTTCGTCTACACCGAGGAAAAGCCCGAAGCAGATCCACGCTACAATGTGGAGCTGACATGGGAGGAACAGCAGCTTCTGGCAAAGATCATCTGGCTGGAAGCCCGCGGCGAATCCAAGGAAGGCCAGCAGGCCGTTGCCGAGGTGGTCCTCAACCGTCTTGCCTCCGGCGAATTCGGTGACAGCCTTTCTGCGGTCATCTATGGTGAAGGCCAGTTCAGGACGACCCCATTCCTGGATACAGCGGAAGCATGGCAAGCTCAGTATGAGGCGATCGATGCCGCTCTGGAAGGCCCCAATATTCTTCCGATGGATGTGATGTATTTTGCCACCTATCCGGAAAATGATCAGGTGTGGGGACAAATCGGCGGACATATTTTCTGCTACTCCAATGGGTACAACCCGGAGGAAATCCCAAAATAATCTACGAACAACCGAACAATCCTCGGCTTTTTCCTAAAAAACGGAGGCTTTAATATGAAGAAAAAGAAATTGGCAAATGTCATTATGGTGCTGATTATCCTGGTGATTGCTGTTGCCGGGATCGCTGCGGCTTTCAGCCTGAGAAACGGTCAGGATACAGGACTGGGCAGCCAGTACCATATTACCAAGATTCCGGACAATGCGCTCATCACCCAGGGCGAGGACAATGTCTGCACTATCACCATTGTCTGCGACACCATTCTGGATAATCTGGACAACTTGGAGGAAGAAAAAGCGCCCTATGTTCCGAAGGACGCGGTGATCCTGCCAAAGACGCAGGTTTCCTTTACGGAGGGAGATACGGTCTTTGAAGTTCTGCAAAAAGTCTGCGCGGCGGCAGAGCTTCAGATCGAGTACAGCTGGACACCCATGTACAACAGCTATTATATTGAGGGTATCAACCATCTGTATGAGTTCGACTGTGGAAACGAGTCCGGCTGGATGTACAAGGTCAACGAATGGTTCCCCAACTATGGCTGTTCCGCCTACACTCTGAAAAACGGGGACGACATTGTGTGGTGCTATACCTGCAACGGCCTGGGTGCGGATGTGGGAGAAGTGTGGACGGGTGACGAATGAGAGACGATGCCTTTTCCAAGCGGCACCCAGCGGTGAACTTTGCATTTTTCATTGGAGCCATCATCTGCGCGGTGGTCATCCAGCACCCGGCGTACCTAAGCGCCGGGATGCTGTGCGGCGGGGCTTATTACCTGCTGCTCCATGGGCGCAGGGGCGTGAAAATGGTTCTGGGAATGGTGCCAGTATTTCTGGTGCTGACCGCTATGAACCCGCTGTTCAACACCTACGGGGACAGGGTGCTGTTCCGGTACTTTGGGCGACCCTATACGCTGGAAGCTTTGCTTTACGGCGGGGCCATCGCCGCGATTTTTGTGGAGATGCTGTTGTGGTTCGGCTGCTATAACGCGGTGCTGACCAGCGATAAATTCACCAGCCTGTTCGGAAAGTTGATCCCGGCCCTGTCCCTGCTGCTGGTAATGGTTCTGCGGATGATCCCCAACCTACTGCGTAAGGGCGCCCAGATCACGGAGGCCAGAAACGCCATTGGCAGGGGCGCGGCGGAGCAGGACACAGTGAAGGGAAAGCTGGGGGAGGGCATGACCCTGCTGGGAGCACTGACCTCCTGGGCGCTGGAAGGCAGCGTGGTGACTGCGGATTCCATGCGCAGCCGCGGCTATGGAAGCGGAAAACGCTCCAGCTTCATGATCTACACCATGACCGGACTGGACTGGGGACTTCTGGCAGCACTGGCCGTTCTCCTTGTGGGCATGATCGTGCTGGGTGACCGCACTGCTGCCTTCACACCGGTGCTGAATATTGCACCCATCGGTGGGAGAAACCTACCGGGATTTCTCTGCTACCTCTGCTATCTGCTGATCCCAATTGCATTACACATAAAGGAGGCCATCCAATGGCGCATTTCAATATCGAAAATCTGACCTTTTCCTATGCCGCCGCCAAGGGCAGGCATTCGCTGGAAAACGTCAGTCTCAAGGTGGAACAGGGAGAATTTCTTGTACTGTGCGGAAAGTCCGGCAGCGGCAAAAGTACGCTCCTGCGGCATCTGAAAACCGTACTGACCCCCAACGGAAAACGCACGGGGGAAATCGCGTTCCACGGCGTTCCGCTGAGCAGGGTATCTGACCGGGACCAGGCGGAGAAGATTGGCTTTGTCATGCAGAATCCCGACGATCAGATCGTTACGGACAAGGTCTGGCACGAGCTGGCCTTCGGGCTGGAAAGCCTGGGATGCGACCAGAAGACTATGCGGGCAAGAGTTGCGGAGATGGCCTGCTATTTTGGCATCCAGGACTGGTTTCACCGGGATGTATGCAATCTCTCCGGCGGACAGAAGCAGCTATTGAATCTGGCCTCCATTATGGCGATGCAGCCGGAGGTGCTGATTCTGGACGAGCCGACCAGCCAGCTTGACCCAATCGCCGCTTCTGATTTTCTGAATACTGTGCGGAAGATCAATCGGGAGCTGGGCACCACAGTTATCATTACGGAGCATCGTCTGGAGGATATTTTTCCCTATGCGGACAGGGCTGTCGTTATGGATTGCGGCAAGGTCATAGCGGACGATGCCCCTCGGAATGTAGGCAAACTCCTGTATGAACAGCATCACCCCATGTTTACGGCTATGCCCACGCCTGTCCGGGTTTTCTACGGCGCTGCGGGGGTCGGGGAATGTCCTTTGACTGTCCGGGAGGGCAGAAGCTGGCTGAGCAAAGCGTTTCCCCAGACACCCCAATATCCGGCTATCCCAGCTCCCGAGCTTTCGGAGGAAACAGCATCCAGCGCCCTGTCTCTCAAGGAACTCTGGTTCCGCTATGAAAAGGACAGCCCGGATATCTTAAGAGGTGTCAGTGCGGAAGTGCCAAAAGGAAGCCTGTATGCCATTCTGGGCGGCAACGGCGCGGGAAAATCCACCACGCTGAAAGCCACCTGCGGCATCTGTAAGCCCTACCGTGGAAAGGTGACGCTGTTCGGAAAGCCCATCGACAAATACAAGAATCGGGAGCTGTTTACGAATTGCCTTGCCATGCTGCCCCAGGACCCCAAAAGCCTGTTTGTGAAAAAGACTGTCCGGGAAGATCTGGAGGAAATGACCAAGGACAAAGCGGAGATTTCACACATTGCCGAGCTTTGTCAGATTACCTCTCTTCTGGACAATCATCCCTATGACCTCTCCGGCGGTGAACAACAGCGCGCTGCGATGGCGAAGGTGCTGTTGACCCAGCCAAAACTGCTGCTTCTGGATGAGCCAACCAAGGGCATTGACTGCTTCTTCAAGGAGACCTTTGCCGAAATTCTGGGGAATCTGAAGAAAGAGGGAATTACCATTGTTATGGTTTCCCATGATGTGGAGTTCTGCGCCCGGTATGCAGATCAGGTCGCCATGTTCTTTGACGGTCAGATTCTGACCACCGACACACCCCACCGTTTCTTCGGAAGTAACAGCTTCTATACAACCGCTGCCCACCGCATGAGTCGCCATGTGTTCCATATGGCGGTCAAGGTGGAGGATGTAGTCGATCTGTATCGGAAAAACAAGGAGGCTGCAAAATGAAAAAGTCTCATATCGTTATGCTCCTGACCTTTCTGCTGGTAATTCCCGCAACGCTTTTCTTTGGCCTGCGGCTCAGCGGGCGGGCGTACTACTTTACCAGTACCCTAGTCATCATTGAAATCCTGATCCCGTTCCTGCTTGCCTTTGAACGCCGCAAGCCACAGGCGCGGGAGTTGGTGGTAATCGCGGTGCTTTCCGCTCTGGCGGTTGCCGCCCGTGTGGTCATCCCTATTCCCAGCTTTAAGGCAATTTTTGCGATTATTATGCTCTCCGGTATTGCCTTTGGCCCGGAAGCGGGATTCCTGGTAGGCGCTGTGTCCGCCTTCGCCAGCAACTTTTTCTATGGGCAGGGTGCGTATACCCCGTGGCAGATGTTCGCCTATGGCGCCGGAGGAATGCTGGCGGGCTTCCTGTTCGCAAAGGGCAGACTCCCCCAGAAGCCGATTGTCATGGGGGTGTTTGGCTTTTTAACAACACTGCTGTTTGTAGGGCCGCTGCTGGATACCTGTTCTGTCTTTCTCACACTGCCAACCATCAGTTTGAAAGCAGCCTGGCCACTGTATATTTCCGGCTTCCCCGTGAATCTAAGTCAGGGTACCTGCACGTTTTTAACCATGCTGTTGTTTGGAAATCCCTTGCTGGAAAAACTGGATCGGGTGAAGGTGCAGTATGGCATGACGGAGGAGCAAGATGGGCTTTGAAAGCTGTCACCCGGCAGTGAACTTTCTGTTCTTTGCTGCCGTTCTGTATGGGAGCGTCAGCTTTCGGCATCCGGTGTTTTTGGCAATCTCCTGCCTCTGTGCCTTTGCGTACAGCGTGAAGCGAAATGGAAAAGGGGCGGTGGCATTCAATTTATGCCTGCTGCCGCTGGTTTTCTGCTTTGCCCTGTACTACAGCAGCTACCATCACTTTGGTGTGACGGTACTAAAGCAGAATTTCATCGGCAACAATCTGACGGTGGAGAGCTTCGTTTACGGTCTGGTGATAGGGCTGCGGGGGGCGACCGTTTGCATGTGGCTGAGCTGCCTGAACCGTATCGTGTCCAGCGACAAGGTGGTGTATCTGTTCGGAAAGGTCAGCCCCCTGCTGTCGCTGTTCCTGACAATCCTGCTGCGCATGGTTCCCAGAGTAAAGCAGGAGGCACAGCGAATTGATCTGGCGCAAAAAGGAATCGGACGGGGCAGCAATCAGGGAAATCTCTGGCAGCGTTTTATAAACTGCCTGCGAATCTTTTCCATGCTGATTACTTGGATGATCTCCGCCCTTGCGCTGGAAGCCGATTCTATGCGCAGCCGGGGCAGTTTACTCCGGGGGCGGACGGCGTTTTCTATTTATCGCTTTGATAACCGGGACAGAGCCTTTGTAATCGCCTTGTTTTCCTGTATCACATTGACCGCCATGGGCGTGATTCTGGGGGCAACGGAAATGTTTTATAATCCTAGAATCATATGGAAACCGATGGACGCTAGAAACAGTGCAACCGCCATTGGCTATACTGTGCTGTGCCTGCTGCCCATGGGGCTGGAACTATGGACGGAGTATCGGTTCCGAAAGGCGAGGTGTGAATCTTGAACAAAGACAAAATCTACATATCCACGACAGCTTCCGACGCGGCGGAGGTTGCGCGCCGGTGGGGATTGGGAATCGAAATTTCGGAATATTGTACCGCGTGGAACATGGATGACGAATTTGCGGAAACGGATGTGCTGGTTCGCAAGAAATTGGAGGGCATTTCCCGCCGGGTACTGCACGCACCCTTTAATGAGCTGTTTCCCTGTGCGATTGACCGAAAGGCAAGATTATTGGCAGCAGAGCGTTACCGGCAGGCAATAGAGCTGGCCAAAAACTATGGCGCAGAAAAAGTCATTATTCATGGCGGATACAATGGATGGATGTATTATCCGGAATGGTATATTGAACAGAGCATCTTGTTTTGGAAGCAATTTCTGAAAGAAGATCCAGGCGTGGAAATTGTGCTGGAAAATGTATTGGAAGAAGATCCTGCATGGCTTCTGGATATCATCAGAAGCGTGGTGAATCCACACCTGCGATTGTGTCTGGATGTGGGTCATGTGAATGCTTACTCAAAAGTGCCAGTCATGCAATGGCTGGATATTTGCGGTAGCGATATCGGTCATTTTCATATTCACAACAACGACGGAAGCTGGGATACCCATAGCTCTTTGAATCAGGGTAACATCCCCATAAAGGAACTGCTTCAAAAGGCTGAGATCCTTTGCCCCGAAGCGACAGTGACACTGGAACTTATGGAGGCGGAAGAATCTGTGAATTGGCTTCGTGGAAGCAACCTGATGAGATGGGAAAGCACAGGATAAATACTTGTTTTTGTTCCCTTCTCTGGCATGGTGTAAAGTGGCATTGCAGCATGCTTTGCGATGCTTAAGATAGGTTCCATCTTGAGAATTATTTCCATAAATGACCAACGGTAATAGGGTGCGGGCAGCAAAACCGCTGCTTGCACCCTTAAATTTTGCGACACCGTTCTACAAAATTCGTCAACAAATTATGGCGGATTTTGCAGAGCGGTGTCTTTTTTGTTGCGAAAAAACACCACAGTATTGCATAAATAGCATTCTTTTTTCCGATTTCTCCCCTTTACACAAAAACATAGCACCAGTTTTGGTTAGAATTCGCGGTCCTCCTTCTGAGATTTGACATTTACTCAAATCTACATTTGGAGGTCTGCAAAATGGCAGAGAAGGAGAAGTACATAATCAAAGTGGAAGGGAAACTGGTGGAGGTCACGCCAGAGGTTTACTACGCCTATTTCCGCATGGAACGGCAGGAGCGTGGGCAGGAGGAAAAGAAGCAGCAACATGACGTATTTTCCTATGACGCTCTGGATAATGGTGAAACAGTGGGAATTGAAGCTGTGCCGGATTTGACTAGCCCAAGTATGGAGGAGAGAGCTGTGACCCGGGAAATCTGTGAGAAGCTTCATCGTGCTGTGGATGCCTTACCAAGGGCGGAAAGGGAGCTGATTCAGGCAATCTACTTTGACGGCTTTACAGAAAAGGAATATGCGGTTTCCTCTGGTTTAAGTCAACAAGGAGTCAGTTACAGGCTTAGAAAAATACTGTCGAAACTTAGAAATTTTATGGACTTTATAGGAAGTTTTTGAACTTTTCTTGTGTGAATATGGCTGAACACGGATAAGTAGTGAGGGGCTTTTTTGAGCAATCAAAGCAAGCCCGTCCTGAACCTTCTCAAGTACATATCCAGAAGCGGAAATACATCCGCTGGTGTGCCATGTAGAGACAGAGAATTGGCAAGCGACATTGGAAAACGCGCGATGACCCACCTGTGCAGAGAAATCTGCATCAATGCGGCAAGGAAGGTGGTTAGCGGATCCGTTCGTCCAGAAAGCAGATCGTGGCCGATCTGTCTTGCGATGACAGCACCAGCGTTGGTACTCCTGCCCAGCCACAGCTACACGCAATGGGGGCAGCTCGGAGAGATCCTCGGAGGGGTGCAATTCCCGTGACGCGCAGCCAAGCGCGGTTTCCGTTTCTGCCCTAGCCTGGGGAAGTAGTGTCAGGAATACAGGCAATCATTCGTTCAAAATCAAATTTCAGAAGGGAGCCGCCCTGCTGTGCCAAAATGGATGCAGCAGGGCGGCTTTTCATATAGGAGAACAAAATGAATGCCAATGTAAATTACTGCGGTGTTATCATCCTGCTGCGCAAACTGGTGGCATCAGGATACTGCACGAAAAAGGAAGCGGGCAGAATTGCTGCCCGGATCGCAAAACAGACCGGTGCGGACATTATTCTTTCGATATAAATATATTCAATTCCCACTAGCTATTCCACGAAAGGTGTGGTAATGTGTGTTGCTAATAAGAGGAGGTGAAGTGATGGCAACGGCAAGGGATAACCTGGCAAGAAAACAGATTTACATACCGGCAACCCAACCGGAGGAAGGAATTGTCTTGCGTGTTGCCGCCTACTGCCGTGTCAGTACCGATTCGGACGATCAGCTGAACAGCTTTGCCGCCCAAAATACCCACTATAACAATCTCATCAAATCCCATGACAGGTGGGAATTGGTGGATATCTATGCTGACGAAGGTATCACCGGTACGTCCGCGAAAAAACGGGGAGACTTCCAGCGGATGCTGGAGGACTGCCGCAAGGGAAAGGTCGATAAGATCCTTGTGAAGTCCATCTCCCGGTTCGCCAGAAATACAAAGGACTGTCTGGAGGCGGTCCGGGAGCTGCGGACATTGGGAATCAGCATCTTCTTTGAGGAGCATAACATCGATACCAGGATGGTATCCAGCGAGATGCTGACCTCCGTAATTGCCGCATGTGCCCAGGCAGAGAGTGAATCCATTTCCCAGAATATGAAGTGGAGCATCCAGAAGAAGATGCAAAACGGTACCTATGTAGCTTCCAGTGTACCATTTGGATTCCGTAGGATAAATGGAAACCTTGTGGTTGAAGAATCAGAGGCCAGATATGTAAGATACGCATTCAGCAATTATCTGGCAGGGAAAAGTACAACCGATATTGCAAAAGAGTTTACCGCTCAGAGTGTAGCAGATCCTGCGCTGGGCAGTAGGAAATGGTCCTTTCAGGCCATTGTGGAAATGCTGAAGAATGAAAAATATATTGGGGATGCGATGTACCAAAAGACATATATGACGGACTCTCTCCCAAGGCAATGTCTGCGGAACAGGGGAGAGCGGGATCGGTATTACGCATCCGACACCCATCTGGGGATTATTGACCGCCAGTCATATGATTCCGTCCAGTATTTGCTTCAGCAAAGAAGCGAAAAGCATGTTCCGCATACAGTGAATACCTCCCCCTTAGGCGGCAGATTTATCTGCGGCAAGTGCGGCGCGGGCTTCCGAAGGAAGCAGAACAATGGGAACGCCGTCTTTTCCTGCATGTCCCATGTACAAGACTTGAGTTCCTGCGATATGCCACCGATTCCGGAGAATGCTGTCATGCAGACATTCCTTCGGCTGTACGATAACCTCAAGCATGGGGAAATCCTACAGTTCACGCAGAAAATCCTGTCCACGATCCGCAGCCGAAAGATGCTGTGGAGTACAGACATTGTGGAATTGAATCAAAAGATATCGGACATATCCAGTCAGAGTCACAAATTGTCCACGCTGAACCGGCGGGGCATGGTTGACCCTGATATTTTTATAGCTAAGACTAATCAGCTGGCAGAGCAGCTTCGCAACGCCAAGCAGCAGAAAGAACAATTCATGCGGCAGGAGGATCGCAGCATCCTCGACAGTACCGAGCAGCTGTTGGAAACCGTGGAGGCCGGACCGGAAGTGCTGGAAGCCTTCGATGAGGAGCTGTTCTACGAGCTGATTGACAAAATCATTGTGGAGAGCAATGTAAGAATTCGGTTCCGGCTGAAGAACGGGCTGGAGCTGCCGGAGACAATAGAAAGGATGGTGCGGTAAATGGGATCCAATCGGGCATTGCCATTCGGCTATAAAATGGAATTCGGCAGGATTGTGCTCTTCCCGGAGGAAGCTGGCTGGGTTACATACCTGTTCGACCAGTACCTTCTGGGGGCTTCCTATAAGGGGCTGTCAGACGAGATGAACGGGTACGGTGTTCACTATGACGGCGAGAAACCTTGGAACAAAAATATGATAGCCCGGATTTTGCAGGACTGCCGATACACCAGCGAAGGTGGGTTCCCGAGGATTATTGACCCTGTTGTATTTCAAAGCTCTGAGGAAAAGCGCAGGAAGAAAGCCACTGCCCCGGAAAAAACAGAGGTACAGAAAATCCTGCGGCGCAAATGCGGCTGTCGAATCACAGCACACATAGAGCGTGAGGTTCTGTACCTGCTGAACCACCTTGCCGCCCACCCAGAGAAAATTGCAACGCCCAATCCCACAAAATCCCCTCCCCCACGGCTGCAAGCGCTGAAATCCGAACTGGAGGAACTGATCAGCCAGCTTCCTGTGGATGAGGAGCGGGCTTGGGCGGTGCTGAAAGAGGCTGCGGCGGCGATGTATGAAGCCATGGACCCTCGAGAATACGAAACCCAACGCATGCGGCGGGTATTCCAAAGAGAGAAACAACGCTCCGAGCTGGATGCCAAGCTCATCGACGCGAGCATATCCGCGATCATGGTGGACAGCAATGGAAATGTTAAAATCCGGCTGAAAAATGATCAAACAATTGAAAGAGGTGAGTAAGTTGAGTGATTCCAAGAGAATCGTTACCTTGATTCCCGCAAAGCCATTGGCAGAACGGCAGGCGCTGAAGCGGCAGCTTCGGGTTGCCGCCTACTGCCGGGTTTCTACGGAAGAGGAAGAACAGCAGTCCAGCTACGAAGCGCAATGCACCTACTACACAGACAAAATCATGACCAACCCCGAGTGGACGATGGCTGGCATTTTTGCCGACGAGGGCATCACAGGCACTTCCACCAAAAAAAGGGATGATTTCAACCGTATGATCCGCAGGTGCAAAGCCAAAAAGATCGACCTGATTCTGACCAAGTCCATCTCCCGATTCGCCCGGAATACGCTGGACACCATCAACTATACCCGGATGCTCCGGGCCATGGGGATCGGCGTGATTTTTGAGAAAGAGAACATCAACACCCTGGACATGGACAGCGAGATGCTGATCACCATGCTGGGCGCCTTTGCCCAGGCGGAAAGTGAGTCCATCTCCCGAAATGTGGCCTGGGGCAAGCGTCAGGCGATCCGTGAGGGCAAAGTTCATGTGAATTTCAAACGGCTATACGGTTATTTCCTGCAAGAAGATGGTACCCCCGGCATTGAACCGGAAAAGGGCGAGGTTGTCAGGCGCATATTTGACCAGTACCGCAAGGGAGACAGCCTGCGGATGATTCGGGATCAGCTGATCGCGGATGGGATTCCCGGCCCTACAGAGGGACGGCAGTGGCAGATATCCACGATCAAAGGCATCCTCACCAATGAAAAATACTGCGGCGATGCGCTGGGCCAGAAAACCTTCAAGGAGAACCTGATCGGCGGAAAGACTGTGAAGAACACCGGGCAGCTGCCTCAGGTCCTGGTTCAGAACAATCACCCCGGAATCGTAAGCCGGGATGTCTTCTATACGGTGCAAGAGGAAATGAAACGCCGCACCGCGGCAAAAAGCCCCTCGGTCAAGGCATCCACAGGAAGAACCAGCTACACCAGCAAATACGCCCTTTCGGAGCGGCTTGTGTGCGGGGAATGCGGCACCCTGTACCGAAGGTGTACATGGAATATCAGAGGGAAACGGCGGATTGTCTGGCGCTGTGTCAGCCGGCTGGATTATGGAAAAAAATACTGCCATGACTCACCTACCATGGAGGAAGCCCCTTTACAGGCGGCAATCATGGCGGCGATCAATACCCGCATGCCTCCCAAGACGGATGCGGTAGCACAGATTGCGGATTCCATCCTGCAGGAGACGGTACCCTCAACTGACAGCACAATGACCCTCAGTGAGGTAAAGCGAAGGATTGAGGGGCTGACGGCGGAATTTGAGCAGCTTCTGGAACAGGATGCGGATAGCGATGCTGCCGACAGGCGGTTCGCGGAAATCGCCAAGGAGATGGCAGAACTGAAACGTCAGCAGGAGCGTATCGCTTCCCAGCTCCGCAATAACGAAGCAGCACAGGAGCATGTGCGTAAGATAGAGGCTGTGCTGGATCAGGAAGATCACCACTTAACCGAATGGGATGAAGAAATGATCCGGCAGCTTGTACATACAGTAAAAGTGATTTCCGCAGATCATATCAGGGTGTACCTGAATGACGGTACAGAGATTGACCAGGAGGTCAGCCCTTGACAGAAGGCGGAATCGTGGTATAATGAACATAGAAAAGGGCGTTGCCGATAGACGGTTAGCCCCCTAGTATAGCGATGAAGTAAACCGCACTAGTTGGGACTTGGGGCGGTTTACTTCTTTTTTATGATCGTAATGATCAAACCGGCAAAGGAAATGAGTACCAGTAAGAGCTGAAACAGTTCTTCATATGTAACCACATTCACATTACCACCCCCTTCCGGTTAGGACAGGGGGCAAAGAAGGATCACCCCCTGCAAGAGGGGGATAACCGCCTACGCGTCTGGCAGCGCCCGGTTCCGAAAGGAACCATGCTTATCCTATCAGATGACAGGATTCTTGTCAAAACATATTTTCGACAAGCCAACTGCTCGTGCGGTTGGCATTTTTGTTTTGGAGGTGCATTTTCAATACAAATGAATTAACCATGGGCAGCTTATTCGACGGGATCGGCGGCTTTCCTCTGGCGGCGCAGCGGTACGGTATCCGCCCCATGTGGGCCAGTGAGATTGAGCCTTTTCCCGTGGATGTTACGAAGCTGCGGCTCCCCGGCATGATTCATGTGGGGGACATTACGAAACTGAATGGCGCGGATTTGCCCCCGGTGGATGTGATCACCGGGGGTTCCCCCTGTCAGGATCTCTCGGTTGCTGGAGCGAGAGCCGGGCTTGCCGGTTCCCGTTCCGGGCTTTTTATGGAGCAAACCAGAATTGTAAAGGAGATGAGACATGCAGATTTACAGCGAGGAAGATCAGATGTGCTTGTACGACCCCGGTTTATGGTGTGGGAAAATGTCCCCGGAGCTTTCTCCAGTGGGGAACCGAAGGGGGAGGACTTCCGGATTGTCCTCGAAGAAATTATTCGAATTGTCTTCGATTCCGTATCAGTTCCTGGACCTGACACCGGGCGCTGGGAATCTGCTGGGTGTATTCTACTGGGAGATTCTTTCTCCCTGGCGTGGCGAGTCCTTGACGCTCAATACTGGGGCGTCCCCCAGAGACGCCGTCGTATCTACCTTGTGGCAGATTTTGGAGGACAAACCGCACCCAAGATACTATTTAACCAGGAAAGCCTGCCGCGGGATTTTACGCCGATCCTCCGAACGGGACAAGCCCCTGCCGACGGCATTACGGAATGCCCTTGAGCGTCAGGCGGGTCTGCGGGAAGATGCTACCCTGACAGAAGGGAAAACAGCCTTCGCCGCCAACCAGCGGGATGAGGTGCGGGACTTGCACGATGTAGCCGGGGCGTTGGGCGCTCAGCCGGGAATGAAGCAGCAGACCTTCATTGCGGAGAGTGCGCCTGTGCTGTGCCTGAACGATCAGGGCGGGCAGGTGATGAATTGTTCCGTGAATATCACCGGCACCCTTCGTGCTCAGGAGCGAGGGCATCAGCCGCTGGTGTATGAAAATCACGGCATTGATTCCCGATATACGGGTCCTCATGAAGTATCCCCCACAATCTCGGCACGCTGCGGGACGGGCGGGAATAACGTCCCTTTGGTAGAGCAGGATGCTTCCATTTACTGCATCGTCGGCAATATCATCGACCGTCATCCGGAGAACGGCGGGAACGGCTGCGGCTATCAGGAGGATATCTCCTACACGCTGACAGCCATGGATCGCCACGCCATCTATAGCCGCCAGCGGGTGGACGTGTTCGCTGAGAATGAGATTGCCTGCACGGAAAGCGCCCGGCAGCATAAGGATGCCACGGATTTGGTGATGCAGCCCTATCAGGAAACGGTTGGCACACTGGTTCGCTCTGATCACAAGGGCATCAGCAACCAGTATGTGAGCGATGACAAGTGCATCCTGGACAGTCCCAACCTGATTCGCCGCCTGACGCCCCTTGAGTGCGAGCGTTTGCAGGGTTTCCCGGATGGGTGGACAAACATCCCCGGGGCTTCGGATTCCGCCCGTTACAAAGCCCTGGGCAACAGTGTGGCCATCCCCTGCGTGGAGTACGTTATGCGGGGAATCGCAATCGTGCTGCAAAATGAACGCAGGAGCGCCGAAAGCTGAAACCGGCGCTCCTGTTGCTTATTTGATTTCCTGCTCAATGTTGTCAAAGAGCTCGTCATCAAAGAACTGCCGCAGGGTGATTCCCAGCCCATCGCAGAGCTTCTGCAGGGAAACCACACCGGGGTTCTGACTCTTTGCATTGAGCATGCTGTAAACCGTGGAGGGGGATACTCCCGCACTACCGGCGAGGGCGTTGATGGCAATTCCACGTTCTGCGCACAGCGCCAGAATTCTGGCTGCAACTGCTTCTTTGGCGTTCATAAACATCATCCTTCTGTACGATATATCGCTGACTGTATTCTATAAAAAGTTGGGATATATCGAGTGCGATATATCGCAATTATGCGAAGCCTATGGTAAAATATGCGATATATCGTAAAACGAGGAGGAAAGTTTTATGCATTTAAGAGCGAAAACCTGCTGTTTTACCGGGCACAGGAGCCTGAGCGGTGAAGAAAAGTTGAAAGCGGCTGTTCGTTTACGCAGAGTGATAGAGGAGCAGATCAAGGCTGGGATTGTGTTTTATGGAGCCGGAGGCGCACTGGGGTTTGATACACTGGCTGCGCAGACGGTTCTGGACATGAAAAAAGAATATCCTCAGCTGCGCCTGATTTTGGTGCTGCCCTGTGAGGATCAGACCAGAGGATGGCGCAGTGAGGATATTGCAGTTTATGAAGACATCAAGCGCAGAAGCGATAAGGTTGTGTATGTGTCCCGGGCATACACCCCGGACTGCATGCACCGGCGTAACCGCCATCTGGTGGATCACAGCGGAACATGTATCTGCTACCTGACGAGGAGAAGTGGAGGAACGGCATATACCGTGGATTACGCCCGGAGGAAGGGGCTGCGCATTATCAACATGGCGGAGTATATCTGAAATGGCTTTGGTATTGAATATGAAATATGAGGCTTGTTTATTTAGCAGCGCATGACGATTGGCAGTCATGCGCTGTTGCGTTCACAAGGACTATGAAATGAATAAGGAGGGAACCCAATGAATATCCGAAAAAACATTGACTATACCGATATGTACGCAGCCCTGGACAGCACAATGGAAAAGAATCTGTCTCAGGTGGAGTTGTATTATGAGATCGGCAGAGCCGTATGCCAGAGAACAGAAAAAGGAGCGGCAGTTGCCGCTGCCGCATATCTGAGTGAACAATACCCGGACATTCAAGGCTTCTCTCCTAGAAACCTTCGCCGGATGCGCGTTTTTTACCGGACTTATGAGGATCAACCGGCACTGCTGTCCCTGGCGCTGCGGCTTTGTTGGACACAGAATGTTGTGATTCTGGAAGCAGACCTGACAATGGAGTTGCAGGCTTGGTATCTGAAAGCTGTTTTGCAGTTTGGATGGTCAAAAGCGGAGTTGATGGAGAAGATTACGACCAATGCGCATGAAATGATTATTCTCACTATTGACGTGGAAACAAGCGATACTGTGGAGCTGGAAGAAGACGCACAAAACATCGCCGGCAATTCGTGCCACAATGGAAATGAAATACCGAACCTGACTAGAATAATAATATGCTGGGAGGAGTTACAGAAAAGCGGTAGACGACGGTCAATAATGCCATGTTCAATCCATACAGAGAAAAAAACTGAAAAAATCATTATAACTAGTTGCACATTTGTGTGCAACAAAAGCTGGATTTTTGATTACTTATGAGTACTTGATTTAGTCTGTTGGCGGCTTCTGCTTGTGTGATATGGGTTCAAAAAGCAGATTACTGTGAATAATCTATATAATACAAATCATGTAATCGCTTCGTTGGAAAACTTTAATTGAAAACACAGGGAGGATGTGGTATATTTGAACAGGGTGATATTCGACATGAAAAACCAGAATTCCTTAATTTCGTTGGCCTATATAAAGGTTAGTGATAATCCACTGCGTGTTTTCTGTAATTATATTTTGTATCTGCTGATGAAAGAGCCAGGGCATGCAATGCGCGCGGATTTGCTGAAAGATCAGCTCCTCCAAGAGTTTGGTTTAAGCATGCCGCAGCAGTTGATCAATAATTGCATAAGAATCCTTCAGAAGCAGGGAGAGGTAACGCGCTTAGATCACGGTGCTGGGTACCGCGTAGCGGATACTAAATTCGATATTGATGCTTTTGAAAAAAAACGTATGCAACTACATGAACACGAGGAAGCATTGCTAAAGTCTCTGATAGAATTTGTAAGTGAGCGATATAAGAAAACATGGAGTAAGGATGATGCTAGACAAAATCTATCCTATTTCCTGGATAAGGAAGGATATGGTGCGCAACTATTCCTCCAGAAGAGTCTTGAAATTGAAGGCAGAAAGATATCCCCATCGCTGTATATTGGTCGTTATATTGATTTCATTCAAAAGCAGCCAGATGCCATTGAGAGGACATATTTGGAAGAAGTTGTCAACGGCATGATGGTGCTTCAGGGTATCCGGCAGACGGAAGACTACCAACAGAACAAGCAACAAAAATTCAAAGGAACTGTTTTTTATCTTGATACGAAGCTGGTGCTTCGCGCATTAGGCTTCTCCTGGAAAGCACAAGTGGATTCCGTACGTGAAATGGTTCGTTTGCTGCGGGATAAATATGAAGCGCGAATTGGCATTTTCCCCCAAACTTTGACTGAGGTTGAAAATGCCCTGTCAGCTGCAGGAAACGCGATTAAGAATAATAGACCGGTTCGGGATCTAGAATTGAAGCTTTTCAGCGAGCTGTACCCGGAAGAAGCTTCAATGATGTTGGATTACCTGTCCAGCCTTAAGGGGCTTCTGAAACGCGAACTTGGAATTGATGAAACAACAACCATGGACTGGAATAGCAGCGATGCCCAGAGATATCATATTGATACCAAGGCTATTGCGGATTATATTGAGCAAAAATGTGGCTGGAAGCGCGGCTCTGTGGATTACGATGTAGAAATTATTAATCAGATCAATATTCTTCGGAAAGCAAATTACACACAGCCGTATGGTAGCAAAAGCAGATTACCGGTTTTTGTAACGTCGAACAGTAAACTGGCCTATACATTCCGCGACTACATCAACGAAAGCGAAGAAAACGGAAAGGGTTGGAGTTCTCATGCATTGCCGGTCATATCCGATAATATGCTTTTGTATCGCGTGTGGTTGCCCTTTGCAACGGAATTCAGTGATCTTCCTGCACTGACGCTGTCTAGATTTGCATACTCTGCACAAAGTGAAGGGATTGTATTCTTTGAGGAGTTCAGGAAAGTGGCAGCTGGACTGGACCGAACACGAAATGTGGACTTGATCAGTACTACTGAAGCCACTCGCAGGAAACTGGAGGATATTCTTATCAGAGAGACGGACGGCGAACTGGATCAACTGACATCTGAGGTTGTGGCAACTTCATTTGAAGAATGCGTGCGTATGGAGCATATTGATCTAGTCGAAGAAAATAAGGATTTGAGTGAGAGGGTGGGAACAAGAGAATCGCAGGTAATACAGCTTTTGGCTAAGGATTATATAAATAAGCTGGGGTGGCTGCGAATTCTGTTGTTCGCTTCAAAATATTGGTGGCTGTTGGGCTTCGGTGTTCTGTTCGCTGTGACATCTGCAATTAGTGAAAACGTGTATTTTCGCAGCATCTCTGCGATTCCAATCCTGATTCAGTTGGTCCAATTTGCCATTGATAAGTTTATTGATGATAGAGGTCTTCGGTTCTGCGTGTATGATAGAACACTAGCCTTTGTTAAACGCCGATATATCAAGAAGATATCTGCTGGGCTTGAAACCGCTGGGTATGCATCTGATAAAGATGCTGTTATCAAATACTGCTTGTCCCGTACGGCGGCATTGAATGAGACTAGGACTGTTTGACCTGGAAAGCGGTTTTGTGCCTAGAACATGATATCTAAAGTGTACACAACACACATTTGTAGTGTACACTATAGATATCAACTATGAAAAGTTGAGTTTATAGTGTACATTTCATTTTATACAGCCATTATTGCAATGGATTTGTTTTAACTTCTCTGGTAAAATGTTAACACGTTTTTTGTGAATCTCATAGATATCATTCCGCTGTGAATAGACATCACCGAAGTTCAGAAGCCCGTACCCACGATTTGAATAGAATATAGGCAGCGCCCTTTTTGGTTTCGGACAGAATTTCAAAAAGGGAACAGCTTTTTTAGAGAGTTTTCAGAAAATAATCATATGTGAATCAGCCGGGATTTTTGTGGCGCAGCGGCGCCATAAGAATCCCGGCTTTTTCTTTTTCAAAAAGGGCGCTGCCTCGCAGCACCCTTTCCTCAGCCGTTCTCCTTTTTAGGAAGGACGGCTTTTTTCATTTTCTTAGAACAATATCCCGTGCCTGAAAAAGGGCGCTGGGGGAAATGGAGGTTAATCGTGAAGAATCCGAACAGTGGAAGTACCAAACTCAAACGAGCTAGACCCGAATACCGTTCCCACACGGGGCCTCCCGCTCAGACGGAGAAACCTGTCTGTACAGCCACCCCACTGTGCGAGGGATGTCCCTTTCCCGGTCACGGCTTTCTTTGTCAGGGCGTGGACGGGGAGTGTATGCGCACACGACTGATGAAACTATCCGTGAAGGAGGACACCAAATGAATATGCCATTTCCCAGCCGTGAGCAGGTGGAGTCTATCCGAAAGAATTACCCACCCGGCACGCGCGTTATGCTGAACAACATGAATGACCCATACTCCCTGGTAGAACTCGGAACCCGTGGTACCGTCCGATATGTGGATGATGCCGGTCAGATCGGCGTTGCCTGGGATAATGGACGCAGCCTTTCGCTGATCCCCGGCGAGGACAGCTTCCGAAAACTGACCCAGCAGGAGATCGCCCAGGAACAGGGCATGAGAATGGAGGAGATGAAATTGTGAGTATACGGCAGATTACCAAGGAACAGCTCCGCTGCATGGGAGATCAAGAGGGGCTTGTCCTCCAGGGCTGCGGCGGCGATCCCCAGGAATGGCTGGATGGAATCAACCAGATTCTCACCGATGAAGGCATCCTCAAAATGGGCGCCGGATTCGAGAATGCCTATACCTCCCAGCATGAGGGTCTGACCTGTATGCTGTTTCCCTTCAAAGAAGATATGGAACTGGATGTGGGAAAGCTTGCCGTATGGCGGCTGGCATCCTATTCCACCTTCGGCGGAACATGGCTGTCTGACTATGTTCCCAATCGTCTCGGCGGTTTTGTGCAGGTTCAGGAATCAGAAGCGGAGCCTGCGCGTATCAAGCCGGATTGTCCCCTCATAGGGACTGACGGCAATATCTTTCATCTTATTGGCAGAGCCTCGAAGACCCTGCGAAAGAACGGGATGCAGGAGCAGGCAGAGGAGATGCGTAACAGAATCTTTCAATGCCAGAGCTACGATTCCGCTCTGAGTATCATCGGGGATTATGTGAATATTACCGCTGCCCATCAGGAGGAGTGTATGGACATGGAGATGGAGTAAGGCCGCTATGGAATCCGAAAGGAAACCATAGCGGCCTTTTTGCGTTCTATGGAAGAATCAATCCCACATGTGCTTCAGAAGGTAGGACTCCAGATCGTAGTCATATTTGAAGCGAACGCCCGTAATGGACTCGCCGCTCAGAATGGCGGTGTACGCCTTCTGGTGAATTTCGTTCTGCTCCCGATCGCCGACAAACAGGTTGTCCGAGATCATCAGGGCGAAGGCGGCGTCCGGGTATTTGGCTTCCAGTTCGGGAATGCTCTCCGGCGCGGCATGGCGCAGGGCGCTGATGCCGGGAATATGGCTGAAAGCCGCTTCCTGTTGGGCGAAAAGCTCCTGACGGGTGTGGGGAATGGCAGTGCTCATTTTGAATCTCTCCTTTTTCTGTACGCACTGGGTGAAATGATACCATGAAAGAAGTATAAGAACAAGACTTGACTTTTCCGAAAACCTTGTTCCCGGAGATTCTAGCAGAAGTACTGTCCAATAAACCGGGAATGAATCAAACAAATATTTGCAAACCTTGAAGGGAGGTGATGTCAATGAAAAATCGACGCAAATTTGCGGATAGGTATCCCGAAAAATGGAAGGATAATAAACCCAACGGCCGATACAGCAGCCTGACCCCAGGCACTGTACCGGCCGTTTCTATTTGGATTGGAGCGTGAGATAACCTATCAGAACCCCAATAACCCGCATCGGCAACAAGACGAACCTGCTGCCGATCATTCTGCCCGTGTTCCCCAAGGAATTCGGGCGCTACATTGAAATCTTTGGCGGCAGCGGCGCTGTGCTGCTGGGCAAGGAACCCAGCAAATTCGAGGTCTACAACGACATCGAAGGTGAGCTGGTGAATTTCTTCCGGGTGGTGAAGAACCGCCCCGCGGAGCTGCTGCTGGAACTGGATTTGCTGCCCCTTAACTCCCGGGAGGAGTTCGCCAGCTGGCTCCACTTTCACGACGGCGGCAACGAACCCACCATCCACCTGTCGGATCAGGTGGAGATCCTCGACAGAACGACCCCTGCCTATCTGCGACAGGAGGCGGAGGCGCTGAAAGAGTCCCTGCGGAAGCGTTCGGACTACCGGGATGTGCGGCAGGCGGCGGCCTACCTGAAGCGTGTGCGAAACAGCTATTCCAGCTCCGGGCGGAGCTTCGCCTGCCAGCCTTTCAGTGTGCGCACCCTGTTTACCCAGATCCGGGAGATGTCCCAGCGGCTGGAAAACGTTATCATCGAGCAGCAGAGCTTCGAGGTGCTGATTCCCCACTATGACCGGGAGGATGCGTTCTTTTACGGCGACCCGCCCTACTATGACAGTGAATATGTCTACGACGCGGAGTTTGGCTGGGATCACCATGTTTTGCTGCGGGATACGCTGGCACGCTGCAAGGGCAAGTGGCTCATCTCTCAGGTGGACTGCCCGGAAATTCGGTATCTTTTCAAGGATTACGAGATTCTGGATTTCCAGCGGATTCACCCCATGGTGCAGAAGTATGCCCCCGGTAAGCAGTTCGGGGAACTGCTCATCGGAAACTATGATCTTCTGGAGCGGGAACGGGAGGTTCCCATCCAGATGTCCCTGAATGAATTGCTGGGAGAGTCCATCCCGGTAGAACAAATTTTGAAGGAGCGAATTATACCATGCAGAAATCGAACAATGAAATCGTAGAAAGTGTCCTTATTGGCATTCCGGCAGACCTGCTGGAGGAAGTGGGTATCGACCTGTACTCCACCATCCAGATGAGCGTCTCCCGTGGCCGGATCATCATTGAACCTGTGGACGAGGAAGAAAGTACATTCCACCAGCGGTGTCCCCATGCCTGCTTCTGTGAGGGGTGCCGGGGATGAAGATATTTCGGATTATCGGCAATGAGGGGAGGATCACCATTCCCTACGCAATCCGCCAGGCGGTAGGCTTCCTGCCGGATGATGTGGTGTCCTTCCAGCTCATGGAGGATGACAGCGTGCTGGTGCGGCGGGAGGCGCTGCGGGGAAAGGAGAAGATTCCGTCCGGCTCCGGGCGGGACGCTTCCCTCATTGCCTTCCTGGAAAGCCTGGATGAAAAGCAGCGGTACAGCGCATTGGTGCATCTGTCTGTCTTGTGGGCGCAGAGCCACGATAAACTTAAGGGGAGGGAACCGGGATGAATCAATACCGGGTCGTGTATGTGGAGCCGGGGAAGCCCGCCGTGGAGAAGAAGATCGGCACCAAACTGGAAGATCTGCAGGCGGAAGTGGGCGGGCTTATTGAATGTATTTATGCCCACAACGACGGAACCCTCATTGTCGGCAACGATGAGGCAAAGCTGCTGGGTATGGAGGGCAACCGCAGGCTGGACAGCGGCTCCATCATCGCGGGGCCTTTCTTTGTCATTGGAGAAGCGGGTGAGAACTTCCGCTCCCTGACGGACGAGGAGGTCAGTCGGTATTTGCAGATCTATGCCGAACCCCACCAAATTTCCCAGCGGGAGGTGCAGGCGGATATGGGCTTTACCTTTCTGTGCTTCTGAGAGGTGCGCCATGAAAATCAAAGCAAGAATTGACAGAATGGTGAACACCGGCAACGTCAAGGCCATTGCCTCGGTATCTCTGGATGGGATGTTCGTGGTGAAGAACCTGAAGGTCATGGACGGAAAAAAGGGGTTGTTTGTTTCCATGCCCCAGGAATCCTTCACCAACAAAGATGGGCAGAAGAAGTACAGCAATACCTTCTTCGCCCTGACCAATTCCGCGAAGCTGGCGTTGCAGGAATCGGTTTTGCAGGCTTACCAGCAGCAGATCGATCCCAATTACACGCCAAAGCAGAGCTATGAGGAACAGGGCTTCCCCCAGGAGGTTCAGCACCAGCGGGACTACTATCCCCAGCCCCAATATCCCCAGCAGTACCCGGAACCCCAGTACCCGGACTGGGTGAATGAATGCGATGACGGGATGCTTCCCATGGAGATGGGCGGCATGTAACAATCAGCGGTTTGCCTCTGCCAAAAGCAGGGGCTTATTTTTTACGCAGAAAGGAATGACCAAATGATATTGAACCTGAAACGCTATCTTTCTTTACTTCTGGTTCTGATGCTCCTCATTGGCATCGTACCCACAGCCTATGCCGCGGAGCCGGATACCGGCAGCGTGGTGCAGGAGGACACTACAGAGCCTACGGAACCGACAGACCCGCCGGGGGAGACGATATTATCTGCCCCTGCGGCTTTGCGCGCGGCTGGGAACTACGCAGTGATGTCCATTGCCAGCACCCAGAACAGCATCATGCTGTTTGATTATGCCGACAACGGCAACTACACCACCGTCCTCAATTCTCAGGTTGCCTGCGCCTACAAGCCCAATGGCACAGGCAGTACAAAAACTGCCTACATCAAAAACCTGGGCTGGCATTTTGCACGGTATGGCGGCGTTGCCTATCCAGACGATCCCCTGTAAAGGGTTTGGAGGACGACGAATACACCATCACGGAAATCAAAACCGCGGACGGCTATACCCTCCTGAAAAACGCTATTACGGTGGTGATCACCCGGAATGAAGGTTCTGCCTCTGCCACGGTGGACGGCAATCAGGTGAATATGCTGACGGACAGCGGCAGCGCCAACGCTCTCGCCCCGCTCAGCGTGGTGAATACCAGTGGCTTCGACCTGCCTGCCACCGGTGACCGGGGTGTGTGGATGTACGGACTGGCTGGTATCCTTCTCATGGCCGCTTCCGCCGCCTGCATCATCATTACCACCCGTAAGAAATCCAAGTGAGCATCTTTCATCTGCCCCGGAGGAAACTCCGGGGCGGCGCAGTCAGGGGAGAAAACATGAAGCGAAGGTATCTGCAAATCATCCTTGCGGCAGTGCTGTTTCTGCTGGCGCTGGGGCTGACGCTGTATCCCATGATCAGCAACTACTATAACCAGCGCCACCAATCCCAGATTCAGACCGCCTACCGGGAGGTGCTGGAACAGACGGACACCGCAGAGCTGGAACGTATCCGGGAGCAGGCGGCTGCCTATAACGCCGCCATCACCCCCGGTGCGGCGGAGGAAGCCTATTCGCAGGAGGCGATTCTGACAGCATCCAATAATTATGTTAACCAACTGAACGTAGGAGGAAGCGGCATCATGGGCTACATCGATATTCCCAAGATCCATGTAGACCTGCCCATCTACCACGGAACGGGGACGGATTCTCTGAACAGAGGAACGGGGCATCTGCTGGGTTCCTCTCTGCCGGTGGGCGGCGAGGGTACCCATGCCATCATCACGGGCCACAGCGGCATGGCATCCCAGAAAATGTTTACCGATCTGGAGCAGCTTCAGGAGGGGGATGTGTTTTACCTTCGTGTGTTGGATGAAACCCTTGCCTATGAAGTGAAGGCAGTTCATACGGTACTGCCCCATGATACCAGCTTCTTAGGAATCGTACCCGGTGAGGATCTGTGTACACTGGTGACCTGCACGCCCACAGGGATCAATACCCACCGTCTGTTGGTGCAGGGAAGCCGGATTCCATTTGTTCCGGCAGAGGAAACGGAGATATCCGCTGTGTCCCATGAAGAAAACACAGTCTCCCACTGGGAAGACCAGTATTGGCTGGGCATCCGTCTGGGACTGACGGCTATGGTCAGCATTGTGTTGCTGCTGAATGTATTCCTGTACCTTCGGAAGAAGCCGCAGAAAGGAGGCCGCTATGTCAGAAAGTAAGGGAAAAATCATATTTGCCATTCTGGCTGTGCTGCTTCTGCTGTTCGGCGGCGGTGTCACGCTGTATCCTTTTCTGAACGGGTTGTGGGTGGAGTATACCATGCACAAGGATTCAGAAGAATTTCTGCTTCTGTTGGAGGACAGCCCAGAGGAAACCAAGGGAGGAGTTTCCTATGTCATTGCAGAGGAGCCGGAGAAGGAGAAAGGCACTGTGCCGGAACAGTATCCCCAACTCTGGCTGGACATGAAAGCCTACAACGAAGCCATCTTCCGAGAGGGTCAGGAAGGTATGTCTGACCCCGCCGCCTATGAAACACCCAGCTTCCATCTGGGAGATTATGGTCTTGAATCGGAAGTTTTCGGTGTCTTGTCCATCCCCAGACTGGAACTGCGCATGCCCATCTATCTGGGCGCGACCAAGGAGAATATGGCAAACGGTGCCGCCGTCATGGGCCAGACCAGTCTGCCCATTGGCGGCGAAAACACCAACTGCGTCCTTGCCGGACACCGGGGCTGGAACGGCGCCGCCTATTTTCTGTACGTTGACCGACTCATCCCGGGAGATACCGTCACCGTCACCAACCTCTGGGAAACCCTGAACTATAAAGTCTCAGACATAAAAGTGATTGATCCCAATGATGTGGACGCCATCCACATCCAAGCCAACTGTGAATTATTAACCCTGCTCACCTGCCACCCGCCCGCTTCTGGAGGGAAGCAGCGGTATCTGGTGTTCTGTGAGCGCACCGACAATATGGAGGTTTCATGAAGAAGAAAAGAATTGTAAGACTGTTCACCATGCTCTGCGTCCTGACCCTGTTCGTGGCGTTCATGGCAATTCCCGCCAGCGCCACCGCCGCAGGCAATGTGTCCGGAGCCATCGAGGGCACCTGGAACGCCGCCAAGGGGCAGGTGCAGACCATTGTCAACAACGTGGTGTTTCCCGTGATTGACATGATTCTGGCGGTGCTGCTGTTTGTGAAGATTGCAACTGCTTACATGGACTATCGCAAGCACGGTCAGTTCGAGTTCACCGCCCCGGCGATTCTCTTTGCCTGTCTGCTGTTCGCCCTGACCGCACCCAGCTATATCTGGAGCATCCTCGGCTGATGGGCGGTGACGGCCTTTGTTTGACTGGTTAGGGGATATCCTCTCGGGGCTGGGAGATGCCCTGAGTGTGGTATTTGAGGGAATCGGCGCGGACATCGCTGTGGATATCTGGAACGCGCTGGTGGAATGGATTTACAACACGGTCTTTGACGCGGTGGCTGACCTTTTCACCAGCATGAACAATATGGGTGCTGAGATATTTAACCTTAGCTGGGTGAATGCCGTAGTGCGGCTGTTCACCCTGTTCGGCTGGGCGCTCTTCGCCGTGGGGGTGGTCGGCGCTGTGTTCGAGGTCGCCATAGAAGCCCAGTCGGGAAGAACCAGCATCAAGGGCGCGGCCCTGAATGTGCTGAAGGGCTTCTTCGCCTGCGCGCTGATAGGCGTTCTCCCGGTGGAGCTGTACAAGTTCTGTGTATCTCTGCAGAACAGCTTCGCCGGTGACCTGACCCGTATCTTTTCCAGCGCCCAGGGTTCTACCATTGGAGAGATCGCGGCATTTATCCTCAGAAGTGTATTTACACTGGGTACGCCCACGGAGCCGGTGCTGAAGCTGCTGTTCTTCCTTCTGTCCTTTTCCTACTGCGCCATTAAGGTGTTCTTTGCCAACATCAAGCGGGGCGGCATTCTGCTGATTCAGATTGCGGTGGGGTCGCTGTATATGTTCAGCGTGCCGAGAGGCTATACCGATGGGTTCAACCAGTGGTGCAAGCAGATTATGGCTATCTGCCTGACGGCCTTTCTGCAAACCACGTTGCTGTTCCTCGGGATGCTGACCCTGCAGGATAATCTCTTGTTGGGGCTTGGTATTATGCTAACCGCCAATGAAGTCCCCCGGATTGCCCAGCAGTTTGGTTTGGATTCCAGCGTCCGGGTAAATGTGTCCAGTGTGGTCTACAGCACCTCCTCGGCAGTGAACCTTGCGAAGAATCTGATGCGAAAGTGAGGAACCCAAATGAAAACCTATATCTACCCCCAGAACCTGAAAGCCAAGCCCCATCTCTGGCTTTGGGGTATGCGGGATTTTGTGATTCTGGCAATCGCCGCTCTGCTGTCGGTGGTGCTGCTGGTGCATTCCGGGCTGCTGTTCCCCCTGGCGGGGGCGCTGTGCTTTGCCTTCATGACCATCCGCATGGAGGACACCACCGTTATGGATTACCTGGGCTACGCCACCCGGCACTTTGTGACCAGCCAGAAATACTACGAATGGAGATGAGTCATGGATAATAAGAAACGAAAGCGTCAGGAGAAAAGACGGAAAAAGCCCCGGGGACGCTCTGTGCAGGAGCTTATGGGCATCCGGGGCTTTACCCGGTATGGTCTGGCTACGGAGTATGGAGAGCTGCTGCTGTTCCGGGTGTCTCCCGTAAATATCTCGGTGCTGTCCGCGTCCAACATTGACGTGAAGATTCACACCCTGCAAACCGCCCTGACGGTAATGCCGGATCTGGAAATCATCTGCACCGACTCCTGCGAGTGCTTCGATGCCAACAAGGCATACCTGCGCCAGCGGGAACGGGAGGAGAGCAACGCCTTTGTCCGGCGGCTTCTCCATCAGGATGGGGAAATGCTGACGGAACTGCAGGCGGAGATGTCCACCGCCCGGCAGTTTGTGTTCCTCCGCCGCTGCTCCGGGCTAAAGCCGGAGCAGGTGCTGAGTCTGGTGAATGAAACCCACAAGCAACTGGCAGGGGCAGGCTTTGAGGTGCAGCGGATGAAGAAGCCGGATATCAAGCGGCTTCTTGCCATCTACTTTGGCGCGTCCATGGACGGCGACCGGATGCCGGATGTGGATGGAGCCCAGTATGTGAAAGGGGTGAGGGCGAAATGAGCCTGTTTGGAAAAAAGAAGAAACCGCAGGATACAGGACAGGAATACAGAACCAAGGATTTCTTTGACTGCATCCTGCCGGGGAGCATCAAGTTCTTTGCCAATTACTACATCGTGGGGGATACCTACCGCTGCGTGTGGGTCATCCGGGAGTATCCCCCCACCACCGAGGAGCAGGCGATTCTTGCCCAGCTGGCTGACCGGACTGGTGTTACCCTGCGGCTGTACCACCGCCGGGTCACCCCCGTGGAGGAAAAGCAGATCGTCAACAACGCCGCCCGGAAGAACCGGCTCATGGCGGGGGATCATGACATCACCCAGGCCATGGAGGCAGAGGGGAATCTGCAGGACGTACAGACCCTGCTTGCCACCATGCGCAACAACCGGGAGATTCTGCTTCATTGCAGTGTGTACATGGAGCTGAAAGCCAAAAGCATGGAGACTTTGGAGCAGCTCCAGTCCCAGATTGCCATGGAGCTGACCCGTGCCAAAATCACGGTGGACAAGCTGACATTGCGGCAGCAGGAGGGCTTTCTGTCGGTGCTGCCCTTTGGGCGCAACCAGTTTGGAGACCAGTATGAGCGTGTGCTGCCCGCCGGTTCCGTTGCCAATATGTACCCCCTGAGCTTTTCCGGCAAGACCGATCCCAAGGGTTTCTATGTGGGCAGGGACAAGTACGGCACCAACATTCTGGTGGATTTGGACAGAAGAAGCAATGACAAAACCAACGGCAGCGCCCTGATTCTGGGCAACTCCGGGCAGGGTAAATCTTACCTTATGAAGCTGCTGCTGACCAATTTCCGGGAGTCCGGCAAGGCGGTGATCTGTTTGGATGTGGAAGCGGAATACGAAGATCTTACCCAGAATCTGGGCGGCTGTTATGTGGATTACATGACCGGGCAGTACATCATTAACCCCTTGGAGCCAAAGGCATGGTCTGCCGATGGGGATGAGGTTGACGAGGAAAGCCCGGAAGCCTTCCGAAAGGTCACGCGCCTGAGCCAGCACATCGCTTTCCTGAAAGACTTCTTCCGCAGCTACTACGATCACATGGCAACCCGCTCCTACAGCACCCACTTTGTGGCTACCGAAAACGAAGTCAGAATCCACTCCAATGTATCCATCGCTGCCACTACCATTCAGAAGTTCATCAACATCGAGCTGGATTGGACCGTCAGCGTCACCGGTGCCATCACCGTAGACATCCTGGCAAAGCGGAACCCCGAATTCCCTGAGCTGCCCCGGTTCGGCCTGAGAATGTTCCTGCCTGAGCAGCTGGAAAATGTCACCTACTACGGCCTGGGTCCCATGGAGAACTACGTGGACAAGCGCAACGCCGCATGGCACGGTCTGTTCACCGACACCGTTACTGGCCTGCACGAGGATTACATCCGTCCCCAGGAGAACGGCGCTCACGGAGACTGCGACTACGCAGTTCTGGAAAGCGAAGACCTGCGTATGACGGTTGTCAGCACCGAAGGCTTCAGCTTCAACGCATCCCACTACACTCAGGAAGAACTGACCAAAAAGGGTCACAACTTCGAACTGGAGGAATCCGGCAGCACTGTCCTGTGCCTGGACTACCGTCAGAACGGTATCGGCTCTGCAAGCTGTGGACCCGAGCTGATGGAAAAGTACCGCCTGACTGATGAAACCACCGACTTCAGCATCCGCTTCATCCCCGAATCCAAGTAAGAACATGGGTGGGGGAAACCCCACCCGAACTGAAACAAAGAATTAAGGAGAATTTCTATGAACGAAAAGAGATATCTGAAGTGGTATAACAAGATCGGTTACGGCTCCGGTGACATCGCAGGTAATGTGGTGTATGCCTTCCTGACCTTCTTCGTTATGATCTACCTGACCGATACCATCGGTTTGAACCCCGGCATTGTCGGTACCTTGATGGCAGTTGCCAAGATCTTCGACGGCATTTCCGATGTCATCTTCGGCTTCCTCATTGATAAGACACACACCAAGATGGGCAAAGCCCGTCCCTGGATGCTGTGGCCTTACTTCGGCTGCGGTGTCTGCCTGTTCGCAATCTTCGCCATTCCCACTTCCTGGGTCAGGTTGCACAGTATGCCTTCTTCCTCATCTTCTACATGGAGCTGAAAGCCAAAAGCATGGAGACGTTGGAGCAGCTTCAGTCCCAGATTGCCATGGAGCTGACCCGGGCCAAGATCACGGTGGACAAGCTGACACTGCGGCAGCAGGAGGGCTTCCTGTCGGTGCTTCCCTTTGGGCGCAACCAGTTTGGAGATCAGTACGAGCGGGTGCTGCCTGCCGGTTCCGTTGCCAATATGTATCCGCTGAGCTTTTCCGGCAAGACCGATCCCAAGGGCTTCTAGCCCGCTCGGCCAGCACCCTCATGGCCCAGCTTACGCGACTTTTTCAGGAGCAGGACCAGCGGCGGGAGCAGAACCACCGGCAGCAGATTGACCGCAAACAGCGCCGGGAAATCGACGAGAAAAAGCAGGCTATGGGCATTCGGGATTGATGGGCAATACCAAAAAGCACCTGCCTTTCGACAGGTGCTCATGGTAGATTACGGCTGTTCCAGCGTGTCCAGCTGGGAACCAATATCCCGTCCGCCGTACATGACACGGATCACCGAGACAGTCTGCGTTGCGGCATCAGGAATGTAGAAAACCAGATAGTTGTCAACGGACATAACCCGCAATCCACGGCTGTGCCACGGTTCTTCCAGATAGGCAGGATACCGGTTTGGCATCTGATCCAGACTGAGAATCTCCTCTTCCAACCGTTGTAGTTGCCGCGCGGCCGTGGGCGGAGAGAGCAATTCATAAGCGATATACCCGTAGATTTCACGGAGATCTGTCTCAGCGCGGGAGGTGATTTGTACCGTATAAATCATACTCCGTAGTCTTTACGGATGTCGTCAAAAACGCTTTTGGCGCTTCTGGTGTTGCCCGAAACGATATCCGCGTATCCTTTCTCCAGTTCTTCATTCAGCTGCTCGGCGCTGAGCGAGCTAACATCTACGGGGCGGGAAGCGGGGAGCTTTACCTCAAAGGGTAGTCCTTTTTGCAGTACGATTTGTTTATAAAACATGGTGATGGCGTTGGAAGCAGGAATCCCCAGGGCGGAGAGAATACCCTCAGCCTGCTCCTTCAGATCCGGCTCGATGCGCGCATACAGATTCGCGGATTTTGCCATGGTGCATACCCCTTTCATGAAAGATTCGCACCCTTATTATACGCAAATGTACGCACAAAAGCAATACACAAATTGTAAACATTCTGCCGCCAAGGGGGTAGTGTATCTGTGTCGTGATACCATCTCCCTGTCCTGGTGACACCAGTTGGAACTCTTCACCTGAAGATATTACAGCAGATAGGAAAAGTGAGATATCCTGTTTCAAAAAACTGAAAAGTATTTATCCCTAACTTGATGAAACGATTGGAGGCAATATGGGTAAGGATCCCACCAATTTTGGTGGACATAATTTGATAAATAAACTCTGTAACCACTCTTCTTCTTTGACGGATGAATACTCAACTGTTCTTGCTTTCGCACTCATGGCGCTGGACAGCAAGGACTATACCGTTCCTGCCAGTGCCAAGTTTACGAGAGAAGCAATCATCGCAGAGATGCTTAGCCGCCAGGTAACCGCAGGCGACAATGCCGGTGCGTTTGATTTGTATAGTGGAGGTACTGATGGCGGTGTGGATGCCACCGGTATGGTTCTGCAATCTCTGGCTCCCTACAACAATGCAAGCTATCCCGCTGTACAGACAGCTTTTGCCAATGCGCAGGTTTATCTGAAGAAAGTGATGACGGGCAATGCGGGCTACGTGGTAGGTAACGGCGAGAATAGCTGCACCACAGCACAGGTCGTGGTGGCTCTGTGCGCCGCAGGCATCGATCCTCTGGATTCCGCAAACGGCTATACCTTTGGCACCGCCAATATGATTACCAACCTGCACCAATTCCGCAAGGATAGCGGTTTCGCACTCTATCCGACGGGGGTTGATGCGGATGTAATGAGCACACAGCAGACCACCTATGCGCTGGAGGCTTACCGGAGATTTGCAGAGGGTGAAAACAGTCTGTATGATTTGAACGATGTGGAACTTGTTGATTCCGCTGCAGAGGATGCCGAGATTACCGTGACCATTGCCAATAAGGGTGAGCTGGTCATGGCGCAGAAAACCGTTACCGTTACCGACCGGAACGAGGACGGAACGCTGGATGTGGACGAAGCTCTGTATGCAGCCCACGAGGCCGGCTTCGAGGGTGGCGCCAGCGCTGGCTATCTTGCCGATCCCTCTGGTATGGTTACCAGACTGTGGGGTGTTGATACCACCGGTACCGGCTACTGGCTGAACGATGCCTCCTGCAGTGGAGCAAAGGATGCAGTAAAGGCTGGTGATAACCTGGTTGCCTGGATTTATAAGGACACAACCTCCTGGTCTGATGCTTATGTCAAGTGGGGCAGCACCAGTGCATCCGCCACTACCGGCACGGCTCTGACGGTATCTCTGCAGAAGGCAGGATACGACAGCAATTGGAACACGGTATTCTCTGACCTGACCGGAGCAACAATCAAGGCGTACGGCTCAGATTTGACGGAGAAGGATGTCTGCACGACTGTTGACAATGAAGACGGCACATAAGATTGTTCATGCTCCGGGATTTATCAATATAGACTGTGGCAGCGGACACGCTATGCCGATAAAGGCATTGGGATGTTTGCGGTTGGAGGATATGAAAGAGTTTTATGTGTAAAATAAATTCTCTGTAGTAAAAAATGCTCCGAAGCTCAAAAAACTGTACAGAACAGAATTTACGTGATATGATGACGGGGCTAGATAATTAGAGAAGACGAAGGATTCTTCTGCGGATGGCAGCATACGAGCCGTTAGTCGCACTGTTAATTGATTTAGAAAGTGATTAACTCAGAATTTTTCTGTCGAACAAAATCGAAGAAAAAATTTTGAAAATTAAATTTATTTTGGGAAATTTTCAATATACTTGCTGCGGAAATATCTAAAGTGGGTATTAATGACAAAAGAAAGCGACACGTATCTGCGTGTTGTTTTCTTTTACCTGTTGGACTCGAAAGCCGGCTCTTAGCAACAGTCCGATGGACTGTTGCAACCGGCGTGGCTTTTCCGCAGAAAAGCGAGTCCAACAGGGGGAATGAACAGATATCTAAAGTGTACACAACACACATGTTTACCCAACACTTTAGATGCAACTTGCAAAAAGCTGCATCTAAAGTGCTTTTTGCGGGTAATTATTGAAAATATGATAGATATAAGTTTTACTTTTAGAGGTAAAATGTGAACACGATTTTTTACAACTCCATAGATGCAGACACCGTTTGATACACCTCTTGAACTGGTTCAGCCAGATACAACGAAGATATTCGCAGCGCCCTTTTTGATTTCCTCAGAAATTTCAAAAAGGGCACCGCTTTTCTATAGAGTTTTCAGAAAGTTATCATATGTGAATCAGCCGGGATTTTTGTGGCGCAACAGCGCCATAAGAATCCCGGCTTTTTCTTTTCAAAAAGGGCGCTGACCTTTCAGTACCCCATTCTCAGCCGTTCTCCTATAACAGGGAGGACGGCTTTTTTATTTTCTTAGCATACTAGCCCGCGCCTGAAAAAGGGCGCAGGAGGAAATGGAGGTAAATAGTGAAGAATCCAAACCAAGCAAGTTTCAAGCCAAACAGAACCAGACCGGAATATCGTTCCCACACAGGGCCTCCCGCTCAGACGGAGAAGCCCATCTGTACAGCATCCCCACTGTGCGAGGGTTGCCCCTTTCCCGGGCATGGCTTTCTGTGCCAGGGCGGGGATGGAGAATGTATGCGTACACGACTGATGAATCTATCAAAGAAGGAGGAAACCAAATGAATATGCCATTTCCCAGCCGCGATCAGGTGGAATTCACGCGAAGCTCTTACCCACCCGGCACACGAATTGTTTTGAATAGCATGAATGACCCCTATGCCCCGGTAGCATCCGGAACGCGGGGCACCGTGCGGTATGTGGACGATGCCGGGCAGATCGGCGTTGCCTGGGACAATGGGCGCAGCTTGTCGCTGATTCCCGGCGTGGACAGCTTCCGAAAACTGACCCAGCAGGAAATCGCCCAGGAACAGGGTACAAGGATGGAGGAGATGAAGCTGTGAGCATTCAGAAGATTTCCACTGAGCGTCTCCGCAGGATGGGAGATCAGGAGGGACTTGTCCTCCAAGGCTGCGGCGGTGATCCTCGGGAATGGCTGGATGGAATCAACCAGATTCTCACCGAGGAAGGCATTCTCAAAAAGGGCGCCGGATTCGAGGAAGCCTATACCTTCCGGCATGAAGGGCTGACCTGCCTGATTTTCCCTTTCAAGGAAAATATGGAGTTGGATATGGGAAAGCTTGCTGTTTGGCGTTTGGCTACCCATTCTACCTTTGGTGGCACTTGGCTGTCCGACTACGTTCCCAATCGCCTCGGCGGTTTTGTGCAGGTTCAGAAACAAAAGGGGCCTGAGCTTGTCAAGCCGGATTGTCCCCTCATAGGCACTGACGGAAATATCTTTCATCTTATGGGCAAAGCCTCGGAGACACTGCGAAAGAATGGGATGCAGGAACAGGCGGAGGAGATGTGTATGGACATGGAGATGCGGTAAGGCCGCTATGGAATCCAAGAGGAAACCATAGCGGCCTTTTTACCAATTGAATTCATCAGGCTGGACGAACCCATCGGGGCTTGTGGCATAACCGTTCTGGTACTTCACAGTAAGATAAAGAATATCGGAACCGTTTTTCAGTTGGACAAAACAGATGCCGTCATCATTAAACTTGTCTGTGATGTCCATAGCCTGATCCATGTAATAGACCCAGACGCTGCCATCTTTCTTGTAATCAACCTCCGGTCTTTGGGCTTCTTTCATCACGCGCTCCGTGATTTCTTCATCCGTCATGGGGCGTTCGGAACCATCCGGATTGACGACGACACCGCCGCCTGCCTGCTCATGGGGGTTGCCGTCGGCATCTTGATAGGTCAGGGTATACTCGCCATTGTCAATATCCATCACGGCAGTGGCTTGGTCTCCGTGAATCCACAGCTGGATGGTCGTACGGATACCGCCCACATCTTCAGCATAGCAGATAATTGACGTGCTGAGTAGCAGAATGACTGCGGCGCCCAGAATGATCATCTTGCGCACGGGGAAATGTTTTGTCTGCTTCATGGGAAAATCCTCCTTCAAAAAGTCTCCGGAGGCGTGGAGTACACCAAAGGTTCGCTGATACTGCTTTTTGTCAATCATGGCACACTACCTCCGTAAGCATGGATTTCAGGAGTTTTCTTCCTCTGCTCAGCCGGCTTTTCACGGTTCCCGGATGGCTGTGCAGAGTGGCAGAGATTTCGTCGATGGAGTATTCCTCATAATAGTGTAGATGAATCACAATCCGGTATTTCTCAGGCAGCCGCATAACCGCTTCAAAAAGACTGCGGTCCTCTGGCTCCTGAAATTCCAGTTCGTCCATGTATTCTTCCCAGCTGACCCGGTTCCTGCGCCAGAAAGCGCCGGTAATATCCTTGGCTCGGTTGATGGCGACCCGGAGAAGCCAGGCTTTCAGGTGGGTTTCATCTATGTAGTCTTCATTTCGGGTGTAATACTTCAGGAAGGTATCCTGCACGGCGTCATCGGCATCCTCCTTTGTTTGGCAGATGCTGAAAGCGGCGGAAAACACCCGGTCACCGTATTGCTGAAATGCTTCCTCAACGGATAGTCTCATAAAAAACTCCTGTACATTGGTGCTTCCCGACCGGGAAGCAGCCGTGGTTTGAAAGATCTTTCACAAACCATACGATTGGCATGAGGAAAAGGTTGCATAAAAAAGAAGAATCAGGAAATGATTTTTTGTCAGTCCCACATGTGCTTCAGCAGGTATTATGCGGTGTCCTGAAGCCCCGGGCCTTCACTGGCGACCGAAGGCCGCGAGATCGACAATTCTTGAGGCGGCGTCTTTCACAATGGTATCTTTCTGACGCTGGAACATCTGCTCACAAACCGGATAGGTGTCCAGCAGACGCAGGGTATGCTGCAATCCCTTGACGGATACCTCCGCCGGCAGACAGAGCCCCTCCCGGACAAAAAACCGGAAGTTCCGGCTTTCACATCCAGGAATCGGGGGCAGCAGCACCAGAGGGACTTCCATGACAGCCGCCTCCGTGATGGACAATCCGCCCGGCTTGCTGAAAAAAGCATCGCAGGCACGCAGATAAAGGGGCATTTGGGAGGTATGCCCGATGAGCCGACTTTGCGCATAGTGCTTCGCTTCCAATTTTCTGAGAAGCCGTTTGTTATTGCCGCAGACGATGATCAGATTCCAATTTGTCCCCTTGATCAGCGAGGAAAGAATGGCAATGGTTTTTTTCATTTTGCCGGCGCCGATGCTGCCGCCGGCAACCAGAAGGTAACGACAGTCCATTCTCAGCTTCAGTTCTTTTCTTGCTTCCTCCCGCGTCAGGGAATCAAGGCAGGCGCCCCCAACGGGAATGCCCAGCGGCATGATTTGTTCTTCGGCAACACCGCGTTTTGTGAATTCGGCTGTCAGTTTTGGGGATGGGGTGACGTAGTAGTCACACTTGCATTCCTTGAAAAAAGGAATGCAGGTATAGTCGGTGGAAACGAGAATCGTTTTTGGAACGGACATCCCATGCGAACGCATATAGGTCAGAATCTGCGCCGGGAACAGATGGGTCATGATGATCACATCCACCGGATTTGCCCGCAGATAGGCGTCCATCGCACCGGCGGCTCTCCCGTTGGCGAAATAAAGCGGGGAACGCCATCGAAGGCGGCTGTAAAGATCCCCCAGCGTATAAAGCGCGCCGAAGGCCCGGGGAATTCGCTGAGCCAGCAAAATATAAGCACGATCGATGCACTTTGCCACCCTGTCGCTGCATAAATCGTACGGATTCAGTATTGTAACCGTGTCCCCACGGCGCAGCAGCTCCTCGGCAATGGCCTGAGCAGCCGCGTTATGTCCACCGCCGGTTCCACAGGACAACAGTAAAGCTTTCATATGATTTTCCCACCTGATTCCGGTTGTTTATTTTCAGTTTCGGCGCCGTGTCTCCGTTGCCACGGGAAGTTTACCAGCATTCTTTCCCTTGGCTCCCTGCTCATAAGCAGACGAACAGAAACAACGATCGACATGAGGGAAAAGCTCAAGACTGACCGTTGGGACTGCCCGGAAAGAAATAGAAAAGCAAGCGTTAATAAATAGGCTGCTACTGTTCGCTGAAAGTGGGGGGTAATCCGTATCATCAGCGAAAACAGAAGAAATGCGCAGACAAGACAGGCAACCGGCTGCCATTCCGGCAGCAGGCCCAGCAGGCAGCCGAAGGTGACGGCAATCCCTTTTCCTCCCTGAAAATGATAGAAAACAGGGAATGCATGGCCCAATACCGGCGCCGAGGCCGCAAGGGCAAACAGCATTGGCGGAACCGTGGGGGAGCAGGCGCTGACCAGCAGATGCACGGGGAAAAATCCTTTCAGGAGATCTCCTGAAAGGGTGAGCGTTCCGCAGAGGAATCCGCCGTACCGGAACGCGTTGGCGGTTCCGGGATTCCCGTCTTTGCTTGCCGTCAGAATGTACTCCTTGTGAAGCAGAGCCATAGAGACTCTGGCAAAAAGAACACTGCCGGAAAGATACCCGAGCAAAATGCATCCGTAAAGAATGGTCATGAAGACTCCTCTTTTTCTGTAAAATATAGTGGTAGTAAGTATAGTACGATTCCGAACCTGTGTCAATAGAGGGGCGGACATCGGCGCGATGAGAGAAAATAGGGATTGCATTTTGCCGGGAGTGTGCTACAATAAAGGGGAATTGAATACGCAGAATGACAGGTGCCGCTGGCGCGCAGACCGCGTGTCAGGGGGTAATAGGGAAACAGGTGCAAATCCTGTACGATCTCGTCACTGTAAACGGAGAGCAGCACTGCATAATGCCATTGCGAAAGCGAGAAGGCGCGGTGCTGTGACGACCCGCAAGCCAGGAAACCTGCCTGTCATTGGTACAGGGCGAAATGCCCGGGTCACGAGGAATTGGCCGCGCCGAAGCTTGCCCCTTTCCGGGGCATTACCAAGCCAGAATAAGACCTTCCTCCCGTGGGAAGGTCTTTCTTTTTTCGTGTCCGGGGGATTTCCCTGTCCGTGTTCTGTTCAAATCATTTTTGTGCGAAGACACAAGGAGGAAACACGTATGAACAGGAAGAAAACAAGTATCTGGATCGCCGCTGTACTGGCGGCGGCAATGCTGGCAGGCTGCGGCGGTACGGCTGCGCCCACAACGGCTCCCGCGGCGGAAACTGCGGCGACCACAAAGGCGGCGGAGCCGGCGGCCACGGAAGCGGTGGTGGACGATCAGGCCGCTGCCGATGCCGTGGCGGAACTGATTGATGCCATCTATGTCCAGAAGCGCACTGCGGATACCGACGCCCAGTGCGCTGCCGCCAAGGCCGGCTGGGACGCGCTGACCGATGCCCAGAAGGCGCTGGTGGAGGGCGACAACGCCGACCCCGACTACTTCGGACGGGATACGGGAAATGCCGCGCTGGATGATCCACGCAATGCCGATGGCATCGGCGAACAGGAGATTCTGGTGGTCAGCTTCGGCACCTCTTTCAATGACAGCCGGGTGCAGGATATCAAGAGCATCGAGGACGCCATTCAGGCGGCCTTCCCCGACTGGTCCGTGCGCCGGGCTTTTACCGCCCAGATTATCATTAACCACATTCAGGCCCGGGACGGCGAGGCCATCGACAACATGGATCAGGCGCTGGAACGTGCGGTTGCCAACGGCGTCAGGGAACTGGTTGTGCAGCCGACCCACCTGATGCACGGCGCAGAGTACGATGAAATGATGGAGGCGCTGGAAGGCTACAAGGATAAGATCGAAACAATCCGCGTCGCGGAGCCTCTGCTGGGCGAGGTCGGTTCCGACGCTACCGTCATCAATGCCGATAAGGAAGCGGTTGCCAAAGCCATCGTGGCGGATACCGCCGCGGACGGCGGCTTTGCCGATGCTGCCGCTGCCGCCAAAGAGGGCACGGCCTTCGTGCTGATGGGCCACGGCACGGCCCATGTGGCGAAGGTCACCTACAGCCAGATGCAGACCCAGATGGGTAAGCTGGGCTATGACAACGTGTTTGTCGGCACCGTGGAGGGCGAGCCGGAGGAAACTGCCTGCGAGGCGGTCATCGAGGCCGTGAAGGCCGCCGGCTACAAGAACGTGATTCTGCGGCCCCTGATGGTGGTTGCCGGCGACCATGCCAACAACGACATGGCAGGTGACGAAGAGGACTCCTGGAAGAGTATGTTTGAAGCCGATGGCAGCTTCGATAGCGTTACCGCCCAGATTGCGGGCCTTGGCAGCATCGCGGAGGTTCAGGACCTCTATGTTGCCCATACGCAGGCTGTGATTGGATAATTTCTCCTCCCGGAGGCGGGATACCCGCCTTCGGGAGATGGTACCCCATACGATGCAGATTTTCATGGAATAGGAGAACGGAGTATGAACAAGATGAGAAAGCTGATTTCTGGATTGCTGGCCTGCCTGCTGCTGGCGGGCTGCGGCGCGGCTGCCGAGCCTGCCCAGACGGCGGCACCCACAACTGCGGAGGTTACGGAAGCAACGGTGCCCGTCACCACGGCAGCGGAGACGGAACCCGAAGAAGAAACCATCCGGGTGCTCCCGGACGGCGTGTACACCGTGGATTTCGTGACGGACAGCAGCATGTTCCGGGCCAACGAGGCCTGTGACGGCAAGGGGACCCTGACCGTCAGCGGTGGTATACAGACCCTGCATGTGAGCCTGCGCTCCACGAACATTGTGAATCTCTATGTGGGTACTGCCGAGGACGCACAGAAGCCCGGCGCGGTATTGTTGGAGCACACGGTGGACACCGTGACTTATTCCGACGGCCTCAGCGAGGAGGTATTCGGCTTTGACGTGCCGGTGGCCTCTGTGGGGCAGGAATTTGACCTTGCCCTGATTGGCACCAAGGGCGTGTGGTATGATCACCGGGTCAGCGTGCAGAACCCGGTTCCTCAGGAGGGGACATATACCTGTGAGGTGGTTCTGTCCGGCGGTTCCGGGCGGGCCAGCGTCACCTCTCCCGCAAAGCTTGTCTCCGATGGAAAGACACTCACTGCCACCATCGAATGGAGCAGCCCCAACTATGAGTACATGATTGTGGACGGCACCCAGTATGATCCCATCCAGACAGAGGGCAATTCCACCTTTGAGATTCCCGTAACGCTGGACACGGAGCTGGCGGTCAGCGCCTCCACCGTTGCCATGAGCCAGCCCCATCTGGTGGACTATACGCTGTATTTTGACAGCACCACGCTGACTGCGAAATGAGGAAATTGACCCTATGGGCGCTGGTTCTGGCGCTGCTGCTCACCGGCTGTGCCGGGACGCAAACCGAGGCGCCCCAGAGCGACTGGGTGCCGGAGAGAAGCATGCCCCTGCAATTTGCCACCCAGTTTCAGGTGGACTACTATTCCGGCGGCTACAAGCTGATTTCTCTGGCGGACGGCAGCAAATTTCTGGTTGTCCCCGAGGGCTGTGAGGTGCCGGAATCCGCACCGAAGGACGCGGTGCCTCTGTACCAGCCCATTGAGAATATCTATCTGGCGGCGACCTCCGCTATGTGCCTGTTTGATGCGCTGAACCGGCTGGATGCCATTACCCTGTCCGGTTCCCGGGCGGAGAGCTGGTATGTTGAAAGCGCTCGCAAGGCTATGGAGGACGGGAAAATCCTCTACGCCGGAAAGTACAGCGAGCCGGACTACGAGATGCTCCTGTCACATAGCTGTCCGCTGGCGGTGGAGTCCATGATGATCGGCCATGCCTCCGATGTCAAGCAGAAGCTGGAGGAACTGGGCATCGTGGTACTCACCGACCAGTCCAGCATGGAGAAGCACCCCTTGGGCCGCACGGAGTGGATGAAGCTCTACGCCGCGCTGCTGAACGAGGAGGACCGGGCCGAGGAGCTGTTCAACGAGCAGGTGGCCTACCTGAACGACGCCTTACAGGGGGAAAATCCCCAGAAAACCGTGGCCTTTTTCCACATCAGCTCCTCCGGCTATGTAGTGGCCCGAAAAAGCGGAGACTACGTTACCAAAATGCTGGAGCTGGCGGGGGGCAGGTATGTATTCAGCGACCTTGGCGACAGGGAAACCAAAACCTCTACGGTCAATATCGAGATGGAGCAGTTCTTTGCCGCAGCCAAGGACGCGGACTATATCATTTACAACAGCACCATCGGCGGCGAGATTCACTCCATGGAGGAGCTGCTGGAAAAGAGCCCGCTGCTGGCCCAGTTCAAGGCGGTACGCAACGGGAACGTCTGGTGCACCCAGAAAAATATGTATCAGGAAACCACCCAGCTGGGCCAGATGATCCAGAGCTTCCGGAAAATCTTCTCCGGGGAAGCGGATGGCCTTACCCAGCTGCCCTTCCTCTATCGACTGCAATAAGGGAGAAAACCGGGAATGAAAGAAAACACGGAAACCCTGCGGCTGGGCAATCCGGGCAGGTTCTGGGGCGTCATGGCGCTGCTGTGGGGCCTGCTTCTGCTGGCGCTGGTGCTGAATGTGAATATCGGCTCTGTCTCCATCCGCCCCGGCGAAATCTATGCCATGCTCTGGGACGGACTGCGCCACGGCGTGGGAAGCTCCACGGAAAGCCAGATCCTGTTCCGCATCCGCATACCCCGGATGCTGCTGGCAGCGATTCTGGGCGGGGCGCTGTCCGTGTCCGGCTATCTGCTGCAGGTGTTTTTCCGCAACCCCATTGCGGGGCCCTTCGTGCTGGGCATTTCCTCCGGCGCGAAAATGGTGGTGGGCATCACCCTGATTTTCCTTGCGGAATTCTTAGGCAGCGTCCGTCCGGTGACGCTGATTCTGGCGGCCTTTGCCGGGTCGCTGCTCATTACCTCCGTGGTGCTGCTGTTTTCCCAGAAGGTGCACTCCATGTCCATGCTGCTGGTCATCGGCATCATGGTGGGCTATATCTGCGGGGCGGTGACGGATTTCTGCGTCACCTTTGCCGACGACCATGATGTGGTAAATTTAACGAACTGGTCCATGGGCACCTTCTCCGGGGCCAGCTGGGAGGACGTGAGCCTGTCGGCGGCACTGTGCCTGCCGGGGATTCTGGGGGCGCTGGCCCTGTGCAAGCCCATTTCCGCCTACGCTTTGGGGGAGGGCTACGCCCAGAGCATGGGTATTCGGGTCAAGCCCTTCCGAATTGTCCTGATTCTGCTGTCCAGCCTGCTGTCCGCCTGCGTGACGGCGCTGGCGGGGCCGATTTCTTTCGTGGGCATCGCGGTGCCCCACATTACCCGGAGCCTGCTGAAATCCTCCAAGCCCGCCTATGTGATTCCCGCCTCCTTTTTCTGCGGGGCGGTGTTCTGCGTGTTTTGTGATCTGCTGGCACGGACGGTGTTCGCGCCTACGGAGCTTGCCATCGGCACCGTGACCTCCATCTTCGGCGCGCCGGTGGTGATTTATATGATGATCCGGCGGAAACGGCAGGAGGTGTGACATGGAGCCCTATTTTAAGACGGAAGATCTGGCGGTGGGCTATGACGGAAGCATCCTGATCCATGACATCAACATCCGGCTGGAGAAGGGGAAAATCCTGACCCTCATCGGCCCCAACGGCGCGGGAAAATCCACCATACTCAAGTCCATCACCCGGCATTTGCAGACCATCTCCGGCAGGGTGTTTGTGGGCGAAAAAACCCTGCAGCAGTGGCAGCCCAAGGAGCTGGCAAAGCAGGTAGCCGTGGTGCTCACCGACCGTATCCGCCCGGAGCTGACTACCTGCGCCGAGGTCGTTGCCATGGGCCGCTATCCCTATACGAACCTCTTTGGACGCCTGACAGAAGAAGACAAGGCGGCAGTTCGGGAGGCGCTGGAGCGGGTCCACGGGCTGGATTTGGCCCAGCGGGACTTTTCAGCCCTGTCCGACGGGCAGCGGCAGAGGATTCTGCTGGCCCGGGCACTGTGTCAGGAGCCGGAGGTCATTGTGCTGGACGAGCCTACGGCTTATTTGGATATCCGCTATAAAATTGAGCTTTTGGACATTCTGCGGGAAATGGCTCGGGAGAAGGGCATTACCGTAATCCTGTCACTGCACGAAATCGACCTCGCCGCGAAAGTCTCGGATTATCTGCTGTGCGTCAAGGGAGAGACCATTGCAAGCTTCGGCACCCCGGAGCAGGTGCTGCAAAGCCATGCCATCGAGTCTCTTTACGACATGGAGGCAGGCAGCTACAACCGGCTGTTCGGCAGCGTGGAGATGCCGAAACCCGAGGGAGAACCCCGGGTGTTTGTGATTGCCGGAGCGGGCTTTGGAATTCCGGTGTATCGGGAGCTGCAAAGGAAGGGAATTCCCTTCGCTACGGGAATTCTGTTTGAAAATGATGTGGATTTTCAGGTGGCTCAGACGCTGGGAAGCGCGGTGGTATCGGTTCCTGCCTTTGAAGAAATGACGGAAGTGTATTTTGCGCAGGCGGCCCGGCTGCTGCGGCAATGCGCGGCGGTGATCGATGCCGGCACGCCACTGGGAAAGCTGAACGATGGAAACGGGAAACTACTGAAACTGGCCCGGGAAGAGGGAATTCCGGTTACAAAATGGAATAAAATGACCGCCTGCTGAAGAAGCAGACGGTCGTTTCCTTATGTGGTTACATCAGCGGGGCAAACAGGCGCAGGATGTACTGCCATGTCCGCAGAACCGCGCCCCGTCCGGCCCGGTAGTTTCCCGTGACCTCCCGGCACTGGGGGAAGGTATTCTCAAAATCCGCGGCAATGTCAGCGATGGCGTCACAGCCGTAGAGCACCACGTTGTTTTCAAAATGGTGGTACAGGCTCCGGTAGTCCAGATTGGAGGTGCCCACCGTGGCAATGCGCCCATCGCACAGGCACTGCTTGGCGTGGCAGAATCCGGGGGTATACTCATAAATCCGCACCCCCTGCTCGGCAAGGGCGGCATAATAGGAACGGGTCACGGCGTAAACCAGCTTCTTGTCGGGAATGCCCGGTGTGATGATGCGCACATCCACGCCCCGCTTGGCGGCAAGCCGCAGCGCGCGGTTCATCTCATCGGTGATGATGAGATAGGGCGTCATGAAATACAGCTGCCGGTTGGACTGGGAGACGAGATTCAGGTAAACCTCCTCTGCTGCCCGCTCCTGCCCCAGAGGGTTGTCGGCGAAGGGCTGCACGAAGCCCTTCGCGGGAACGGAATGGACGATATCCAGATACTGCCCGTAGTTTTCCGTATGGTGTGCCTGAACGCTCCACAGCTCCAGAAACGCGGCGGTAAGGCTGCGCACAGCTTCGCCCTCCAGCCGCAGACCCGTGTCCTTCCACTTGCCGTAGGGGTGCTTCCGGTCAAAGTATTCCTCCGCCAGATTGTAGCCCCCGGTGAAGCCCACCTTTCCGTCAATGACGGTGATCTTCCGGTGATCCCGGTGGTTCAGGAAAATGTTCAGCAGGGGAAGGGCGGGGTTGAAGGGACGGCAGGCAATGCCTTCCTCACACAGCCGCTTGGCGAACATCATGTTCACCTTGCCTACGGAGCCGATATCGTCGTATAGGAACCGGATTTCCACGCCCTGAGCCTGCTTGCGGACAAGAATGTCCTCGATTTCCCAGAAGCAGGTGCTGTCCTCCACGATGAAATACTCCATGAAGATAAAGGTTTCCGCCTTTTCCAAATCGGCCTTCATGGCTTCAAAGGCGTCCTTTGCCTCGGGGTAGAAAGTGACGGCGGTGTTTTCGTACACGGGCCAACGGGTGCAGTTCCACAGATACCGGGCCTGATTGGCAGAGGGAAGGTCGGTCTGCTCCAGATGCTCCAGAGCGGCGCCGGCATTTTCGGGAATCTCGTCCTTCATGTCCTCCCGGACGGCGCGCAGGCGCTTGCCGACGCCGGGGTCTCCCAGTATCTCCACCAGCAGGTACAGGCTTAGTCCCATCACCGGCAGCACCAGAATCAGCATGATCCAAGGCACTTTCATGGCGGTGTTGGTGTGCTTGCTGTTGAGCCGCAGCACCACCAGAAGGCTGAGCACCGTAGTCATGGCGGACAGCACCGCGGAATACGCATTGAGCTTGACGGTCAGCGCCAGCAGCCAAACAATCTGCAGCAGGAAAGAAAGCGCCACAAATACGACGCGTAAAATGCTGTTTCCGCTGGGCTTTCGCTCTTTCATAAGAATGCACTCCCTTCATCTTGACGGTATGGCTGCCACAAAAGCGGAATAACCTTCCCCCAGGGGGAAGGTTATGGGGGCAGTTTTATCAGTTATCCTGATCCAGTTCCTTCAATAGCTCGTCCGCCAGTTTTTTGTTTTCCTTTGCTTTGTCTACGCCCTCGGTACTTTCCCTGCTGAACAGAATCCGGATGGTCAGAATCATCAGCTTGATGTCCAGAAGCAGCGAGTAGTTTTCGATATACATGAGATCCAGCCGCAGCTTGTCATAGGCGCTGGTGTTGTATTTTCCGTAGATCTGGGCGTAGCCTGTCAGACCGCCCCGAACCTTCAGCCGGTAGGCAAATTCAGGGATGTCCTTGCAGTATTCGTCGGCAATGACCTTCCGCTCGGGCCGGGGGCCGACGACGCTCATATCGCCCTTGAGAATGTTGATGAGCTGGGGCAGCTCATCCAGACGGAAGGGGCGGATAATCCGGCCCACCCGGGTGATCCGGGGGTCATTGTCCGTCGCCAGCACGGCCCCGGCGTACTTTTCCGCGTCCACCACCATGCTGCGGAACTTGAGAATGTCAAATTCCCGCCCGTTCCGGGTCAGACGCTTCTGCCGGAAGAACACAGGCCCGCCGTCCTCCAGTTTGATGGCGGCGGCAATCAGCAGCATAAGCGGCGACAGAATCAGCAGCACGATGGCGCTGATAAGAATGTCCATGGCCCGCTTGATGACCCGCTCCGCCGGGGTCAGGCCGGTGCCCTTGACCAGAAGCAGGGGCGTATCGAACAGGGTGATGTTCCGGGCGCCCCGGAGCATGATGTCCGTGAGCTTTGGGGAGACGTAGGTGCGCACCCGGTAGCGGTAGCAGTATTTCAGCAGGTCGTTCCTCAGTTGGGCCGGCACGTCGTTAATGACCACCGCGTCATACTTGGGGATTTCTCGAATGATCTTGTCGTAGCCTTCGTCGGAGGAAATCAGGCCGCTGATGTTGTACTTATCCTTTCGGGCGTCCATTTTGATTTTCAGCTCTACGCCCCGGCGGTGACCGTAAATGAGCAGCATATCGTGGGGCGCGTACAGCCGGTGGTACAGGCTGGTGTACAGTAGAATCAGCACAATGGCGATGACAATATCTGCGGCGGTCAGCGCCAGCATGGGGGTCAGCGGCAGAATCCCGTTGGCGATCAGGCACAGCTGGAGGTAGGTGATGGCATTGACCAGGCAGATGGAGATGATCTGCCCCATGATGAGGTCACCCCGGTGGAGCTGACCGAACATGGTGCATTCGGAGTTCAGGAACAGGGCGTACAGGAGAACGGCGTACACACCCATCAGCACATACTTGCCCTTGTAGGCGAAATAGGCCAGATCGTAGCCCTTCATCCAGACAATATAGTACGCCAGCGTGAGAATCAGAATTTCCAGCAGCGTTTCTGCTACCCGGACGAAGCCCTTCATATCCTCAAAAGCGCCGCGGCTCAGCTTTTTCATTCTATGTCTACACATCCTTTTTCTGAAATAAGCGCGAATGACTTGCTTAGTATCAGAATTTTACCATATTTAAGAGAAAAATGCAATAGGAGAGGGGCCCGTATGGAAATACACGGCTTTTGCGCCTACTTGTGAAAAATCGGCTTTCGTCCTTCAAACGTGCACACATATCCGAAAATATCCTTGAGAAGCTCGCAGGCAACCCCGGAATACTGCCCCACCCGGGCGCACTGGTGGGCATCTGACCCCACGGTGACGATCTCACCGCCCAGCTCCTTAAACCGGCGGAAATAGTCCGCCGTAGGGAGATACCCGCCGCAGCGGTCAAGGCCGCTGGTGTTCAGTTCCAGACCTTTGCCCTTATCCGCAAGGGTGCGCAGAATTTCGTCGATCAGCTCCCGGTGGTCGGATAACTCCACAGGCCGGGGGCAGGGATGGGCCATGGTTTTGCCGATGTAGGTCAGGTGTGCCAGCACGTCATAGTCCGTGTGCACCTGCACACAGGCCAGCGTTTCCTCCAGACACCGCCGTTCGGCCTGAAACACGGTTTTTCCTTCCCAGAAGGGGGGCATATACACGTCCAGCCCATCCACGAAGTGGATAGAGCCGAGGACAAAATCAAAATCCCGGCGGCTTACGTCCTTGCGGAACTGGTCAAGGTTGTCCCGGGTCATGCCGAATTCCAACCCTAACCGGATCTTCAGTCCCGGTACCTCCAGAGAATCGTATTCTGCGTTATACGCAGCGGTATCGAAGGCCATATTGCCCATGGTGCCGAAGGGGTCATAGTCGATATGATCCGTAAAGCAGATTTCCCTCAGCCCAGCGTCCGCCGCTGCCCTGGCCATGGAAAGGCCGGTGTCGTGCCCGTCGAAGGACACCCGGGAATGCATATGGTAGTCGTACATTTCTATCTCTCCAAAAACTGGCGGAACGCTGTAGGAAGCGCCGCCTGCAAATTGATTTCTTTTTCCGTAAACCATTGGAAGCTGCCGCCGCACGCTTCGACTTCCAGATAGAAGCCCTTCATATTCCACTGAATATGGGTAAAAACGTGGGTTTTCTCCGTCTCCCGCAGAATTTCCCTGGGATGCAGTCCCATGGCGCAGACCGCGTCCAGCGCATCCTGTGTGTCCAGCTTTCCGGCCACGTTGGGAAATTGCCACAGTCCGGCGAGGAGCCCCGTTTGCGGGCGCTTTTCCAGGGCGAAGCGGTTGTCACAGCTGAGAATCAATACGGTTCTGTCCTCCTGCCGCCGGGCCTTTTTGGGGGATTTCACCGGCAGGGACTCCGCCTCACCCCGCTGAAAGCCAAGGCACAGCTCCTTACAAGGGCAGTGTTCGCAGTCCGGCGCCCGGTTTGGGCCGCAGACGGTAGCCCCCAGTTCCATCAGCGCCTGAGTAAAATCTCCCGCTTCTTTGGGATAGATTTCTGCCAGAAGTCCTGTTATCCGGCGCTTCGTCTCCGGCAGGTCGATGGGGGAGGGGTCGTCCAGCAGCCGGGCGAGAACCCGGAGCACGTTTCCGTCCACAGCCGGGGTGGGCTGATTGAAGGCGATGGAGCAGATGGCCCCGGCGGTGTACTCACCGATGCCGGGCAGGGCAAGCACATCCGCGTAGCTTTCCGGGAACACGCCGCCGTGGCGCTCCATAACGACCTGTGCGGCCTTTTTCAGATTCCGCACCCGGCTGTAATAGCCAAGCCCTTCCCAGAGCTTGTGCAGCACTTCGTCATCGCACCGGGCCAGCGCCGGAATGTCCGGCAGCGCTGCCAGAAACCGGGTGTAGTAGCCCTTCACCGCCTCCACGCGGGTCTGCTGGAGCATGATTTCCGACAGCCAGACATGGTAGGGCTGCCGGTCCGCCCGCCAGGGCAGATCGCGGCGGTTTTCCCGATACCAGGGCAGCAGAAGCCCGGGCAGTTCGGCCAGATTGCAAATTGCCGCCATGATACCGCCTCCTTAGTGTTTTTGCTATTTTACAATACCAGCGCGGTCTGTGTCAACCGCTCAGGGGCGGCGGAAAAATATTTGCCTTTTTTGAAAAAAAGACTTGCATTTTTGAAGCCTGTGTGCTATTATATTGCAGTCGCTTGAGACATGCGCCGGTAGCTCAGTTGGATAGAGTGACTGACTACGAATCAGTAGGTCGGGGGTTCGAGTCCCTTCCGGCGTACCACCTAAAAAGCCCAGAATCGTCATGATTCCGGGCTTTTTTCGTACTTTTGGGGATGATTTGCTTTTGCCTGATTTTTGATTTTGGGCCAATTTTGGGTCAATTGCAAAATTTTGGGTCACCCCAGCTTCTTTTCCGTTCGGAAAATCGCGTCTGCGATCCGCTCCGCCGATTGGGTGTCGGCCTGTTCGATCAGGTGGGAATAGATGTTCTGGGTGGTGCTTACCTGTGCGTGTCCAAGCCGTTTGGAAATGCTCACCGGGTCTGCACCGGAGAAGTACAGGACAGATGCCATGCTGTGGCGGAATTTGTGGGCGTGGATGTGCGGCAGGCTGTATTTCTTCTCAAACCGTGTCAGGTAGCCGCTGAGGGTGTCAGGGGCCATGCAGCCGCCACACTCCCCGGTGAATACATAGGGGGTATCCTTCCAGCGGTCACCCATCGCAAGCCGGGTTTCCAGCTGCCACACCTTGTATTGCCGGAGCAGTTCCATGGTTTCCTTTGGCAGCTTGATGGTGCGGTCTGCGCCTGTTTTGGTGGTGGATTCATACACGCCCCTGTCCGGGGTGTACAGTAGCGTGGTGTCAATACGGATGGAAGAATCTGCCCAGTTCACACGATCCCATTTCAGCCCCACGATTTCACCACGGCGGCACCCGGTAATCATAAGCAAGTGAATCAGCATTTGCCATTTGATAGGCTCCTTTGCGGCAGCGTCACGAATAGCGATCAGTTCGGAGGTTTGGAATGTTCCAACCTCCGATTTTTCTTTTTGCGGCGGGGTTGCCTTGTCTGCGGCGTTGTAAGGCACCAGCATTTCCCGTTCCGCCTGTGCCAGAACGATGTGAATGAAGCGGTGATAAGCAAGGATTGAGGTAGAGGAGAGGGGTTCGTCCCGTTCGTCTGCGGTGAACAGATTCTCGAATGGAATCCCTGCCGCCTTGGCGATCTGTTCCGCCTTTTCCTTGAGAATGGCCTCCCCCTTCCCGGCAGCGTTCACTGTGGATTCCGCCACACCGGCCAGCCGTGCCACCTTCGCCATAGACAACTTCTTTTCTTTCAGAGCTGCCCGCAAATCTGCCTTTGGCACGGCACGGGCGGCAGTTTCCCGGATGCCGGATTCTGCAAGGTTCTGGTAAAAACGGTTCAGATGCACGGCCCGGATATCCTGCACCGCCATGTGTCCGATTGCCTGATTTGTCCGCTCAAGCAGCCGCCGATAGCCCGCCACAGTGCGGTGCTTTGTGCCGGTGCGCTCCTTCAGGTCGATTACATAGGCGGCGTACTCTGCGAAGGTCTGCCGGTTGTCCAGCGCATAGCCTTGCTCAATACTGCGCTCAAAGTCTGCTGCCGCCCGCTGGACGGCCTTTTCTGTCTGCCTGGCAGTCATGCCGGGTTCCGGCTTATAGGTCATACGGTGGCGGATGCGCTTCCCTGCGGTGTCAAAGCCGCCGGAAACCGTGATGCGGTAGGAAACGCCGGTTTTACCTGTGATCTTCTCTATGGTTGCCATTGGTCTGCACCTACTTTCTGTACTTGGCCACTTCCAGTAGTTCCTCTAACCGCTCAACGGCTTTTTGCTGACCTGCTTCATTCAATTGCTCGAAGATAGCAAGCAGCGAATCTCTGCGGGGATTATCAGAAAAGGCAGACTGCTTTTCTGCATCAGGAAGTCGTGACCAATATTCACCGTCTACCAGATCGGAGACAGTAACGCCAATAGCGATAGCAATTTTTCGTAGTTGCTCCAAACTAGGCTCCCGTTTACCTAGCTCGTATTTGCTGATAGCTGATTTTGTTGTATCGAGTTTGGCAGCGAGTTCTTCTTGGGTCATTCCACACTGCTGCCGTGCATTTCTTATCGCATCACCTAGATTTGGCATGAATATCACCTCAAGGACAGTATAACTCAGAGTGTCCAATCTGTCAACTTTTTTGTGTCTTCCTATTGACAAGAGTAGCCAAAACGGCTATAATGTAGGAAAGTAGCCAAAATGGCTACAAAGTGGAGGTGAGCAAATGAAGTTAGATGTGCAGAAGATCAAGCTGATCCTGGCAGAGCGGGAAATGAATCAGTCTGATCTGGCGAAGAAGTGTGGCGCAAACAGGCAGCAGATCAACAATATTTTGTCGCGGGGATCTTGCGCGCTTAAGACTATGGGAAAAATTGCGAAAGCCCTTGGGGTGCCTGTCAGCGAGATCGTAAAGGAGGAATGACCAATGGGTACAAACAACGTTGTGACGATCAGAGAGGCAGTACAGCGGGCAAAGGCTGACGGGCTGCCTGTTTCTGAGTACACCCTCCGCCACTGGGTCAGAATCGGCGCGGTTCCAACCCGGAAGGTCGGGCAGAAGGCATTGCTATTCTACCCAAACCTTGTTCGGTTCCTGCAATGCGAGGACGGCGCAGACAATGCACCCGCCACGGTGGCGGCTGTCTCTGGTATCCGCCGGGTGGATCTGTGAGGTGGTATAACTTGAGTAATGGATTTTTAGAAGGCCTGCCAGAGTTAGACGAGGACGATGATCTTCCAGACCTGACAGATGAATTTATCAACTTGGAATGGGCATGGAACAGAACCATAAATCTAAAGCCAGAACTTATTGAGGGTGTTTTACGGGAAGGGCATAAAATGATGATTGCAGGCCCGTCAAAGGCAGGAAAGTCTTTCGCACTGATTGAATTGGCAATCTGTATTTCCACTGGAATACCATGGATGGGTCGGTTTAATTGCAAAAAGGGAAATGTACTTTATGTCAATCTGGAACTGGATAGAGCCAGTTGCCTTGACCGTTTCTATAGGATTCGTGAAGCAATGGGACTGAACGATAATGAAAGGTTTTCCCCCTGCACAATATGGAACTTGCGTGGCCATGTTGTGCCATTGAATGCACTTGCTCCGGCAATAATAAGGCGCTATAAGTACGCAGGATATGCAGCCATCATTATTGACCCGATTTACAAGGTACTTACCGGCAATGAGAACAATGCCTATGATATGGCCCAGTTCTGTAACTACTTTGACAGGATTTCGACTGAGTGCAACTGTGCTGTGATCTACTGCCACCACCACAGCAAGGGTGACCAGAGCTGGAAAAGAAGCGCAGATAGGGCATCTGGTTCCGGCGTGTTTGCCCGGGATGTGGATGCACTTCTGGACATGACAGAGCTGGAACTACCGAAACAGCGGCAGCGTGACGGTATAACAGCGTGGAGAGTGACCGGGACGCTCCGGGAGTTCCAGTCTTTTCCACCTGTTGACGTGTGGTTTGATTACCCACTCCACGTCCTTGAGCACTTCGCGCCGGAGGAAAACGTGGCCCCTCACCATGAGCTTCCATCTTACCAACGGGCCATGAATGCCAGGAAGTCCAAAGAGCAGAAGCTGATGGAGCGCAAGCGCCGCCTTGAAGCTGCCTATGATATCTGCGCCGCAGATGGGACTGTAACTGTTTCCACACTGGCTGAGTATCTGGGGGTGAGCGTTCAGACAATCAGAAACAGCGTTGACGAGCACCCACTATTCAGCCGCAGCGGTGGAGAAGTTCACAGGGTATAGGAATTGGTCAAAAAAACAGAATTTATGGATTTTACCGCGCGGTAAAAACAGGGTCAAAAAAACAGTATTATATATATTGGAAAAAGTGTGTATGTGTGTACCCCCATATGTGGGGGCTATGAGTACGCCCCACACATGGGGTATTACACACACTAAGCCAATCGTTTGAGATGAAAGTGGAGAGTGGAGTTAAGCACCCCGCCCAACCTCCACCTTTTCTGCGTATGGTGGCGGCTGGTATGGATGTAGAGAGCAGACTGTAGGTAATCGAACAAATAAATTAAAAAGTAATCTCAGCTACCGCCGAACTGTAAGAAGCTGTGGTATGTATGTTGATTGCGGTATAGTCGGTTATCCAGGAGATCTGCGCAAATATCAAACGAATGTTTTATAGCTGACATTCCATACCGCTAGGGGGTAGTCAGAAAAGTACAGACCTCCGGGGAATAACGACCACAAGGGGAGGTCTTTGTAGCAAAAATTCCCCACGGGCAAAAAAGTTGCAGCCCCCAGCTGACTGCCGGAAGCTGCCTTCGGTATATGGGTTATGACAAAGCTGATTATACAGGAGGACAGCGGGAATGTCAAATGAGGAGTTGGTAGCAGCGATTCAGGCCGGGGCGGCTGACCGTATGGTGGAGCTGTGGGGGGCAGATGGTTGGGCTGTGCTGCTGGAAGGCCAAGGGACTTTGCTATCTGGGATTCTGGCCACCCAGAGGAATCACAGGAAGGCAGCGAAAACCTTCCGTCCTGATTCCCGCATCCGCCACAGAACAAATTTACCGGGAGCTACCATTGCGGCGGCTCCCGGCTTGGCTATTGACTTTTGGGAAAAGGTGGGTTATTCTGTCGGTGGTGCTACCGCGCCACGGTAGGCGGTGCTTTCCCTCACTTTGGGGGTGAAGCTGCTTTGTCACCCCCGGCAGAAAAGGGGGTGATACGCTATGGTTACATGGATGGAGCTTTTTACATTCTGTATGCTCATAGTTGCGATTATCGCCCTGTTCAAACAGGATAAACGATAAAAGCAAAGAAGCAGCCGCCACGTCCCCCCAGACAACGGTTGCTTCTTTGTAAACGCCACGGGGAACACCGTCTACCGGTAGCACCCTTCGTACGTTCAGTATACCTCTTTGCGGGCTGATTGTCAATGACCTGTTTCTGGGTTTACAAAAGCGGCGAGCAGTGTCCGGGTGCTACCGGGACGGCAGTCCGAACTTTCCGCGCTGGCATCGTGAAACGCGACGGGGGCACCAGAACGCCAAAACCGCCACGCTCCCGGGTGGAAGTGTGGCGTGGGGATCGCTATTCTGGTTTTCTGATTGCAGTATATCCGTCCATGTAACATAATTGCCACAGATTTGCCACGGCCTGCACCGTTTCGTGGTCTTCATCCGGCTTTATGCGAAAGGCCTTAACAACCAGTTTTTGGAAAACATCGGCTGTGTAGGCTTTCTCACCATTCATGGCATCCTTCTGGCCAAACTCCGTCAGCATCTTACAGACCTTCAGGATATGTTCCGCAATACGGAGAACCAGCTCAGTGGGCTTCTGCCCGTGTTCCAGTTCATAGGCTTCTGCCAATTCTGCCAATTCGGCAGTTATGGGCGATAGTGTCATTCTGGGCGCACCTCACTATCAGGTGTGGCGGCTGCTTCCTCATTCGCGACAGGTGCCGACTGCTCCCAGAGCTGGCACAGGTCGATTTCCGCCACCCGCTTGGGCTTGGCAGACTCAATGCCGATCACAAGGTAGCCGCCACGCTGAAAACGGGTGGTGATGAACTCCAGTACGTTCAGCCCCATAAGCCCCAGAGCCGCCAGAGCGTCTTTTTCCATCACATAGACGCTCTCATGGATGGCGCGGGGTTTCGGCTCTCTCAGGTCAACGTAGCGGACGAGATAGCCGGTCATAGAAATCAGTTTCGTACAGGTCAATGTTAATTCCTCCTTGATTTTGGCGAGGAGGTGGGCTATAATAGCCACACCCCCTCATGTTGTGGTGGGGTTAGGCTCTTTGCATCTTAGTCTTGGCGGGCTGATGCAAGGGCCTTTTCTTATGCGCTGATGGGCTGAACCTGAGACAGGCCGAAATAGGAAGTCTTGCGGGTACCGCTCTTGGTGGCGGGGTCTGCAATGACCGCCTGATACAGGGCCTTGCTCTCGTGGATAACCTCATAGCCCAGCTCCTTCCAGCCGTACCAAGTGTGGGTTTCCCGGCTGCGTCCTTCGCTGCGTTGTGGGTCTTGGCGTTGGCCCATGCCATTCTCAGAGCCACGGAGAAAGAAGCAACGCCCTTGCGGAAGATGCCCCATGCGGCCCTCATAATGCTGCTCAGATCGTACCTTTTCATGTGATAGCCTCCTTTTGTTTTGCTGCCGTCTCTCCGGCTGTCACCGTTTCGAAACCGTTTATTTCATCCAGGGTCGAGCGATACGGTTTAACTTGCGCTCCCTCTCTATGGCTATATGATACCATATATGTACCCATATAGCAAGATGGGATAATGCACAAATATGTACCCATATATTCGTTCAATATTCTATATGGACACATATAGAAATCTGTGCTATAATACAGGTACGGTGGAGAAGGTGGCTTTATATCTAAGCCGCCGCCACCGATCTGTGCAGAAGGAGGGGTTACAGTGCCTGAGAATGAAAAGCGTGTAAGCGAGGCCCAGCGGCGGGCAACCAATAAGTACCTTGAGAAGTTCGATGAAATGCGCGTCAGGGTTCCGGCAGGTCAAAAAGAGATCACCAAAGCCCACGCAGAGGCTCAGGGCGAAAGCTTGAACGCCTTTATTAACCGGGCCATATCCGAGACTATGGAACGAGATAACGCCGCCACGAAGCCTTGACGGGCTTGACACGTCCCCGGTGGTGTGGAGGCTACGATATGCACATGAGCCTGTGAACCGCCGGTACAGACAAGGGGTGAGCATACCCCTCACCCCTCCGGCCTGACCTTCCCCGGCCGTACTGCGAACATTTCTCGCTGAGAAGTGCAACGCCGTTTTGTCACCTATCAGGCCGTGCACCAGTTAATGCGGCTGACGAATAATGAAATTCATCACTCGACGGCTGCATCATTTGGCACATGGCAAAACGGCCTTGCACATGGGAAACAGGCAGAAAATGATTTATCAAAACCAACTATTTCATTTTTGCGCCCCTGAAAATTTGGCGCATTTTTGGCGCACAAAGTGCCGCAAAGGCACAAAATGATACTTTAAGAAAAGTTGATAAAATATATACGATAGTGAGTAAAAGACTAATTTAAGAAAAGTAAGAATACGATTAAAAACGATAACACCACATCTACGAATCAGTAGGTCGGGGGTTCGAGTCCCTTCCGGCGTACCAAGAGTTAATAATCCGAACCTTATCTCAGTGGGAGAAGGGTTCGGATTATTTTCACATTGGGGACTCGAACCATAAAATGCAAATGCCCGGCGGACATCTGCTCGGCGGCGGCTCGACGACGCCGACACCATAATGCTGCGAGTCCCTTCCGGCGTACCACCTAAAAAGCCCAGAATCGTCATGATTCCGGGCTTTTTCATACTGCTTCATCGAAGTCAACCTCCAGCGCTGCACGGGGAGATGGATCGCATGATTATTTTTCGGCAATGGCTTCAATTTCGCACAGGACACCCTTGGGAAGCGTTTTCACAGCCACACAGCTGCGGGCGGGCTTGGAGACGAAAAATTTGGCGTAAATCTCATTAAACGCAGCGAAATCCTCCATATTCTGTAGGAAACAGGTGGTTTTGAACACCTTGTCCATGCCGGTGCCCGCGGCTTCCAGAATGGCGGCAATGTTTTTGCAGCTGCGCTCGCACTGCGCGGCGATGCCCTCGGGAATGGCACCGGTGGCGGGGTCAAGCGGAATCTGACCGGAAGTGAAAACCAGACCGTTCACTTCATAGCCCTGAGAGTAGGGACCAATGGCGGCGGGCGCTTTGTCGGTGTGGATGATATCCATGGTAAACCTCCCAAGTAAGTCTGATCGGAATTGATACTTACATTGTAACACAGAATCGGGGAAAGGTCAAGAAAGGCGACATCTGCAAAATTGACACAACCGCCTAGTGAAATTTGCCTGGCAGGATGGGCTTTTGGATGGTATAATGGCTTCACAGTTCAGGAAGCGTACTGGACGAGTAAAATCGTTATTTTATACTGGTATTCAATAGAAAAAATTAATTCGCAAGAATTGAAGTTTTCTATATGAAAATCATAATGAGACGGGTTTCCATGATTTTTATTCCGAAAATCATGGAAACGACAACGCCATCATGCGGTGTCTTCTTGATAAAATTAAACAATTTTATCAAGAAAGAGTATTAGGAGAATCGATATGGAAAAGGAGTCTGTTCGGGAAATCGTCAATGTGGTGTTTCGGACGCTGACCCTCGCCACGGCAGTACAGGAAAACCGCTGACCCGCTTTGAGAAGCTGGCGCAGAGGCAGTTGCGGCAGGCGGAACAGCACCGGGAACGGAGAAAAGCGCGGTAGCGCTGTGGAGGCCTGCCGGCATCTGTGCTTCGTTCCCACGGATACCGAGGAACTTACCGATGGACTGTGCTATACACCGATGCGGTTTGACGGCAGCGGCCCGCCGGAGGAAGCGCACGGAGAATAGCTGCGCAGGAGCAGAAGGGAGCCCCCCGGCGTTTCCGGCAATGCAGCAGAGAATAAAGGAATCCCCCGGCAGGCTCTGCCGGGGGATTTTCTGCGTGTGTTTCAGCGATGACGACGGTCGTGGGTTCTGTAGTATTCCGCCTTGTTTTTCAGCATCTTGGCATCTGCTTTGTTGACCATATCCTCCAGATCGAGGTCGTGGAGGCGGTACTCGACGCCGTATGCGATGGTATAGCCGGCACTCTCGATGGTGTGAATCAGATCGTCCATCCAGGCGCTGATTTCACCCTCCGTACCTACGGAGCAGGCAATCAGGAATTCGTCGCCGCCCAGCCGGAAGACATCCGCCTTGGGGAACCGTTCCACACAGGCATTGGCGACGAAACGAAGCATCTCATCACCTGCCGCATGGCCCAGACGGTTATTCAGCTCGTGCAGGCCGTTCACATCAATGTAAATCATGGTCATCCGGATAAAGTTCCGCTCGGAGGCGGTCTGCACGAAATGGGTAAAGGCGGTACGGTTCTTCAGACCGGTGGCCGCATCCAGGAAACTGGCTTCCCGGGCCTGCTCCTGGGCGACAATCAGATCGCTCCGGGTCCAGATCATCTGGACGGCGCAGTAAAGGGACAGAACGTAATCAATTGCGTAGAAGACTGGGAAATACAGACGCACCACTTCCGGATAGTCATATCGGAGCAGGAACCCCAGCGGCCAATAGAATACAAGAAACAGCAGAACCAGGAGGTATGTGCTCAGAATGATTCCCTTTACCGCATCGATCATCAGGGTGAACATGAAGGGGACAAACATCACCCACAGAATCGCGAAGCCCTCGTTGCCGCCGGAGATAATATAGAAGGTGCAAAGCACCGCGAAAACAACCACATATACCCATTCCAGATCCTTTGTGATCTTATCATCCCAGGCATCGTGCAGACAGTAGCCCAAAACCACCGCGGAGCCAAGGGTGCTGGCGAGCATGACATAGTCGCGCCGAAGGAGATTCAGAATGCTCATAATGAGAAGACCGGCAATACAGATCAGGGAGATGTCCCGCAGCTGACGCCACTGCTCATTTCGCCGATACTCTTCAATTCTTTTCTCCGCCTGAAGCAGAGGCAGAACAAACCGCTTATACATATGGCAATCACATCCCTAACAAAGAAACTGGAATCAAAACCCTTTCCATTATAGCGCAGCTATGTGAAAATTTCCAGAGTGAATTTGATACTTGAGCCAGAATTTGTGAAAAATGTCAAAAAAGAGTGAAATTTTTGGTATATCTGCCTCGGACAACGGCTGCTCCTACAGTTTGCGTACCAAAGAACCGTATAGATTCAGTACGCACGCGGCGAACAGAGCACCCACTTTACCACCAGCCACAGGAGCAGAATCCATACTGCAACAATGGGAAGCGCGAAGTACCATTTTTTTGGCTTCCCGTTTTCCCACATTCCTTCCGCCTGCTGACGGCAGCCCGCAAAAACCTTCCGAGGAATCAGCCGGACGGTCAAAGCGATCAGTGCGGGCAGCAGGAGCACGTCATCCAGATAACCCAGTACCGGGATAAAGTCCGGAATCAGATCGATGGGGGACAGGGCCAGCACCACGGTGAGACCGGCGAGAAGCTTGGCAATGACTGGCGTTTCCCTGGATTTTAACGCAAGGCAGACCGCCGGGATATCCCGCTTCAGGTATGCGGCGCGGGCTTTTAAGTTCATAGGCATCCCTACCACTTGAGCTTGTTTCAGTATAGCATAAAATGGACAAAAATGCTAGTGCTAAAGTAATTTTTCTTGTAAAAATTTTTCCGCGCTTAGACATCTTTTACATAGCCGGCGCCAATTTTGACAGTTTTCAGCCTGACAGCCTGCCGCAATCCGGTCACAGTGTACAAACTTTTGCCTTTACAGCGCGGACACTTGACAGCGTGGGAACAACGTGGTAGTATACAGGAAAATTGAATCGCTTAGATAGAGGCGCGGTTCGCATCAGTACCTTCTGGCTTTGGCAGGGTAGCCGTCAGGAGGGAAAGGGTTCGCCGCCGAAGCGGAAAACGATCACCCCTTTGTTTCCGCTGGGCCGTCAGAGAATATCTGCCGGACTGTCACAAGACTTTGTGAAGCGCTATCGATGGCCGTTCGGCAAAATCCGTGCGAGGAATGCCGTATTTCCATGGACCGCTTACCAAAGCGGTTCATTTTTTGTTTGGGAACTGTGTTCCCATTGAGCTTGACCGGCTCGAAAAATACGACAAATGAGAGGTTGATTGAAATGAAGAAGATTCTTTCCCTGATCATGGTTTTGACCATGGTGCTGGCGCTGGCTGCCTGCGGAGGTTCCTCCGCCCCTGCCGCAACCACTGCCCCTGCTGCCACGGAAGCTGCCGCTCCCGCTGCCGACGTGCCTGCCGGTCTGGAGGATGGTGTTCTGACCATCGCCATGGAGTGCGCTTACGCTCCCTACAACTGGACCCAGAGCGACGACTCCAACGGCGCTGTCCCCATCGCCAACGTGCCCGGCTCCTACGCCAACGGCTACGACGTGATGATCGGCAAGAAAATTGCCGAGGCCAACGACTGGGAGCTGGAGGTCATCCAGTCCGACTGGGACTCTCTGGTTCCCGGCGTTCAGACCGGCACTTTTGACGCCGTTATCGCCGGTCAGTCCATGACTGCCGAGCGTTCCGAGCAGGTGGACTTCGCCGGCCCCTACTTCTACGCCACCATCGTCTGCGTCACCAAGGCCGACGGCAAGTTCGCGAACGCCGCTTCCATCGCTGATCTGGCCGGCGGCACCTGCACCGCACAGATCGCTACCATCTGGTATGACCAGTGCCTGCCTCAGATCGAGGACGCCAAGATTCAGACCGCTGCCGAAACCGCTCCCGCCATGCTGATGGCGCTGGAAACCGACACCGTTGATTTCATCTGCACCGATATGCCCACCGCCCAGGGCGCTGTGGCTGCCTACCCCGACCTGAAGATTCTGGACTTCTCCGGCACCGACGGCGACTTCCAGTTCTCTGACGAGGTTCGTGCCGAGAACGTCAACATCGGCGTTTCCGTCATGAAGGGCAACACGCCGCTGAAGGACAAGATCGACGCCGTCCTGTCCACCATGACTGTGGATGACTTCAACGACCTGATGGCTTATGCCATTTCCATTCAGCCCCTGAGCGAGTAAGGAAAGAAAATGAACCAAGGCGAGAGGACGCGATTCCTCTCGCCTTGCAGTGCCCATTATAATAAGGAGAAAGCACCATGGAGAAACTCACCCAACTGTGTGCCGACATCGCGAAGCTGTGGACGAAATACGGCGGTTCCTATCTGACCGGTATACGCAACACGCTGGTACTGGCGCTGGTTGCCACGGCTATCGGCTGCGTTATCGGCTTTGTCTGCGGCATTCTGAACACCATTCCCTGTACGGACCGGGACCCGCTGCCGAAGCGCATTCTGCTTCGGCTCATCCGCATCATCGTCCGGGTGTATGTGGAAGTGTTCCGGGGCACCCCCATGGTGCTTCAGGCGGTGTTCATTTACTACGGCCTGCCCTATTTCACGGACAATGCGGTGAAATTCACGAACATCTGGGTTGCCGCTATGCTGGTGGTGTCCGTCAATACCGGCGCCTACATGGCGGAGTCCGTCCGGGGCGGCATCATTTCCATTGACCCCGGTCAGACCGAGGGCGCCAAGGCCATCGGTATGACCCATGTGCAGACCATGCTTTATGTGATTCTGCCCCAGGCATTGCGGAACATCATGCCCCAGATTGGCAACAACTTCATCATCAACGTGAAGGATACCTCCGTCATGTTCATCATCGGCTTCCCGGACTTCTTCGCGGCCCATCGCGCCGCCGTTGGCGCCAGCTACCTGTACTTCCCCTCCGCCACGGTGGAAATGGCAGGCTACCTGTGTATGACCCTCATTGCCTCCTTCCTGCTGCGGTGGGCGGAGAAGAAGATGGACGGCAGCAGCAATTACGAGCTGGTGCAGGAAGACCAGCTGACCATGACCGCCGGCACCTACAACCACCCGGATAAGGGCACCCCCTTTGACGAGCACAGCAAGGAGTACCAGTCCGAACGCAGAAGACGCGGCAGAAAGGGAGTGCGCTGATATGGAAGATATGATTTTACAGGTCAACCACCTGTCCAAGTCCTTCGGCACCCACGAGGTTCTGCGGGATATCGATTTCACCGTGAAAAAGGGCGACGTGACCTCCATCATCGGCGCATCCGGTTCCGGCAAGTCCACGCTGCTGCGCTGCATTAACCTGCTGGAAATCCCCACCTCCGGGGAAATCCTCTACCACGGAAAAAACGTGGTGGGCAAGGGCTTCAATGCTCCGGCCTACCGCTCCCATGTGGGAATGGTGTTCCAGTCCTTTAACCTGTTCAACAATATGACGGTGCTGGAAAACTGCATTGTCGGTCAGAGAAAGGTGCTGAAGCGGAGCCATGAGGAGGCAAGGATGCACGCCATGCAGTATCTGGAAAAGGTCGGTATGGCCCCCTACATCAATGCCAAGCCCCGGCAGATTTCCGGCGGACAGAAGCAGCGGGTAGCGATTGCCCGCGCCCTTGCCATGGACCCGGAGGTGCTGCTGTTTGACGAGCCTACCTCCGCACTGGACCCGGAAATGGTGGGCGAGGTGCTTTCCGTTATGCGCTCTCTTGCACAGGAGGGCATGACCATGCTGGTGGTGACCCACGAAATGGCCTTTGCCCGGGACGTGAGCAGCCATGTGGTCTACATGAACGGGGGCGTCATCTGCGAGGAGGGCAGCCCAGAGGCGCTGTTTGGCAATCCCCAGAAGCAGGAAACAATGGATTTCCTCTCCCGCTTCCGCAATAATTAGCGATAAAACGTCGGATTCCCGCAGGAATTCGGCGTTTTTTCTCTGACTTCGGCAGACGCAGGAAAAATAACGCCTATCCGACAGGATTCGACAAATTTTGCCTTGAAATGACTTATAATGAGTATACACTTCTGTTGTTCGACAGATCTCGCCTGCGTCGGCTTGCCGGCGATGCTGCGATGCGGAAACCGAGGTGGATTTCCCAGCAAATTGATAGGAAAAGAGATGAATTTGCAGTCCCTACGCGGGCGAAAGGAGAGTCTGTATGAAAAAAACGACGAGAACATGGCTGATTTTGCTTGCAGCGATGCTGGCGCTGTCCACACTGCCGGGCTGCGGAACACGGAGCGCAGGACAGTCAGAGCCAATCACCGTGTACCTGTGGAGCGCCGAGCTGTACAACGGCTACGCCCAGTACATCCAGTCCCATCTGCCCGATGTGGATATCCAGTTTGTTGTAGGCAACAACGATCTGGATTATTATAAATTCCTGAGCGAAAACGGCGCGCTGCCGGACATCATCACCTGCCGCCGGTTCTCCCTGCACGATGCGGCGGATTTGCATGGGTATCTAATGGACCTGTCCTCCACCCAGGAAGCGGGCGCTGTTTACAGCACCTATCTGGAGAGCTTTACCAATACGGAGGGCGAAATCCAGTGGCTTCCGCTGTGCGGCGAGGTGGACGGCCTGCTGGCGAACAGATCGCTGTTTGAGCGGTACCAGATTCCCATGCCCTCGGACTATGAGAGCTTCGTGGCTGCCTGCCAGGCCTTTGAAGCGAAGGGCATCCGGGGCTTTGCCGCAGATCTTGCCTACGATTACACCTGTATGGAGCTGCTGCAGGGCTGGTCCATTCCGGAGCTGACCTCGTTGGAAGGACAGGTCTGGCGTCACCGCTATGAGGACCCCCTGGATGAGATGACAGGCTTGGATGATACCATTTGGCCTGGCGCCTTCGCGAGGATGGAGCGGTTTATCTCGGATGCAAAGCTGCGCCCGGAGGATATAGAGCTTGACTATGATCCTGTCAACGACCTGTTCGCCGAGGGAAAGGCGGCAATGATCCGTGCGGGCGGTGCCGAAACGGTTCGCTACAATCACGCCGGTATCGACGCTGTATTCCTGCCCTACTTCGGCCCCAATGGCGAGCAGTGGCTGCTGACCTATCCGCAGTTCCAGGTGGCGCTGAACAAGAACCTGGAGCAGGACCAGACCCGTCAGGAGCAGGCAATGCAGGTGCTGGAGGTGATGCTCTCTGAGGGCGGGCAGAACGCGCTGGCAAAGGGGGAGGACGTGATCTCCTACAGTCAGAATGTGGAGCTGACGCTGGACCCCGCACTGGACAATCTGAGACCCTACATCCAGCAGAACCATCTGTTCATCCGTCTGGCCTCCAACGAGTTCTTCTCCGTATCCAAGGATGTGGTGACGAAGATGATTCTCGGTGAGTATGACGCGCAGCAGGCCTACAAGGCCTTTGATACCCAGCTGCGGGAGGATGCAGACACCGAACCGGAAATCCTCCTGACGCTGGAGCAAGGCTATTCCAACACGTTCCGGGCAAAGGGCGGCTCCCAGGCGGCCTCCGTCATGGCAAACACCCTGCGGGGATGCTTCGGGAGTGAAGTTCTGATTGCACCGGCCTATAGCTTCACAGGCTCTGTCCTGAAGGCAAACTACACGCAGAAAATGGTGGGCAACATGGTCATGCCCAACGCGCTGATGCCCTACCGGTGCGATTTGACCGGGGCGCAGCTGAAGCAGGTGCTGAAGCTGTACGTGGAGGGCGTGGAAGGCGGCTTTACGCCGTTCAATCCCGGCTCCCTGCCGGTTGTCAGCGGACTTACCATGGACGTGACAAAAACGGATACCGGCTTTGTCCTGACACGGGTTCGCAGGGATGGGGAGGAAATTCGCGACAGCGACACATTCCATGTGACCTGCCTGAACACCCAAGTGCAGATGGCGCGCTTCCCCAAGGATGTGACGCAGTGTTTCGAGCTGGGAGAGACCGGCGTCAAAACCGCCTGGATCGAATATATCAAAAACGGCGGCACCCTTGCCCAGCCGGAAAACTACATTACCCTGAAATAATTTGGGATTCGCTGAACAAATCGTCTTCGGCTGAGCAGCGGGCTTTTACGGTCAGCTTTTGCCGATTGATTCAGAACTCCCTATGGAAAGACAGTATGTCTGAGGAATCCAACCGATGAAAAAGAGACTGATTACGCTGATCGCGGTTCTGGCGGTGCTGCTTGGCACCGCCGGCTGTGCTGCCCAAAAACAGGAGCAGGAACGTGTGCCCATTACCATGTACCTGTGGGATAAAACCATGACCAAAGCCCTGTCGCCCTGGCTGGCGGAGCAGTTTCCGGAGATCGACTTTACTTTTGTGGTGGGGTACAATTCCATCGACTTCTATTCTGACCTGAATGACCGGGGCGCTCTGCCGGATATCATCACCTGCCGCCGGTTTTCTCTGAACGACGCGGCAAACCTGTCAGACCTTTTGATGGATTTGAGCCAGACCGAGGTGGCGGGCACCTTCTATGACAGATATCTGGAAAACAACCGGGAGCCGGGAGGGGCGCTTCGGTGGCTGCCTATGTGCGCCGAGGTGGATGGTTATATTGCCAATCTGGATCTGTTCGAGAAGTACGGCATCCCGCTGCCCACCAATTACGCGGAATTTGCCGATGTGTGCCGCCGCTTTGAGGAGCTGGGCATCAACGGCTACGTCAACGACTATGACGAGGACTATTCCTGCATGGAAGCCCTGCAGGGCTGCGCCATCCCGGAGCTTATGACCATGGAAGGCACGCTGTGGCGGATGCAGTACGAAAGCGAAACGCCGGAAAACCCGGTGGGGCTGGATGAGCAGGTCTGGCCCCGGGTGTTTGAAAAATACCAGCAATACCTTCAGGATACCCGGACGGAACCGGCGGACGCGGAGATGGACTACGATCCCATGGCCCCGGATTTCTTTGCGGGCAAAACGGCCATGATCCGCGGCACCGCCACAGACTGCGTGATGTTCCATCAGAACGAAGGCGTAAACTGCGCCATGCTGCCCTACTTCGGGGAGACTGCCGAGGACAGCTGGCTGCTGACCTATCCCCACTGTCAGGTGGCGGTGAACCGGCAGGTAGAGCAGGACCCGGAAAAGAACGCGGCGGTTCAGCGGGTGCTGAATGCCCTGTTCAGTCAGGAGGGCCAGAGCCGTTTGGAGCCCGGCAGCGCGCTGCTGAGCTACAATAAAAACGTCCAGACCCAGCTGGGCAGCGCCTTCTCCCTGGTACAGGACTGCATCGACCGCAATCACCTGTATATTCGTCTGGCCTCCACCGAAATTTTTGCGGTTTCTGAGGACGTGGTGCGGAAAATGATCCGGCAGGAGTACAGCCCGGAGGAGGCATACGCGGACTTCAACGCCCAGCTTACGGCTGCAGAGGCCCCCAAGGCCGAAAGGGTGGTCACTACCCAGAAAACCGCCTACGATTACGCCATGGGGGATCACGGAAGTCCGGCCGCTTCCGCTGTGGTCAATACGGCGCGGGAACAGTGGGGAGCCGATGTCGCCATCGGCTATTCCAGCGTGGTTGCCGCTCCGGTGTTTGCCGGGGAGTATACCGAGCAGCAGCTGCACTGGCTCACCGCCAACCGTATGTACATCCGGCACGGCAGCTTTACCGGCGGGGAATTGAAAACCCTCATGCAGTGGCTGGTGAATGTCAAGGAAGACGGCTCCAACCCCATTCGGGGCGGCCTGATGCCAGTGACCAGCGGACTGGAATATACCGTCACCACCGACGGCACCGGGGCGTATACGTTGACCCGGGTCACGAGAAACGGCAGAGATCTGGATGAGGACGCCGTCTATTCCGTTCTGATGCTGGGGGATCTGAACTTTATCGAAGCGTCCTATTACTGCAACTGCCCCATGCCCCAGAACTTACTGGACAAACTGACCCCTGAGAAGCAGCTGGGATACGAAGTGCTGGTTTCTGCGCTCAACGGCGGACACCAGCTGGAAAAGCCTTCGGACTATGTGACGATTCGAAGCAGATAAGAAACAACTGCGAGAATGGAGGGGATCGCGTGCGCAGACGCCTGGCAGCAATGCTGGCCGCCATTGCCCTTTGCATTGGCTTGGGGGCGGTGGGCATTCAATATTATGGTTTTGTGACCCGAACCATCTATACGGAAAGTACGGAGCATCTGCGGGAAATCTACCATCAGGCCAACCAGTCCCTTTATTCGCTGGTGGGCAGGAACTGGGGGGCCATGCATATGTGGACCCCCTACCTGCAAAGCACACTGAGTGACCGCCAGATGGAATCTTTTGCCGCCAAGGCAAAGGAGGAGACCGGTTTTACGGACTTCTACTTCATCTCCCGGGAGGGCAGCTACCGGACGGTGTCCGGTGACAGCGGGTACCTCGACATGAAGGAGGAGCTGCCTGCCCTGATTCTGGAGCATAAGGATGTTGTGGTGAACGCTGTGGTGCCGGGACGGCCCCAGATTATGGTATTCGCCGTTCCGGCTGCGCACGGAAGCTATCAGGGCTTTGCGTATGAAGCCATTGCAATCAGCTTTACCAATGATGACCTGGTAAAATCGCTGGAGATTACCGCTTTTAACGGGCAGTCCAACAGCTACGTGGTGCGTCCGGATGGACGGGTCGTGGTGGACGGCTCGAACGGACAGTACAGGGCGATCTATAATGTGCTTGCCATGCTGCGGGAATACGCAAATCTGAGCGAGGAAGCCATCGATACCATCAGCGGCGATTTCCACAGCGGAAATTCCGGCGCGGCGGTGTTTGAAGCCGGGGGTGTCAGCTACTATCTGGTTTACGAATCCGCGAATTTTGAGGATTGGGTTGTTCTGGGCATCGTACCAACGGCAATCGTGAATGCCAGCATGAACCGGCTTCAGTCCACCACGCTGATTTTGGTGACAGTCGTTGCCGCCGGTATCGCGGTGACGCTGCTGATCTATGTCATTCGGAGGAACCGGAGAAACCTGCGGAAAAAGGATACGGAGCTGCTTTATCGGGAGGAACTGTTTGCCGCCCTGTCTGGCAAGGTGGACGATATTTTCATGATGCTGGGCGCAAAGGACCTCCGCGTGGACTACCTCAGCCCCAATGTAGAAAAGCTGGTGGGCATTCCGGAGGAGGAGGCCCGGGCGAATATCCGCGTTTTGGACGAGACGGCAAAAAATCGGGAGATCCCTCTGATTTTTGACCAGCTGCTGGCAATCCAGCCCGGACAGCAGGTGGACTGGGACCGGGAATATGTCCATCGCAAGACCGGAGAGGACCGCTGGTTCCGCGGCACAGCCCTGTGCCGGGAGATCCGGGGACGTAAGAAATACATTCTGGTGCTGTCCGACCGAACCAAGGAAAGACGGACCAATCGGGCCCTTGAGGACGCGGTCAACGTGGCCCAGAGCGCAAACAAGGCAAAGAGCACCTTCCTGACCAATATGTCCCATGACATCCGCACGCCCATGAATGCCATCATCGGCTTTACCACGCTGGCAATCGCCAATGTTGGCAGTACGGAAAAGGTCAAGGACTATCTGTCGAAGATTCTTTCCTCCAGCAACCACCTGCTGAGCCTGATTAATGATGTGCTGGATATGAGCCGCATTGAAAGCGGAAAGCTCCATATCGAGGAGCAGGAGGCCAACCTGGCGGATATTTTTCACGATCTCAAGAACATTATCAGCGGTCAGATTGACGCCAAGCAGCTGGAGCTGTACATGGACATCATGGATGTGGCGGATGAGGACGTGTACTGCGACAAGACCCGCCTGAATCAGGTGCTGCTGAACCTGTTGTCCAACGCCATCAAGTTTACGCCCCCCGGCGGTACCGTGTCCGTCCGGGTTTCCCAGCTGCCCAATGCCCCGCAGGGGAAGGGCCTGTACGAAATCCGGGTGAAGGATACGGGAATTGGCATGAGTCAGGAGTTTGCCGCTCACATATTTGAGCCTTTTGAGCGGGAACAAACCACTGCCGTCAGCCGCACGCAAGGCACCGGCTTGGGCATGGCAATTACCAAGAACATCCTTGATATGATGGGCGGCGAGATTGAAGTGTTCACCCGGCAGGGAAAGGGCACCGAGTTCGTCATCCGTCTGGCTTTGCGGCTGCAATCCGCACGCCGGAACGTGGAAAAAATCCGGGAGCTGGTGGACCTGAAGGCGCTGGTGGTAGACGATGACTTTAACACCTGTGACAGCGTGACAAAAATGCTGGTGAAGGTGGGAATGCGATCGGAGTGGACAATGTTCGGCAAGGAGGCCGTCCTCCGGGCCAGACAGTCCATCGAGATGAACGATCCCTTCCATGCCTACATCATTGACTGGCGGCTGCCGGATATGAACGGCATCGAAGTGACCCGCCAGATTCGCGCACTGGGGGATGATACACCCATCATCATCCTCACCGCCTACGACTGGGCGGACATTGAAATTGAGGCGAAGGCGGCGGGCGTCACCGCATTCTGCGCCAAGCCCATGTTCCTGTCCGACCTGCGGGAGTCCCTGCTGACGGCTCTGGAGCAGATGAAGAACCGGGGAAGCCTGCCCCCGGCCAGTGAGGCGGGGAGCTTCCGGGGAAAACACCTGCTGCTGGCGGAGGACAACGACCTGAACCGGGAGATTGCACTGGAAGTGCTTGACGAGTACGGCTTTGTCATCGATACAGCGGAAAACGGTTCCGCGGCGGTGCATAAGGTTTCCACCGCCGCACCGGGCACCTATGATCTGGTGCTGATGGATATTCAGATGCCGGTGATGGACGGCCTTGAGGCGACCCGCCGCATCCGCGCGTTGGAAAACCCGGCGCTTTCTCATATCCCCATCATCGCCATGACCGCCAACGCCTTCGATGAAGACCGCCGGGCAGCGGCCCGGTGCGGGATGAACGGCTTTATTTCCAAGCCCATCGACATTGACGAGGTGGTGGCGACGCTGCATCAAATTTTCGGCTGAAATAAAATGTGCCCCTCTTTCTGTGAGAAAGAGGGGCATATTTATGGTCAGGATTGTCCGCTGCCGGAGACGGTCTCCCTGGTCCAGCTGAGGATGCCGCCGAATTCCACAACGTTGGTGTAGCCGGCGTTTGCCAGCTTTTCGGCGGCCTGTTTGCTGCGGTTGCCGCTACGGCAATAGACAAGAATCAACTGTTCCTTGTCGGGAAGCTCCGAAATCTCACCGGAACCGATGGCTTCATTGGGGACACAGATTGCGCCGGGAATGTGGCCCTGCTCGTATTCCTGCTGAGTGCGCACATCCAGAAGAATGTAGTCCGTTTCCGATTCCATCATGGCGGCGGCTTCCTCAGGGTTGACCTGACGGTAAGCGGGTGTTTTTTTCCCGCCGCAGCCGGTGAGCAGCAAAATCGCCCCAATTGCGGCAAGAAGCCTGAAAGCTGTTTTCATATCCGTTCCTCCTTTGATGGACGCCTTATCCCAGGTAGCCGTGGGTTATTTTCTGCAAAATCCGTCGGTTTGCCTGAAGAGCATCTTCCATGGCGAAAGCCCGGGCGGCTTCCATGATGTTCCTCTCTTTCGTAGCGTTAATCCAGAAGCGCAATGACATCTGCCAGCGCATCCGCTTTGGCGTACAGCAGGGACAGGGTATCCGCACCGGGGCAATCCTGATCGGGAATCAGCACCGGCAGGCAGCCGGCCCGGTAAGCCGACAGGATTCCGGCGGGGGAGTCCTCCAGCGCAAGGCAGACACCGGGCGGGAGCCCCAGCTCCGCCGCACCCCGCAGATAGATGTCCGGCTCCGGCTTGCCCTTGGGCACGTCATAGCCGGTGACAACCTTCTGAAAGCGGTGATACAGGTTCAGCGGTGTCAGGTAGCACGCCAGCCTTTGCCGGGGGGAGGAGCTGGTGATGGCGCAGGGAATGCCCCGCTGATCCAGCGCGTCCAGCAAAGCAAAAATCCCCTCCTTTGCTGCTACGCCCTCCTTTGCAATGAAAGCGTCCATCAGTTCGATGCGTTTTAAGCGGATGGTGGTGTAATCGGCCTTCGGGCCAAACAGTTCGTGAAATTTTTCCTGCCCGGCGGTTTTATTGAGACTGCGCATTTGCAGGGACTGCTCCTTCGTCATGGGAAAACCAAAAAAGTGACAGGCCTCCATCCAGAACCGAGAGTACAGGCGCTCCGTGTCCAGAATGACTCCGTCCACGTCGAACAGTACGCCCCGGACCGGGGCCTTTTCTTTATATAAAGTAATCGCCATGCTCGTCAGCCTCCCTCATTTTGAGTTGACAATTGACAGTTGACAATTAAGGAGTCCCTGCGGGACAAATTTTATTTCTTCCTCATACCATAATTGTCTATTGTCCATTGTCAATTGTCAACAGTTTTTTTGAAAAATGCCGCTAGGAATTTTGAAACAAATGTGCTATGATATGCGAAGAGGTGAAAACCATGGAGGAAAAGGAAGAATTGGAGCGGCAGGAAGGCTATGCGCCCCGCCCGGCGTGGCAGGTCTGGGGCGCGCGGATTGGCCTTGCGCTGTTTCTTTTGCTGGTGATCGGGCAGATTGTGAACATGGCCCGCGGGGGGCTGTAATGCGAATCCTTGGAATCGACCCGGGCTACGGCATTACGGGCTTCGGGCTGATCGAAGCCCAGCGGGGGCAGTACCAGCTTCTCAACTGCGGCGCCATCACCACGGCGCCGAATACGGAGTTCGCCTGGCGGCTGGAAGTGATCTACAACGATATGGTGGAGCTTCTGCGGGTATCCCAGCCGGAGGCGGTAGCCATCGAGGAACTGTTCTTCGGGCAGAACGTGACCACAGGCATCAACGTAGCCCAAAGCCGCGGGGTGATTCTGCTGGCGGTGCGGCAGGCGGGCGTGCCGATTTTTGAGTACAAGCCCATGCAGGTCAAGCAGGCGGTGGTGGGCTACGGCAACGCCACGAAGCATCAGGTGCAGGATATGACGAAACGGCTGCTGCATCTGAGCGCAGTACCCAAGCCGGACGACGCGGCGGATGCCGTGGCCATTGCCCTGTGCCACGCCCGGTCCAGTACGTCATTGCTTGCGCAGGTACAGCGGCAATAACATGACATTTCGGAGGTTTTCTCTATGTTATACTATGTTTCCGGCAAAGTAACCGTTTTGGAGCCGGGACTGGCGGTGATCGACTGCGGCGGCGTTGGCTACGGCTGCCGGGTTACCGCCTATACTGCCGGACAGCTGAAGCTGAATCAGAATGCGAAGCTGTATATTACCGAGTCCATCCGGGAGGATGCCTTCGATTTGTACGGCTTTTCCAGCCGGGAGGAGCAGCGCTGCTATGAGCTGCTGACTTCCGTCAACGGTGTCGGCCCCAAGGCGGCCATGGCGATTCTGTCCGCCGGCGGGCCTCAGAATTTTACCTTAGCCGTCATGACCGGGGACGAAAAGATGCTCACCGCCGCTCAGGGCATCGGCAAGAAAATTGCCCAGCGGATTATTTTGGAACTGAAGGACAAAATCGGCGGAGGCGGCATGGAGCTGGACTTCTCCGCCGGAACCGCCGCCGCTGCGCCTGCCCAGCAGGGAAGCAGCGCGGCACTGGCCCACGCGGCCCTGCAGGAGCTGGGGTATTCCCCCGCAGAGATCAGCGCGGCGCTGAAGGGTGTGGATCCCAACGCGTCCACCGAGGAAATGGTGCGCTACGCTTTGCGGGCAATGGTCATGAAGGGATAGACCATCCGCAGGGCGGGGTCATGACCCCGCCCTACAGAACGTCTGGAGGATCGTATGAGTTTAGAATTTTCACAGGAACTGGACAACCCTATTGTTTCCCCCACCTTCGCGCCACAGGACGCGGGGGAAATCGGCCTGCGGCCCAAGCTGCTGGCGGACTACACCGGTCAGGAGAAGGCGAAAAGCAACCTGTCCGTTTATATCGAAGCGGCCCGCCGCCGCAATGAGCCGCTGGATCATACCCTGCTCTACGGCCCGCCAGGTCTGGGTAAGACCACGCTGGCGGGGGTGATTGCCAACGAAATGGGGGCGGGCATCCGGGTCACCTCCGGCCCCGCCATTGAAAAGCCAGGGGATCTGGCGGCGCTGCTGACCAACCTGAACCCGGGGGACATCCTGTTTATTGATGAAATCCACCGCCTGAACCGGGTGGTGGAGGAGATTCTGTACCCCGCCATGGAGGACTTTGCCATCGACATCATCGTGGGCAAGGGCCCCAGCGCCAACTCCATCCGCCTGGATTTGCCCAAATTCACGCTGGTGGGGGCCACCACCCGGGCGGGCCAGCTGTCCGCGCCGCTGCGGGATCGGTTCGGCGTGAATCTGCGGCTGGAGCTGTACACACCGGAGGAGCTGGCGAAAATTGTCACCCGTTCCGCCACCATTCTGGGAATGCCCATTGAGGAAGCGGGAGCTATGGAAATCGCCTCCCGGAGCCGGGGCACCCCCCGAATTGCCAACCGTTTTCTGCGGCGGGTCCGTGACTTTGCCGAGGTCATGGGCGACGGCACCATCACCAGAGAGGCCGCCAAGCTTGCCCTGAAACGTCTGGAGGTGGATGAGTTGGGCCTTGACAACATCGACCGCCGGATGCTCACCGCCATCATTCAGAATTACGGCGGCGGCCCGGTGGGACTGGAAACTCTGGCTGCCACCATCGGCGAGGAGGCCGTGACGCTGGAGGATGTGTACGAGCCGTACCTGATGCAGCTGGGTTTCCTGACCCGCACCCCCCGGGGCCGCTGCGTCACGGCCCTTGCCTACGACCATCTGCACATTCCCTATGAGGGGCAGACGCAATTTTCCATTTAATCGCAGAAAACCAGCACAGAAAGTTGCATAAATCAGAAATTACTGGGGAAAATTTTTTATTAAGGATTGACAAAATGTCCCCGTGTGTGTATAATCCGTCTTGTGGCAGAGTTTGCCATCCTAATCTATGACCCTGCGTTATATCATTTTTCAGGTGGAATTTCACGGGGCAACAACAAACCGAAGAGAGGTATTTTTTCATGTACGAAGATAAGACTTTAGTGTGCAAAGAGTGCGGCAACGAGTTCGTGTTCACCGCCGGTGAGCAGGAGTTCTACGCAGAGCGTGGCTTCCAGAATGAGCCTCAGCGCTGCAAGGCTTGCCGTGACGCTCGCAAGAACGCCACCCGTGCCCCCCGTGAGTTCTTCACCGCTACCTGCGCGCGCTGCGGCGGCGAGGCCAAGGTGCCCTTCCAGCCCAAGACTGACCGTCCTGTGTACTGCAGCGAGTGCTTCGCTCAGATGCGCGCCAACGGCTAAGCCTGAAAATGTACAAATAGGCAGCAGGGTCGGGAAACCGGCCCTGTTGTTTTTTTGCTTGTCTACGCCAGCAAACCGACAAATTGGAATTTGGCGTATCAAAGCCTTCCCCTTTGGGGAAGGTGCCCCCGCAGGGGGCGGAAGAGGGCGGTACTGCTTTCAATGCACAGCAGAGGTTCGGCGAAAAGGTGTTTACCTCTTCCGACCTCGCTCACGCTCGGTCACCTTCCCCAAAGGGGAAGGCATTGGACCGCCAAATAACAATTTATCTATCTGCTGAGTTAACCCGATAAGCTTTTTTTAATTCCGCGTTTTGTTTTCCATCCGTCCGGACTGGATGACCGGAGGTTTTGGGTCAGCCGCTTCCCAGGAAAGCGGCTTTTTTTCGTCCTCTTTCATTTCTGTCACCTCAGCTGTAGTATGTGCGCAGGCCGCGCCGGTCATACAAATGGGAAGAAATTGTAAACAATTTACAAAACCTCTTGCGAATTTTCGTAGAATCTGCTAGTATGTAGCGTGCTACGTATTTATTGGGGGGGTGATGACTTGAATGTGCATTACGGGCACCTGATTCGGATTCTCCACTGGTGCACCGATCAGACCATGACGGATGCGCTGAATAAACTGAATTTGACTGCCGCACAGGGGCGGCTCATGGCCTTCGTTGTCCACCGGGGGGAGCAGCCCACCTATGCCAAGGATGTGGAGGCGGAGCTGCACCTGACCCATCCAACCGTCTCGGGCCTGCTGTCCCGGCTGGAACAGAAGGGCTTTCTGGAACTGAAAACCGACTCCAACGACCGCCGGAGCAGACAGATCATCATTTCCGAGAAGGGCCTTGCCTGCCACGAGCGGATGCACGCGGTGATTACCGAAAACGAAAGCCGCATCGTTCAGGGCTTTACCCCGGAGGAAAAGACGCTGTTTACCCAGTTTTTGCAGCGCGCCATCGAAAATGTATGTCCGGTGCCTTGCGAGAATGAAGACACCTCTTCCGTCAGCCCTGCGGGCTGCCACCTTCCCCAGAGAGGAAGGCAAAATGAAAAGGAGGAAACCAAAACATGATAAAGACCCTTTCCCGGTGCATCCGGGAGTACAAATGGCCCGCGATCCTGGCCCCGGTCTGCATGGTGGGCGAGGTTTACATGGAAACCAAAATCCCGCTGGTGCTGGCGAAGGTGGTGGACGAGGGCGTCAGCGTGGGCAACATGGGAGCCGTCGTCAGCAACGGCGGCCTGCTGGTGCTGTACGCTCTGATTTCCCTGATTTTCGGCATCGCCTCTGCGGTGATGGCGTCCTACGCCGCCACGGGCTTTGCCCGGAACCTGCGCCACGATATGTATTATAAGGTGCAGGATTTTGATTTCGCCAACATCGATAAATTCTCCACCGCGTCCATCGTCACCCGGCTGACCTCGGACGTGGCGAATATCCAGATGACCTTCCAAATGCTGATCCGTATGGCAATCCGCTGCCCCATGATGCTGATTCTGGCGACCTTCAATGCCTTTTCCGTCAGCCCCCGGCTCTGCGTAATCTACTGCGTGGTGCTGCCGCTGATGGGACTGGGGCTGTTCATCCTGATCCGCATGGTGTTCCCGGTGTTTGACCGTGTGTTCAAGACCTACGACAAGCTGAATAACGTGGTGCAGGAGAACATCCACGGCATCCGGGTGGTCAAGTCCTTCGTTCGGGAAAACCGGGAGACGGACAAATTCTCCTCCGTGTCCGAGAGCATTTACAAGGATTTCTGCAAGGCAGAGCAGACCATGGCCTTCGGCAACCCCCTGATGCAGTTCGCGGTGTACACCTGTATTCTGGTGATCTCCTTTGTGGGCGCGACTATGGTTGTGGCCTCCGGCAACAACGCCGCTATGGGCCTGACCACTGGTCAGCTGACCTCCATGTTCACCTTTACTACCCAGATCCTCAGCTCCCTGATGATGCTGTCCATGGTGTTCGTCATGATTACCATGTCCCGGGCGCCCATGCGCCGCACCACCGAAATCTTAACGGAGGAGCCGGAACTGAAGAACCATGAGAATCCCATCGAAACTGTGAAAGACGGCTCTGTGGACTTTGAGAATGTGTCCTTCCGCTATTCCAAAACCGCCGACCGGGCGGCGCTGGAAAACATCAACCTGCACATTGCTTCCGGCATGACTGTGGGTGTCTTGGGAGGCACCGGCTCCGGTAAATCCACGCTGGTGCAGCTGATTCCCAGGCTGTATGATGTCGCCGAGGGCAGCATCCGGGTAGGCGGCGTGGATGTCCGGGACTACGACGTGAAGGCGCTGCGGGACGCGGTGTCTATGGTGCTTCAGAAGAACGTGCTGTTCTCCGGCACCATCCGGGAAAATCTGCGCTGGGGCAATCCCAACGCCACGGATGAAGAGACCACCCACGCCTGTCAAATCGCCTGTGCCGATGAATTTATCCGCTCCTTCCCGGATGGCTACGATACCCACATTGAGCAGGGCGGCACCAACGTCTCCGGCGGTCAGAAGCAGCGGCTGTGCATCGCCCGGGCCCTGCTGAAAAAGCCGAAAATACTGATTCTGGACGACTCTACCTCCGCCGTGGATACCCGCACCGACGCCTCCATCCGGCAGGCCCTGTCCGGTGAAATTCCCGAAACCACCAAAATCATTATTGCCCAGCGCATCGCCTCCGTGCAGGAGTGCGACCTGATTCTGGTCATGGACGGCGGCAGAATCGTGGCGCAGGGCAAGCATGACGAACTTCTGAAGACCAGCGATATCTACCGCGAGGTCTACGAATCCCAGACGAAAGGAGCGATGTAATCATGCCTCCTGTCAGAATGCGCGGCGATGGCCGCCTGGCGAAAAAGCCGAAGCAGACCCTTTCCCGGCTGCTGTCCTATATGCTCAAATATCGGGGCACTCTGATTGTGGTAGGCCTGTGCGTGGTGTTCAGCGCCGTGGCACAGGCCGCCAGCTCCGCCTCCTTAGGAACACTGGTGGACGACTATATCACCCCCGTGCTGGGGCAGACAAGTCCCGATTTTGGGCCCCTTTTCCGGTTCCTGACCATGATGGCCTGCATTTACCTTGTGGGCATGGTGTCCTCCTTCCTGTGCAATTTCCTGATGGTGAAGGTCAGTCAGGGTACCCAGAAGACCATCCGGGATCAGATGTTCACCCATATGCAGACCCTTCCCATCCGTTATTTCGACACCCATACCGCCGGCGATATCATGAGCCGCTACACCAGCGACATTGACACCCTGCGGCAGATGATCTCCCAGTCCATTCCCCAGTGCGCGTCCAGCGTGGTGACGCTGGTTGTGGTGCTGGTAACCATGCTGATTACTTCTCCCATCCTGACGGTTTTGCAGCTGCTCACCGTGCTGGTCATCGTCTTTGCCACCAAGGTGATCGCGGGCCGTTCCGCCAAATTCTTCATCGGTCAGCAGCGCTCGCTGGGCGCGGTCAACGGCTATGTGGAGGAAATGATTAACGGTCAGCGGGTGGTGAAGGTTTTCACCCATGAGGATACCTGCAAACAGCAGTTTGACGAGCTGAACGAAAAGCTGCGGGGGGATGCCTACCTGGCGGGCGCCTACTCCAACTGTATGGGCCCCCTGAATAACAATCTTGGCTACGCCCAGTACGCGCTGCTTGCCATTATCGGTGGCCTGCTCACGGTATTCTCCGGCGGGAGACTGCTGAGCGTGGGCAAGCTTATCAGCTTCCTGACCCTGTCCCGTTCCTTCAATATGCCCATTTCTCAGGTGTCCAACCAGATCAATTCCATCGTCATGGCCCTTGCCGGCGCGGAGCGGATTTTCGAGCTGATGGACGAGGAGCCGGAGCAGGACGAGGGCTATGTCCGGCTGGTCAACGCGGAAATTGACGGCAGCGGCAATATCACCGAAACCGACAAGCGTACCGGTCACTGGGCGTGGAAGCATCCCCACAAGGCCGACGGAACCGTGACCTACACCGAGCTGAAGGGCGACATCACCATGAACGGGGTGGACTTCGGCTATGTACCGGAGAAAACCGTGCTCCATGATGTGACGCTGTACGCCCATCCCGGCGAGAAGATCGCCTTCGTGGGTGCCACCGGCGCGGGCAAGACCACCATCACCAACTTGATTAACCGGTTCTACGACATTGCCGACGGCAAAATCCGCTACGACAACATCAACATCAACAAGATCGCCAAGCCCGACCTGCGTCGGTCTCTGGGTGTGGTTTTGCAGGAGACCAACCTGTTCACCGGCACGGTGATGGATAACATCCGCTATGGCAAGCTGGACGCTTCCGATGAGGACTGCGTCAGGGCGGCGAAGCTGGCGAATGCCCATGACTTTATCACCCGCCTGCCTCAGGGCTACCAGACGGTGCTCACCGGCAACGGTGCCAGCCTGTCTCAGGGCCAGCGGCAGCTGATTGCCATTGCCCGGGCGGCGGTTGCCGATCCTCCTGTCATGATTCTGGACGAGGCCACCTCCTCCATCGATACCCGAACGGAAAAGCTGGTGCAGGACGGCATGGACGCCCTGATGCATGGCAGAACCGTGTTCGTCATTGCCCACCGCTTAAGCACCATCCGCAATTCCGACTGCATCATGGTGCTGGATCACGGGCGCATCATCGAGCGGGGCAGCCACGAGGAACTGCTTGCCCAGAAGGGCACTTACTATCGGCTGTATACGGGAGCCTTTGAATTGGAATAAGGCGGCAGTGCCGCCAGCCAATGCGTGGCCCACAGGGCGGGCGGCCAATGCGTGGCCCGCAGGGCGGGCGGCCAATGCGTGCACGGCTGGTCTAACGTCGTTACACCATTGGGTATCACTCGGTATCGTTATCACGATATCATTACACCCGAAGGAGCGGAGCAATCCGCTCCTTTTTTCGTAGAAGAAATATTTCCTATTGACAAGGGCGGAAATCTGTGATATACCTATAACAGATGAACAAGTGCTCATATGTACAGAAAAATGAAAGGGGTATTCACCATGAAAAAGACCTACAAAATCGAAGTAGACTGCGCAAACTGCGCAAACCTCATGGAGCAGGCCACGAAAAAAGTCGCCGGAGTCGCCGACTGCACGGTAAACTACATGGCCCTGAAAATGAGCGTCACCTTTGCCGAGGGGGCCGACCCGGCCTCTGTCATGGCAAATGTTCTGAAGGCCTGCCGCAAGGTGGAGCCGGACTGTGAAATCGAATTTTGAGTGAAGAGCCTTTCAACAGAGTTTTCATCCATCGCCGCAGGCGATACCATCACTCCACACTTCACACTCTCTCGGGAGGTCATACGATGTCAAACAAACAGAAAAAACTGCTAAGGCGGATTTTGACAGCGGCGGCGCTGCTGGTTGTGCTGGCGCTGGGGAAGGAACTGCTTCCCTTCGGGGAGCCTGTGCGCACGGCGGTGCTGTTCGTGCTGTATCTGATTCCTTATTATATTGTAGGCCACGACATTCTGGCCAAGGCCTGGCGGGGCATCCGCAACGGGCGGGTGCTGGACGAGTGCTTTCTCATGGCAATTGCCACGGTGGGCGCTTTCGCCATCGCCCTGCTGGAGCGCAGCGGTGACTTTGCCGAGGCGGTGGCGGTCATGCTGTTCTTCCAGACCGGCGAGTTTTTTGAGAGCTACGCCGTGGGCAAGAGCCGCAAAAACATCAGCCAGCTTATGGACATCCGTCCGGACTACGCCAATGTGGAAGTGGATGGCAAACTTACGCAGGTTGACCCCGATGAAGTGGAGGTCGGCACCATCATCACCGTGCGGCCCGGCGAGAAGGTGCCCATTGACGGCGTGGTGGAGGAGGGCCAGTCCAGCCTGAACACCAGCGCCCTCACCGGCGAGAGTATGCCCCGGGAAATCAGGGCGGGGGACAGCGTCATCAGCGGCTGCATTAACCTCACCGGCGTGCTGAAAATCCGCACAACCACCGGCTTTGGAGAGTCCACAGTGTCGAAAATTCTGGAGCTTGTGGAAAATGCCAGCTCCCGCAAGAGTAAGTCCGAGGACTTTATCAGCAAATTCGCCCGGGTCTACACCCCGGCGGTCTGCGGCGGCGCGTTGGCGCTGGCGGTTCTGCCGCCCATCGTGCAGCTGCTGCTGGGCTACAACGGCCCGCTTCTGACCCTCGTGACCGACTGGCTGTACCGGGCGCTGACATTCCTGGTCATCAGCTGCCCTTGTGCTCTGGTCATCAGCATCCCGCTGAGCTTTTTCGCGGGGATCGGCGGGGCCAGCAATCAGGGCGTTCTGGTCAAGGGCAGCAACTATCTGGAAACCCTTTCTCAGACCACCTGTGTGGTATTTGACAAAACCGGCACGCTGACAAAGGGCGTGTTCGAGGTCAGTCAAATCCACAATGTGACGGATACGCCGGAAAAGCTGCTGGAATACGCGGCTTACGCGGAGAGCGCATCCTCCCACCCAATCGCCAGAAGCATTCTCACGGCCTATGGAAAGCCCCTGGAGCCGGGCCGGGTGACGGACATTCAGGAAAAAAGCGGTCACGGCATCACAGCATCGGTAGATGGTACTGCCGTGGCAGCAGGCAACGAGAAGCTGATGAAATCCCTGAATATTGCTGTAGAGCCGGTTCCGACCGTGGGCACCGTGGTGCACATGGCGGTGAATGGGGCCTATGCCGGATACATTGTGGTATCCGACACCGTGAAGGACACGGCGAAACAGGCAATTACTTCCCTGAAAAAAGCCGGTGTAAAGAAAACCGTCATGCTCACCGGCGACGCTGCGCCTGTGGCGAAAGCTGTCGCAGCAGAGCTTGGCATCGACGAATACTACAGCGAGCTGCTGCCCGGCGACAAGGTTACCAAGGTGGAAGAAATTCTTGCCTCCAAGGGAGAGAAGGAAAAGCTGGCCTTTGTGGGCGACGGCATCAACGATGCCCCGGTGCTGGCCCGTGCGGACATCGGCATCGCCATGGGCGCCATGGGCTCCGATGCCGCCATCGAAGCGGCGGACGTGGTGCTCATGGACGACAACCCCCTGAAAATTGCCAAGGCCATCCGCATCTCCCGGAAATGTCTGCGGATTGTCAAGCAGAATATCTGGTTTGCCATCGGCGTGAAGGTCATCTGCCTGATTCTCGGCGCGGTGGGACTGGGCAATATGTGGCTGGCGATCCTGGCGGATGTTGGCGTCATGATTCTGGCGGTTCTCAACGCTATTCGGGCACTGTTCGTAAAGAAGCTATAAAAAGAGCGGGGAGACCCGCTCTTTTTCCGTAAAATCCGTAGGGCGGGCACATGACTCTACCCTGCAAAATGGGTTGTATTTCTTCCTTCTCTGTGCTAAAGTAATAACAAAAAAGGAGGAAGCTGCATGGCAAAGTACATCATGGCGCTGGACGCGGGCACTACGTCCAACCGCTGCTGTTTATTCAATGAAGCGGGCGAGGTCTGCTCCATGGCCCAGAAGGAGTTCACCCAGTATTTCCCCCAGCCGGGGTGGGTGGAGCACGACGCGAATGAAATCTGGTCGACTCAGCTGGAGGTGGCCCGGCAGGCCATGGAAAACATCGGCGCTACCGCTGCCAATATCGCCGCCATCGGCATCACCAACCAGCGGGAGACAACCATTGTCTGGGACAGGAAAACCGGTCAGCCCATCTGCCGGGCCATCGTCTGGCAGTGCCGCCGCACCAGTAAATACTGTGACGAGCTGAAGGCAAAGGGGCTGACGGAAAGCTTTCGGAAAAAGACCGGCCTTGTCATCGACGCCTATTTTTCCGGCACCAAGCTGCGCTGGATTCTGGAAAATGTGCCCGGCGCCCGGGAGCGGGCGGAGAAAGGGGAACTGCTGTTTGGAACGGTGGAGACTTGGCTCATCTGGAAGCTCACCGGGGGCAGAGTCCATGTGACGGACTACTCCAACGCCTCCCGAACCATGCTGTTCAACATCAGTACCCTCCAATGGGACGAAGATATTCTGCGGGAGCTGAACATTCCGAGGTGTATGCTGCCGGAGGTCAGGCCCAGCAGCTGTGTCTACGGGGAGGCTCTGCCCCAGTTCTTCGGCGCGGCGATCCCCATTGCGGGGGCAGCGGGAGATCAGCAGGCGGCACTGTTCGGGCAGACCTGCTTTGCCCCCGGCGAGGCGAAAAACACCTACGGCACCGGGTGCTTTCTGTTGATGAACACGGGCAAGACTCCGGTGTTCAGCAAAAACGGCCTTGTCACCACCATCGCGTGGGGACTGAACGGGGAAGTGGAGTATGCGCTGGAAGGCTCCATTTTTGTGGCAGGAGCGGCCCTGCAATGGCTCCGCGATGAACTGCGGCTCATTGATTCCGCCCCGGACTCCGAGTACATGGCCCAGAAGGTCAGCGACACCAACGGCTGCTATGTGGTGCCCGCCTTCACCGGGCTTGGCGCGCCCCACTGGGATCAGTATGCCCGGGGTGCCATCGTGGGTCTGACCCGGGGCGTCAATAAATACCACATCGTCCGGGCAACGCTGGACAGCCTGTGCTATCAAACCCACGATGTTCTGCGGGCCATGGAGGCTGATTCCGGAATCAAACTGACAGCCCTGAAGGTAGACGGCGGCGCTTCTGCCAACAACTACCTGATGCAGACCCAGTCGGATATCATCGACGCGCCGGTGCAGCGGCCCAAATGCGTGGAAACCACCGCCATGGGCGCGGCCTACCTTGCGGGCCTTGCGGTGGGCTACTGGAAGAATAAGGCGGATGTACGCAAGAACTGGGCTATTGAGCGTACCTTTACCCCGAGTATTTCGGAGGAACAGAGGAAAGCCCGCCTGCATGGCTGGAATAAGGCCGTAAAATGCGCCTTGGGCTGGGCTGAGGAATAGAGCGGTGAAAAATGCGTAGGGCGGAGTCATGACTCCGCCCTACAATAGATTTTACCCCGTAATGGTGCCGCCGCCGACCACCATATCCCCGTCATACAGCACCACGGCCTGACCGGGGGTGACGGCCCGCTGGGGTTCGTCAAAAACTACCCTCGCGAAGCCATCTTCCTCCGGATATACCGTCGCGGCCTGCTCAAACTGGCTGTGCCGTGTCTTAGCGGTGACCCGCATGGGCTGAGTCAGCGTTTCAAAGGGATACCAGTTCCAGTCCTTTGCCCGCAGGGAAGGGGAAAAGAGGGCGGAATTCGGGCCAACGGTGACGGTGTTATTTGCCATATCCTTGGCGCAGACGTAGACAGGCCCCCCCATGGCAAGGCCCAGTCCCTTGCGCTGTCCCTTTGTGTAGCAGGCCGCGCCCCGGTGACGGCCAACCACCTGCCCCTGAAGGTTCAGGAAATCCCCCTCGGGGTAGATTTTGCCAGTGTACCGCTGCAAAAAGGCTCCGTAATCTCCGTCGGGCACGAAGCAGATATCCTGACTGTCCCGCTTCCGGGCATTGACAAAGCCGTTTTCCGCAGCAATCTGCCGAACCTGCGTCTTGGTCAGGCCGCCCAGCGGGAACTGGATATGGGAAAGCTGCTCCTGATTCAGGCAGGCGAGGAAGTAGGTCTGATCCTTGGCTCTATCCGCCGCCTTATATAATAGGTATCTTCCGTTTTCCTGCCGGATGCGGGCATAGTGCCCGGACACGACCCACTGGCAGCCCAGCTCTTGCGCCCGCCGCAGAAGCCGGTCAAATTTCAGATACCGGTTGCAGTCAATACAGGGATTTGGGGTCAGGCCCTGCTCATAGCTGGCGACGAATTTCTGAATGACCTGCCGGTCAAAATCGTCCTTAAAATTGAAAACGTAGTGGCGGATCCCCAGCCGTGTGGCAACCGCCCGGGCGTCCTCCACATCGTCCAGGGAGCAGCAGGTGCTCTCCTCGGTGGGGCTGTCGTAGAGCCGCATGGTGACACCGGTGCAGTGATAGCCCCGCTGAAGCATCAGGTATGCCGCTACGGAACTGTCTACGCCGCCGCTCATGCCAACCAGCGCGTTTTTGTTTTCCATGGCTGATTCCTCCTGCGTGATTTCATTGAGTATATCAGCGTCCAAAACGAAAGTCAATGCCCTGTCCTGGTGCAAAGGGGAAAACGGTTACAAGAATTTTCTCCTTTTTTTGAAATAATTCCCTGGGATATGACAAAATTCGCGCCATTTCTGTGGTAAACTGGAAACGGTTACAGTACAAGGAAAAATATAGTAACAAAACTGTAATTATTTTCAAAAAAGGTATTGCAATTTGTAAACGGGTCTGTTATAATACCGTTACTTACATAAGAAAAAAAGGAGTAAGAGCTTATGAAGAAGAGATTTGTGTGCGCGTTGCTGGCTCTCGTTCTGCTGGTAGGCCTGGTGCCCGTCACCGCCTCCGCCGCCGGGAACAAGATCAGTGAGGCTGCAATTACGGTTTTGAAGCAGATGACGACCTTTAGGAATAAGTGCTACTATGTGACCGGCTCCGAGTTCCGCATCGGTTACGGCACGGTGTGTACGGAAAAGCACCATTTTTTGCCGAATGGTCAGCCGAAGGATACGGACAAAAACGTACATACCATTACCGAGAAGAAGGCAGACGCAGCACTGCGTACCTACCTTGCCGAGCTGGACAAGCAGGTCAACAGCTTTGCTTCCAAGAATAACCTTACTTTGACTCAGAATCAGCACGACGCGCTGGTGGTCTACACCCACGGCGCGGGCACTGCGTGGCTTACCGGCACCGGCGCCCTGAAGAGCGCGATCGTCAGTAATGCAGACACCAACGAGCTGCTGAACGTGATGAGCAGCCTGAAGGACGGACAGTATGCCCGCCATCAGGTGGAAGTCAATATGTACAAGAACGGCGTTTACGCCAATGTCATTCCTACCCAGTACAAGACCATCAAGTACGATGTGAATGCGGTTAATCCTGACGGAACCTACGATTCTAAAGCGAAGCTCTCCGTGGGCAGCGGAACCACTTACACCATGCGTTTCGACACGTCCAAGACCATCAGCCACATCAGCGCGTCCCGTCCTGGCTACACCTTCCTGGGCTGGTATACCAAACCCTTCAACGGCAGATGGATGCCCAAGCTGAACGCGGCTTGTGTGGATGATGGTGTCAACCCCCGTGAGAATGGTCAGTATACGTTGTATGCCTACTGGCAGGAGAATGGTACTCACGGCACTTCCGTCGACTACCCGGCATCCACTGAGCAGTTGGCTTCCACCACTGTTTATGTCAGACCGGAGGATGGCTCCGAAACTGTGAAGAACAGCGACGGCAAGGATGTGACCGTCAGCGGCGCAATCAAGATCACGCAGGACTGCATTGACGCCAAGGGCAACCGATGGGGCTGTGTGCAGTACGCGGAAGGAAAGGAAGGCTGGGTCAAGATCATACGGACTGTGGAGGATGATCTGGGCAGCGGCGTGATTGCCACCGCAACCGTTTCCTACAATGGCTACCTGAACGTTCGTAACGGCGCGGGCACCGACAACAAGATCGTCGGCGCACTGGCAAAGAACGATATCGTCAAGATTTACGAGATCAAGACCGTCAACGGCCACCGCTGGGGCAGGTGTAACGCCGGCTGGATTTGCCTGACCTATACGAACCTGAATATGGTGGACGGCAAGACCGTTTCCGACGAGGGCGTGGCTTCCTATGCCTTCACCGGCAAGGTTACCGCTAATGTGGATGCCTACGTGGCCCCCGGCGATTCCTCCGCGAAAGTCGCCTTCAAGGATGCCAAGGATATTGTTTACGACTTCATCCCTGAGGGAACCGCGATTACCATTACCAACCTGTCCATCGCGTCCTATGACGGCGGTAAGTCCACCTGGGCAAAGGCAACCTGGAGAAATCCTGAAAAGGACAAGAATGGAAATGGTATTACTGTAGTCAGAAACGCCTGGATTCCCATTTCTGATTCCGGCACCGCTCTGGGCGACGAGGAATACTACTATGTGGCGCTGGATCCCGTGTCTTACACCGTGGTCAGCGAAAGCACCAACGTCCGGAAGAGCGCAAACGACGCTGCCGAGCTGTCCTTTACACTGAACAAAGGTACCCAGGTTGAAGTAAAGGCCATCCGTCTGGTAGGCGAGAACATCTGGGGCAAGATTACCGTTAAGAATCCTGTGGGCACCGGTGAGGAAACCAAGGCCAACCGGAACGGCTGGATCAATCTGGCAAGCAAATATGTCAAGCGCACCAACGAGGTCAAGCTGGAGGAGGACAAGCCGAAGGAGGATCACGATACCGGTCTGATTGCTACGGTTGTCGATACTGACAGCGTCCGTGTCCGCAAGACTGGCGGCCTGTATGGCGCGGTTACCGGCTCCCTGAAGCGCGGTACCACCGTTCGGGTCTGGGAGTCCAAGCGCGATGAGTGGTACAAGCTGGATACCAATCAGAACGGCGTCTACGACTACAAAGAGGACGGCTGGGTTTCCGCCAAATATCTGAACGTCCGTGAGGGCACCATCGAGAATACCAACAAGGTTACGGATTCCACTGGCAACACCGTCACAACCGACGGCACCGGCACCGGAATCGTCGCCAACACCTATGCAGGCGTGAACGTCCGTCAGGGCGCGGGCATCGGCTATGCCGCTGTGGGTAAGCTGCTGCCCGGTACCCAGGTGGAGATTCTGGAGGTCAAGAACAGCGGCGCCGCCAAGTGGGGCCGTACCGATAAGGGCTGGGTCTGCATGGACTACATCTCCATGGTCAAGTTCAATCCTGCGACGCCCGCGGCGAAGGAGGATCCCAGCAAGGGTACTCTGGTGGATTCTCTGGATAAGCTGGACAAGACCACGACCACCGCAATTTATACCGGCAAAACAGTGAATGATGTGATTGTTGTCCGCGAGCCCATCGTCTTTGACGAGGCGGAGGAGCCTGAGAAGTATGAGGCCAATAAGGTTCGCAGCCTGAACGCCGGCGCGAACGTTACCATCCACGAGCTGGCGGAGGTGACCCGCACCGTGAAGTCCGACAAGGGATCTCTGGGCGACAGCGATACCGTCACCACCATCACCACTACCACTTACTGGGCCAGAACCAACGATGGCTGGATTCTGAACCCCCAGGACAACCTGAAGCTCACCGCTCTGGATGAGAAGGTACATACTGTCACCGGCTCCGACACCTTGAAGGTTCGCGAGAGCGCAACTCAGGATTCCAAGAAGGTCACCGAGCTGAAGAAGGGCGATCAGGTTAAGGTTACCGCGCTGCAGATTGAGAAGGACAAGGTCTGGGGCCGTATTGAGACGGAAGAAGGAACCGGCTGGATTCGTCTGGACTACATGACTGAGGGCGCTTACTATGTGGAAGAGACGAAGGCCACTGAGCCGACCACGGCTCCCTCTGAGCCTGTGATGGGCAGCACCGGCAACACCGGCACCGGCGGCTTTGTGACCAACTCCAGCGGCTATAAGTACAAGGGTAAGGTCATCCGCGCCAGCGAGGTCAATGTCCGCGCTTCCGCTTCCACCGGCAGCAAGGTTACCACCAAGCTGAAAAACGGCGCGTCTCTGGTTATCTACGAGACCACCATCGCCGAGAACATGGCCTGGGGCCGTTGCGATGCCGGCTGGATCTACCTGTACTATGTGGATCTGGAGCCCTGTGTCAACGGTGCCGTGGATGCCCGTGTGGTCTACAATGACAACACCGTGGCCTACTCCGATGTGAACTGCACCACCGCCACCGGAACTTATGCCAGAATGTCCGTTGTGGACATCTACGAGATCGTCGGCAAGATGGCCAAGACGGATCTGGGCTGGATCAATACCGATAACCTGCTCTAAGCGTTACTCCAATAACACCACAGGGAAACCTGTGGTGTTATTTTTATCCGTATTTACAGCATATTTATACAACGCGGTAGCAGGGACAGGCAGGGGACGGGGAGAAAAGTACCGGAGGCCTTTGTGAATTTTACCTGTAAACCGGGGCCATATTCAGTCAAATCCGGGCATAGTTCCGAAAAGAACCGGATGGGGAAAAAAGTGGGAATATGACGTTGACAAATGTCTTTACTGGGAGTATAATCCCTGTATTATTACTCACAAAGATGTGAATATTATTCATATGGAGGCTGTATATATGAATAACAAGGATTCTATCAAGAAGATCGTTCTGGCGTATTCCGGCGGTCTGGATACTTCCATCATTATCCCCTGGCTGAAGGAGAACTACAATAATCCCGAAATCATTGCCGTGGCCGGCAACGTGGGTCAGGCCGACGAGCTGGAGGGCCTGGAGGCCAAGGCCATCGCCACCGGTGCCAGCAAGCTGATCGTGGCCGATCTGGTGGACGAGATGGTGGATGAGGTCATCATCCCCGCCCTGAAAATGGACGCCAAGTATGAGACTTACCTGCTGGGAACTGCCTTTGCCCGTCCTGTTATCGGCAAGAAACTGGCTGAAATCGCACTGGCTGAGGGCGCGGATGCCATCTGCCACGGCGCTACCGGCAAGGGCAACGATCAGGTTCGGTTTGAATTGGCGATCAAGCGGTTTGCTCCCAATATGAAGATCATTGCTCCCTGGCGGGAGTGGGATATCAAGTCCCGGGACGAGGAAATTGACTTTGCCGAGGCCCACAACGTGCCCCTGAAAATCAGCCGGGAGACCAACTACTCCAAGGATAAGAACCTGTGGCACCTGAGCCACGAGGGCCTGGATCTGGAAGATCCCGCCAACGAGCCGAACTACGACAAGCCTGGCTTCCTGGAGATGGGCGTGTCTCCCATGATGGCTCCCGATGAACCCACCTATGTGACCATCGACTTTGAGGCAGGCGCGCCCGTTGCCATCGACGGCGAGAAGATGAAGGCTTCCAAGATCATCGAGAAGCTGAACCAGCTGGGCGGCGCCAACGGTATCGGCATCATCGACATTGTGGAGAACCGGCTGGTGGGCATGAAGGACCGGGGCGTGTACGAGACTCCAGGCGGTACCATCCTGTACTTCGCCCATGAGCAGCTGGAAATGCTCACCGTGGACAAGGATACCCTCCACGTCAAGCAGAAGTTGGCGGTTGACTACGCCGACCTTATCTACAACGGAAAGTGGTACTCCCCCCTGCAGGAGGCCCTCACCGCCTTTGCCAACGAGAGCAACAAGTATGTCACCGGCTCCGTGAAGCTGAAGCTCTACAAGGGCAACATCATCCCCGCCGGCACCACTTCTCCCTACTCCCTGTACTCCGAGAATCTGGTGACCTTCGGCGAGAGCGACTACGACCAGAATCAGGCCGCCGGCTTCATCAATCTGTGGGGCCTGCCCACCAAGGTTCAGGCGCTGCGGGAGCAGGGAAAGCTTTGATTTTCGGAAACTCCGAACAAATCGTCTGCGGCTGAGCGGCGAATCTTTTGCCCCATCCGTGCAGTTCTGAGAACTTGAAATACACAAAGTATTCCTGCGTTTTCAGAACTTTCGGCTGAGACAAAGACTTGCGCCGCCAGCTCTTGCCAATTTGTTCGGAGCTTCCTGTAGTTTCTGAACGACAGATGCAGAATGTGGAATGAGAAATTTTGCATTCTGCATTCTGCATTTTGCATTTTCGGAAAACAATCGGAAAGAGGACGTAGATTATGAGTAAGATGTGGGCCGGGCGGACTTCCGGCGCGACAGACAGCATCGCGGATGATTTCAATTCTTCCATCCGTTTCGACTGCCGAATGTACCGGCAGGATATCACCGGCTCCATGGCCCACGCCGCCATGCTGGGCGCTCAAGGCATCATCGCACAGCGAGAGGCCGAGCAGCTGATTGACGGCTTGCAGGGGATTTTGGACGATCTGGATTCCGGCGCGCTGGAATTCGACATGAGCTGTGAGGATATCCACATGTTTGTGGAGCAGGTGCTGACCCAGCGCTTAGGCGACGTGGGCAAGAAGCTGCACACTGCCAGAAGCCGGAACGATCAGGTGGCTCTCGATCTGCGGATGTATCTGCGGGAGGAAATCGACGAAATTTCCGCGCTGGTCAAAGAACTGGTGAAAGCAGTGGTTGCCCAGGCGGAAGCCAACAAGGAGGTCATTCTCCCCGGCTATACCCATCTGCAGCGCGCTCAGCCCATTCTCTTTTCCCATCACCTCATGGCCTACGCCATGATGCTGCTGCGGGATCTGGGCCGTCTCGCCGACTGCCGGAAGCGGATGAATGTGTCTCCCATCGGCAGCTGCGCCCTGGCTGGCACGACTTACAGCACCGACCGCCGCTTCGAGGCGCAGAAGCTGGGCTTTGACGATATTGCCCGCAACTCCATCGACGGCGTGTCCGACCGGGACTTCTGCGTGGAGCTGATGAGCGCCCTGTCCACCCTGATGATGCACCTGTCCCGGTTCTCCGAGGAGATCATCCTCTGGGCCAGCTGGGAATTTAAGTTCGTGGAGCTTTCTGATGCCTACACCACTGGCTCCTCCATCATGCCTCAGAAGAAGAACCCGGACATGGCGGAACTGGTGCGGGGTAAGACCGGCCGGGTCTACGGCGATCTGATGGCCCTGCTCACCACGTTGAAGGGCCTGCCCCTTGCCTACAACAAGGATATGCAGGAGGACAAGGAGGCGGTGTTCGACGCGGTGGATACCGTGAAGATGTGCCTGAAGGTGTTCACACCCATGCTGGCAACCATGACCACCCGGCCCGACAACATGAAAAAAGCGGCTCAGGGTGGCTTCATCAACGCCACCGACCTTGCCGATTACTTAGTCAGGAAGGGAATGCCTTTCCGCAGCGCCTACAAGATTTCCGGTCAGCTGGTCGCAAAGTGTATTGCCGAGGGCTGCGTGCTGGAAACCCTGCCGCTGGAAACCTACCGGCAGTATTCTGACCTTTTCGGCGAAGATCTGTATCAGGACATCGATCTGCTGAATTGCGTGCAGAAGCGGATTTCCGAGGGCGGCACCTCTGTGCAGTCCGTGGAGGCTCAGATCGCCTATGTAAAGGAGCAGCTGGCATGACGAAGGTATTTATTGACGGCAGCGCCGGAACCACGGGGCTGCGGATTCGGGAGCGTCTCAGCGGACGCACTGATCTGAAACTTCTGACGCTGAGTGAGGAACTGCGGAAAGACGCAAGCGCCCGGAAAGATATGCTGAACAGTGCGGATATCGCCTTCCTGTGCCTGCCAGACGCGGCGGCTGTCGAAGCGGTGTCCCTGATTGAAAACGACCATACCGCGGTGATCGACACCTCCACCGCCCACCGGGTAAGCGAGGGCTGGGCCTACGGCTTTGCGGAATTGTCCCCGGAGCACCGGCGGGCGATTGTCACATCCAAGCGGGTCGCCAACCCCGGCTGCCACGCCAGCGGCTTTATCGCGGGAGTGTATCCGCTGGTGAAGCACGGCGTGATTTCCCCTGATTTTCCCCTGACAGCCTACTCCCTCACCGGCTACTCCGGCGGTGGTAAGAAGCTGATCGCGGAATACGAGGACGAAAACCGGGACATGCGCCACGAAAGCCACCGGATCTACGGCACCGCCCTGACCCATAAGCATCTGCCGGAAATGCAGAAAATCTGCGGTTTGACCCGAAAACCGGTATTTTCTCCCATTCTCGGCGACTTTTACGCCGGTATGGCGACCACCGTTCTGCTTCCCGGCATCGATGCTGGCACCGCGTGGGAAGCACTGAGCGACCACTATGCCGGGCAAAACTTAATCAGCGTGGCCCCGCTGGGCGGTGACGAACCTGTCATCTACGCCAGCACCTATGCGGGAAAGGACACCATGCGCATTCAGGTCAGCGGGCAGCGGGATCAGTGCATGGTCGCGGCGATTTTTGACAATCTGGGCAAGGGCGCGTCCGGCGCGGCGATTCAGAATATGAATCTGCTGCTGGGCCTTGACGAAACCACCGGACTGTCCCTATAATTAGATAGAAGGAGAGAAACATGAGAGAGATTGCAGGCGGCGTCTGCGCCGCAAAGGGGTTTTCCGCGGGCGGTGTCCACTGCGGCATCCGGAAAAACCAGGGGAAAAAGGATTTGTCTTTGATTTTCAGCAGCGTGCCATGCAGCGCCGCCGCGGTATATACTACGAATCTTGTCAAGGGTGCGCCCCTAACCGTGACGAAAAAGCATCTTTCTAACGGCATGGCCCAGGCGGTGATCTGCAACAGCGGCAACGCCAACACCTGCAACGCGAACGGCATCGAAATTGCTGAGGAAATGAGCGCTCTGGCGGCAAAGGCTTTGGGCATTTCCCCGGACGATATGATCGTGGCCTCCACCGGCGTCATTGGACAGCCCCTGTCCATTGACCCCATTGCGGCGGGCCTGCCGGAGCTGGTAGCCGGACTGTCCCCCGAGGGCGGCAAGGCAGCGGCGGAGGGCATCATGACCACCGACACCGTGATGAAGGAAGTGGCGGTGGAGTTTACGCTGGGCGGCAAGATTTGTCATTTGGGCGGAATCGCCAAGGGCAGCGGCATGATTCATCCCAACATGGCTACCATGCTGGTGTTCCTGACCACCGACGCGGCAATTTCGCCCGCCATGCTCCAAAAGGCTCTGTCCGGGGACATCGCGGGTACTTTCAATATGCTGTCCATCGACGGCGACACCTCCACCAACGACATGGTGGCGGTGCTTGCCAACGGCCTTGCGGGAAACCCGGTGGTAGACGCCGAGGGCGAGGACTTCACCGCTTTTATGAAGGCGCTGAACTCTGTGACCATCGCCCTCTGCCGGAAAATCGCCGGGGACGGCGAGGGCGCAACGAAACTGCTCGAGTGCAAGGTCACCGGCGCGGCAGATCTTCCCACGGCGAAGACCGTGGCAAAGAGCGTTATCTGCTCCAGCCTTTTGAAGGCCGCCATGTTCGGCGCGGATGCCAACTGGGGCCGGGTGCTCTGCGCTATCGGCTACAGCGGCGCGCAGGTGGATGTGAACAAGGTGGATGTGGCCTTCCACAGTGCGGCGGGCACAGTGGCGGTGTGCAAAAACGGCGCGGGGCTTCCTTTCTCCGAGGAGTTTGCGAAAAAAGTCCTGCTGGAAAAGGAAATCGAGATTCTGGTGGAGCTGAACAGCGGCGATGCTTCCTCTACCGCCTGGGGCTGCGACTTGACCTACGATTACGTCAAGATCAACGGAGATTACCGCACTTGAGAAGTGAGTGAGATACATGGAAAATGAACTGACAAATATGGAACGGGCCGAGGTTCTGACTCAGGCTCTGCCCTACATCAAAAAATACAGCGGCAAAATCGTGGTCATCAAGTACGGCGGCAACGCCATGGTCAACGAGCAGCTCAAGCAGCAGGTGATGGAGGACATCGCCCTGCTGTGGCTGATTGGCGTGAAGGTGGTGCTGGTGCACGGCGGCGGCCCGGAAATCAGCGAGACCATGAAGCGTCTGGGCAAGCAGGCGCAATTTGTCAATGGTCTGCGGGTCACGGACAAGGAAACCGTGGACATCGTGCAGATGGTGCTGGCGGGCAAGGTCAACAAGACGCTGGTAAACCTGCTGCAAATGAAGGGCGGCCACGCCGTGGGCCTTTCCGGCATCGACGGCGGCATCATCGAGGCCACCATGAAGGATGAAGCCCTGGGCTTTGTGGGCAAAATCACCCGCATCCGCACCCAGCCCATCATGGATTTGCTGGAGAAGAACTACATTCCCGTGATTTCCACCGTTGCCAGCGACCGGCAGGGCAATACCTACAACATCAATGGCGACACCGCCGCCGCTTACATCGCGGGGGCATTGAACGCGGAACGCCTGATTATGATGACGGACATCGCTGGGCTTCTGCGGGACAAGGATGACCCCGACACCCTGATTCCCGCCCTTACGGTGACGGAGGCAAAGAAGCTCTTTGATGAGGGCGTGATTTCCGGCGGCATGATTCCCAAGGTGGACTGCTGCATTGAGGCCATCGGCAAGGGCGTGAAGCATGTGGTAATTATGGACGGACGGGTGCCCCACTCCATTCTGATGGAGCTTTTGACGGACGAAGGCGCGGGCACCATGGTTATGGGGGACTAATATGAGCATTACGACAATGGATCAGGAATACGTTGCGGGCACCTACAAGCGCTTCCCGGTAGAGATCGTCTCCGGCAAAGGAAGCCGTGTGGTGGACGCAAACGGAAAAAGCTATGTGGACATGGGCTCCGGCATCGGTGTAACAGCCTTTGGCTTTGGGGACGAAGCGTGGATGGCGGCGGTCACCGCCCAGCTGGGGATGGTGCAGCACACCTCTAACCTCTATTACACCAAACCCTGCGCTGTCCTTGCAAAGCTGCTGTGCGAGAAAACCGGCATGAAGAAGGTGTTCTTCTCCAATTCCGGCGCGGAGGCCAACGAGTGCGCCATTAAAGTGGCAAGAAAGTATTCCGCAGAGAAAAAGGGAGCGGACTGCTATACCATTGTGACGCTGGTGAACAGCTTCCACGGACGCACCCTGACTACCCTTGCCGCCACGGGACAGGATCATTTTCATGAGCTGTTCCAGCCGCTGACCCCCGGCTTTGTCCACGTGCCAGCGAACGATATCGATGCACTGAGGAAGTGCGTTGCCGAAAACAAAGTTGCCGGCATCCTGATGGAAGTGGTTCAGGGCGAGGGCGGCGTGGTGCCGCTGACAGAAGAATTCCTTGTGGCGGCGGACAAGCTGGCCCACGAGAATGACATCCCCTTTATGATCGACGAGGTACAGACCGGAAACGGACGCTCCGGCAAGCTCTACAGCTACATGAATTACCCAATATGCCCGGACATTGTGTCCACCGCCAAGGGCCTGGGCGGCGGACTGCCCATCGGCGCAACCCTGATGGGGGAGAAGATGCAGTCTGTGCTGGGCTTCGGCGACCACGGCTCTACCTTCGGCGGTAACCCGGTGTGCTGTGCCGGTGCGGTCAGCGTGGTGGAGCGGCTGACGGAGGACTTCCTCACAGGGGTCAAGGAGAAAGGCGACTATGTATTCTCCGCTCTGGAGGGCGCCCCGGGGGTGGAATCCGTTACCGGGCTGGGACTGATGATTGGCGTGAAGACCGTGGCTCCCGCCGGGGAGGTAGTCAGGCGGTGCATGGACAAGGGCGTGCTGTGCTTGACCGCCAAGGATAAGGTGCGTCTGCTGCCCGCGCTGAACATCCCCATGGAGGATCTGAACTATGCCGTGGAAACCCTGAAGGCAGCGGTGGAGGAACTGGCGTGAATATGCGGCATTTTTTACAGACACTTCGGGGAAAAAACGCGCAAAGACTGTTCCGCTGGGTCGGCTTTCTGGCGCTGCTCCTGTGGACGCTGGCGCTGCTGCGGCTGAATTACTGGCGCATTTACGACAACACCTTCTGGGTGGATGAAACCTGGTCTATCCGCCTTGCCAGAATGACGTTACCGGATATGGTTAAAAAAACGGCAACGGATATGCACCCGCCGCTTTACTATATGCTGGCGATGGCGATGAACCGGCTGCTCGGCGACAACGGCCCTGCCTACCACCTGTCTGCCCTGCTTCCCTATGTTGGCGTTTTGTTCCTGGCCTGTACGGAGGTGCGTCGGCAATTCGGACTGGGTCCGGCATTCCTGTTGGTTACCATGATGTCCCTGATGCCGGAGCCGCTGTACTACAATGTGGAAGTGCGGATGTACAGTCTGGGGGCGTTTCTTGTACTATTGGCGTATCTGGCGCTGCACAGGATTTTGACGCGGAACCGCCTGCCGGAGTGGGTGATTTTCTCGCTGGCATCCTTGGGGGCGGCTTACACACACTATTACGCTCTGATTATCGTAGCGTTTTTCTACCTGATTCTGATTGTACCATCTGTGCATGACCGCAGATTCCTGCGGCGGACAGCAATCACCTGGGCAGCTGCGGTGGCTGGGTATCTGCCTTGGCTGGGGGTTCTGCTGAAATCTTTTGTGTCCACCGCCGGGGACTGGTGGCTTCAGGAGATCCCTTCGGTATCGGATTGCCTCAAATTCTTTTTCAGCTCCTGGTATTTGATAGGACTGTTTGTGCCGATTGTGGCGGCCTATCTGGTCGTATGCCTGTGGCACGGAAAGCGGAAGCCCATAGACCCGGAGCTTCTGTGGGTGCTGGCGGGTCTGCTGTCTCTGGCGGGAACTGTCGCTGTTGGACTGGGACTGTCCTATGCGGTGCGGCCGTTCTTCGTGATCCGCTATCTGTATCCGCTGACACCGGTGGTGTTTCTGATTCTGGGCTTCTGCCTGTCCCGTCTGGACAGGAGCAGGCTTCTATGCTTTGTGCTGACGATGATTCTGGTTGTGTGCGTCTGGCCCACCTATCTGCATATCCGGGATGACTATAAGTATCAGGATATGTGTACGGCGGAATTTCTGGAGAAGGTTCAGCCGGGTGAGAACGCGGTGTTCTACTTCGAGGGTATGGCGGACTTCCGGTACTATTTCCCGGACATCCCTGAGCGCGCCAACTGGAAGGTCGAGGACGCGGAAACAGAATATAAAGAAATCTGGTATATCCGGGAAACCGAAGGTGAGCCGGATGACATACCGGGTTACAGCAAGGAACTGGCTGCGGAAGGCCTGTTTACGGGCTGGTTTTATTACTATGCGTGGCGTTATCAGGCTGTGGGATAGGGCAGTCTGACACTTGGAGGTATCAATATGAATTTGAAAGGTAAGAGCTTTCTGAAGCTGCTGGATCTGACTCCGGAGGAAATCGTGGGGCTTCTGGAGCTGGCGGCGAAGCTGAAGGCAGAAAAAAAGGCCGGTGTACCCCACCGGCTGTGTGAAGGCAAGAACATTGCCCTGCTGTTTGCCAAGGATTCCACCCGCACCCGCTGTTCCTTTGAGGTGGCGGGCCGCGATCTGGGCATGGGCGTGACCTACATTGGCTCCTCCGGCTCCCAGATGGGCAAGAAGGAGTCCATCGCCGATACTGCCCGGGTGCTGGGCAGAATGTTTGACGGCATCGAGTACCGGGGCTTTGAGCAGACCATTGTGGAGGAACTGGCAAAATTCTCCGGCGTTCCCGTGTGGAACGGCCTGACCAACGAGTTCCATCCCACCCAGATTCTGGCGGATTTTCTGACCATTCAGGAGCATCTCGGCGGTTTGAAGGGGAAAAAGCTGGTCTATATGGGCGACGCCCGGTACAATATGGGCAATTCCCTCATGGTGGGCTGCGCCAAGATGGGCATGCACTTCGTGGCCTGTGCTCCGAAAAATTACTTTCCCAATGCCGAGTTGGTACGCACCTGTAAGGAAATCGCTGCCGAAACCGGCGCTACCATCGAGCTGATTACCGATCCCGTGACCGCCGTGAAGGGCGCGGACGTGATCTACACTGATGTGTGGGTGTCCATGGGTGAGCCGGACAGCGTCTGGCAGGAGCGCATTGACGCGCTTTCGCCCTACCGGGTGACCATGGCGCTGATGGAGTCCGCGGGAGATCAGTGCCGCTTCATGCACTGCCTGCCGGCCTTCCACGACCTGAACACCACCATCGGCCGGGAGATTTACGACAAATTCGGCATAAGCTGCATGGAGGTCACCGATGAGGTCTTCGAATCCGACCGCTCCATCGTCTTTGACGAGGCGGAAAACCGGATGCACACCATCAAGGCCGTCATGGCGGCAACGCTGTAAGAAAAAATACCGGGCTGTCTATTGCGGACGGCCCGGTATTTCGTATTGTGCCTATCGGCTTTCAGCCACATTGTCCTTTAGCGGCGAGTCGCCGCTGACAATGCGTTACGCACCCGGTTGGTAGTCGTTACGCCATTGGGCCTGCTCGA